>DATEBV010000109.1:0-9558 GCA_035287205.1 Chthoniobacterales bacterium | reverse complement strand
CATCTTCCATCCCCTATTTGGGCGTTGCGCCCAAATTGATGATGAATCCTTCTCTTGAAGCAGGAACCAAAGCAATCGAAGAAGCCTTGGGAATTTTTGGAAAAAGAGAGGTCATCGCTGAGAGATCAGTGGCTGAAGTTGCTTCTAGTAACCCTTCCGGTCAAGTTCTGAGATTGAGAGGAGGAGGGCCTAAAAAATCTCAACCTACGGGAGGACTTAAGTCTACAGGAGATACTAGTGATGAGAACGATGCAGACGATTATGCCTCCGATGCTGATTCCTCCACTAGTGAAGATATTAATAACGTGCTAAACACTCATATTCAAGATGCTATCGAAACAGAAGGAAGGGCTCATGTTGCCAGCAACGTACTTGAAAAGAGTTTACAAGCTAAGAAAGAATTTAAAAAGCAACATGCTTTAGCCACAGGTCATGCTGATATGGAGACACGTTCTGTAAGTTCCGTAGATAGTGAATGGATTCAGAATACCCTCTATAAGACAGCCCGAATGAAACTTGGAGCTACCTTAAAACAAGAGCAAATGAACTTACAGACTCCTCATAGTCCATCTACTAAAGACCAAGAGTTAGCGGCTAAAAAGAAAATGACCTTTTTATTTCAAGAGAATTCAAAATTAGCTGTAGAAAAGGCCCAGCGAGCAGAAGAAGCAGCAAAGGATTATTTAAAAGAGGAAGAAGAAGGACATCAAAAGATACTTGCTGATCAGCATGCAACACCATTGGATCAAGAAAATTCCTCACTGAATATGATTTATCAGAAAGCCCTTACCATACAGACTACAAGTGATCATGAGTTTAAGAAGGCTCAGAGAGACCTTGCAGAAGCCAAACTTGCTACAGTGAATGCAGAGATGGCATTGCAAGAGGCACAACATATTCAAACTGATCTTTCCTCCCTAAATGAAGCCGAAACCTCCTTTGAGCTTGCACGCGAAGAAGAAGAAAAACTGGAACAGAAAATAGATCCTATAACCAATGAGACTGCAGTAAGAAACAGTTGGTGTGAGGCTTTGAAAAAAGCATTTGAAGCGACTTTGGTAACTAATGATTTAAGAGAAAAAATTTCATCCTTATCATTAATCTCTTCCTTGCCATCATCTCGAGCAACAAATTGGAACAACATTCTGCAAGAGGCTCAAGCTACAGAACAGACCTGGAAAGAGGTTGTTGAAGTATGCAATAACGCTCTTGATAAGAAACCCCTTCGAAAGCTTAAAATTGCTTGGGAAAAAGACCTTGAAGAGGCCATTAATCAACAGATGCTATGGGAGACAAGAATTATTTGGTTCAAGATAGGACAAACCGTCGAGAAAGCAAAAACTTCTTTGGCATTACAGAACTCACAAGAAGAGCTGCTTCAACAAGCAGAAGAGATGAGTTCTATTTATGATGATATGTTGGGAACACTTCAAAGAAAACAGAACGAGACTTCTGCAAGATTACAATCATGGTGGAATCATGATCTACAACAGATAGAAACTCAACGTACAGTTCATCAGAACGAGCTCATGAAACTAAAGGCCAGACTGACTGCAGAGCTTAATGAAGCAATTAAAAATGCCGATACTATTTGGAATCATGCCCTTGATCTTAGTCGTCAAGCGAATATTGTTAAAGCATCAGCTGATAAAACCCAAACAGAAAGTGCTTATCAAGAAGTTAAGTGCTTTGCAGAAAATGTTATTACTGCTTGGGTAAAGGCAGAAGAAGGAAAAAGAAATGTTCTATCTAAAACAACAGATGCGAACCAAAAAGCTACGATAAATAAAAAAATTCAAGAAGCAACAAATAAAAAAACAGAATATACTCAACTTGCCGAAACGGCCCTTGTCAATGCCCAAGAAATAGAAAAGAGACGTTTGCAAGAAGAGACTAAAACAGCTCAAGAGAGAGAAGTTGCGAGTCAATTAGCACGGGAGAGAGCGGAATGGTTAGAAAAACAGGAGAAGGTCAAAACTGAGGTAGAAAGAAGGATAGGAGAAATAAGAGAAGGAATTGCCCTAATAGAAAAGAGAATAGAGGAAGCTACAGAAACAAACGGTCTAGCATGGGAGAAAGTTGAACAGTTTAATAATCAATGGATAGTAAGAGATAATACAAAAACAATAGCTAAAGAAAATGCGGAAAGAGCAAAGGCTGATTTGGAAAAATTTAAAGAAGAACAAGATAAAGCTGAAGCTGATTTAGCAAGATATCAAGAGGTGCTTAGAAGGTGGAAAAAGTCACCAAAAGAGAATGTAGCAGAAGCAATAAGAAAATCTCAAGAAGCACGATCAAAAACGCAAACAATAGTAGAAGATAGTTTATCCTGTTGGGAAGAAGTCGTAATGTCTTTAGAAAAGAACACAGAATATTGGAAGAAAGCGTTTGAAACAACTCAAGCGCCTCTAGCCGCAGACTATAGCCTGGCCGCAATTAAATTAGAACAAGCCGCTGCATCAGCTGAGATGGCTTCAATATACCAACACGTTGCAGATCTGAATAAATTGGTAGCAGAGAGTCAATCAACTGTGAAGACAGGTTTTAAAAACAAAGTGAATGTTAATCCACGAAGCATATTTTGGGGTATCGGGATAGTGGTAGCTAGTTATGTTACTCATACAGCAATGACGTCTGAACCCGTTTGGTCAGGATTTATGAGTAGGTTTCTCGATCCTGACTATTACCAATCCCACAAGTTTGCTCATGATATTTGGAATAATACTACCAGAGCTCATGAGAATGCTAAGAAAGCCTGCCCACGTTCTAAATTTGATCAGAATAGTTTTTCACCCGAATGTCTTCAGACTACTACTGTTACTGAGCTAGCTTGGAGTAAAGCGTTAGAGGCTAAGAGTGATGCTTTACAAAAAGCTTCTTGGGCTTCCAAAGCTAAGAAAGACGCTTTGATGGAAGAAATAAAGACAGCTCAAAATAAGCAAAAATATTGGACATCTCTTTCTCTCAGAGAAAGGACAAAGGAGGAGTCAAATACTCCAACAAGCCTGCCAACTAATCCAAGTAAGCCAACTAGCGTGCCAACCGTAAAGAAGATTGTTTTGAAAGCTCCTTTTGATAAACTTGAGGATCAGTGGAGCCCTTTTGCTCAAGCTGTTAAGGATTTTAATACGACTCCTACTGTTAGTAATGCTCAGGCTGCTCAAAAAGCATTACATAATTTAAGAGATGCTATCAATGCTATAAATGCTATAAATAGCAAATGGTCTTGGTCTTATTTTAATAATGTTATAAATCCTATTAAATATAACGATGAAACATACAGATGGCAAATTCTTTATGAAAACACATTTTCTTATAATAAGCTCCTTGGAACAATTGATGCAACTAGTAGTGTTATTGATATAACCTCTATTACCATGAGACACCATATTGTTAAGAACTCTCTAGTTGTTGGCAGTACTGTTGCTGGGGCTTTTATTGGTGCTCTTGATGGGGCTGTTAATGGAGCTGTTGGTAGAGCTATTGTTGGTGCTCTTGGTGTTGGTGCTCTTGGTGGTGGTTTTGTTGCTGCTACTGAATGGATATTAAATCCTATGAATCGCTTCCAAACCGCAGCCCAAAAATCTTATCAAGCTAGAATTTTTGCTAATGAGGCTAAATATAATCCTATTCATTCTGAATGGAGTGTTGAGGATGAATGGGCTAGGAGAGCTGCTAATGAAACAGCTAATTTTGCAGAATTAGTAAGTAAGACAAAGTTTTAAAAAGGATGATTTTAGAAGCCAATAGGCTTACAGCCTATAACCTTTTAGATTTAATACCTTGTTGTGCTTACTCAAATTGTCTCTATCCCTTCCATCGCTTTTATCCCTGTTAATTTCTTTTTTCAGATAGATTGATACTTTTTTTGTGTTTCTTTGTGCTCTTTTGTGGCAAATTTCTACTCTTCTCCTTGACTAAATCTCCTCTATTAGTCATATAAGGATTAGTCATATAAGGTTAACTTAGTAAATTCCGCATCAGAACCCGTTACCCGTTACTCGTTACCCGTTACTTGCCTTCTACGTTCTTTTGTGGCTATTTTTCCTTCTTTATCCAGAGGGTTAACACATCAAGATCAGCCGGAGTAATTCCACTAATTCGGGAAGCCTGTCTCATCGTAGAAGGAGTAAACTCTGAGAGTTTTTGACGCGCCTCAGAACTGAGACTTGGAACAGTACTGTAATCAATTCCCTCTGGAATTTTCCAATCCTCTTGTTTTTTAGAACGCTGAATTTGCATCTCTTCGCGCTTCAAATAACCTTCAAATTTTAAATCAGTTTCAACGAGTGACCAAATTTCTGCAGGATACTTTCCTAAAATATCTTGAGGAAGTTCTGCTGCACTATTTTTTGGCCGACGTAACCAAAGATCTAAAGGAATTGCATCGTAACGAAGATTAGGAAGATTTTCTGTGAGCTCTGTTAATGCAGCTTTTTTTTCACGGTATTTCTTTTCCCTATAAGAACATACTAATCCTAATTGTATTGCTTTTTCAGTTAATCTCATGTCACAATTATCTTGACGTAATCTGAGACGATATTCAGCCCGACTGGTAAACATTCGGTAAGGTTCTGAAGTACCACGGGTAATAAGATCATCAATCATTACACCGATATAGGCTTCCTCTCGACCAAGAATCAAAGGCTCTTTTTTGAGAACTTTTAAAGCAGCATTAGCACCAGCAACTAAACCTTGAGCAGCCGCTTCTTCATAACCTGAAGTCCCATTAATCTGACCAGCAAGATAGAGACCAGAGACTTTCTTAGTTTCTAAAGTAGGGTAGAGTTGATTAGGAAAAGAGTAATCATATTCTACTGCATAACCAGGACGAAGGATTTCAGCTCTTTCAAGACCAGGAATGGAACGAATAAAAGCATATTGAACTTCAAAAGGAAGACTCGTTGAAATTCCATTTACATAAATTTCTCCTGTATGGCGCCCTTCTGGTTCTAAAAAAATCTGATGACGTGGTTTTTCTGAGAATTTGACGACTTTATCTTCTATTGAAGGACAGTATCGCGGTCCAACCCCATCGATCATTCCAGAATAGAGAGGAGATTTATCGATATTTGATCGAATGATTTCATGAGTCTTCTCATTTGTATAAGTAAGCCAACATGGAATTTGTTCCACGTGGAAACATTCATCTTTATAATGGTTCAATGTATGAACCTCTTCACGATCATAAGTGATAGTTTCACGAATATGAGAAAAGGGGGAGGGGTTAACATCTCCATTTTGACGTTCACAAACAGAAAAATCAAGAGAATTTGCGAGAAGACGACATGGTGTTCCCGTTTTAAAGCGTCCTAATTTTAAACCTAAACTCTCTAGACTCTCACTTATTCCTGAAACAGTATCAGCCATTCTCCCTCCTGGAGAACTTTTTTTCCCAACATGAATAAGTCCTCTCATGAAAGTACCTGTCGTGACAACAACAGCATCACAGTGATAACGAACTCCATGATTAGTCTCAACACCAATGATCTGATCTCCCTGGGTTAAAAACTTCGTCACACTTGCTTGGGTAATATCAAGGTTAGGACTCTTTTCTAAAATTGCCTTCAATCGAAATTGATAAGCTTTCTTGTCACATTGAGCACGAGGAGCTCGTATACTAGGTCCTTTTGTTGCGTTGAGCATTCGAAACTGAATTCCTGTAGCATCAGCATTAAGTCCCATGATTCCTCCTAAAGCATCAATCTCACGAACAATATGACCTTTAGCAGATCCTCCTATTGCAGGATTACATGACATCTGTGCGATAGTATCAGCATTTTGAGTAAGAAGAAGTGTTTGGCACCCAAGACGTGCAGAAGCTAAAGAAGCTTCTACTCCAGCATGACCAGCTCCTATAACAATAACTTGATAATGTTTGGGATAGTTAAAAAAAGACATAGAAGTTAACAAGGATAAAAGGGGGATAAAAGAAAAAGAAAATTAACAGGGATGGAAGAAAAAGAATGCTGATTAATAAAGAGACTTATCATTATTTAATTTTATACACACCATTTTTAATTTAAGTCTCTGCCATCCCTTCCATCGCATTCCTTGCTGTATATTAAAATAGAGAAAATAGCTAATGAAAAATAATAAAAACGAATGCGATGGAAGGGATAAAGACAACTGAGTAGGACGACAGTTTTAAATTTTTTATCACAATTTGATAAGAGCTCTGGTGAGTTATTGTCTTGATTTTTTCTTCTGTTATCCCTTCCATCCCTTTCATCCCTGTTAATATTCTTTTTTCAGGAATCTTGGTTTAATAAAATGTGAATAAAATGTGAGTGAGTGTTATCTTGTAGGAATGAATCGTTCCATAGAACTTAATTATTAAAAAAACTTCTTCTTTTTTATTGATTATTCACTAGGAAAATTTATCATAACAGCCTTTCTTTCTGAATAGAAGATAAAAAAGAGTATGTTATTCCCATTCTTATGATGATTAAAGTTATTTTATTTTAAATGTATCTTAATAGAGGATGGGAATAACTAAAGGCTTTTAAAGAAATAATCTATTCCCATATAAGGATAAAATCTTAAACAACTACCTAGGTGTCTACTCTACTTTAGTGGTTACATAAATAATGAAATTTTCGAGCAGTTATAATATACCAAAGCAACTACCCGTACAGTCAAAAAAATCCCCTTGGAAATTTAATTCTTCTCATGATTTCTTTCTTTGGCTTCTCTTAGGGATTTTATGTTCTTTATTTCTTCATTTTTTTCTTCTTCAAAAGATAGGTAATATTCCAATAGCAGCTTTCAATCCAGTATCTTACGATACTGTTATTCCTAGGCGTTTTCACTTAGAACGTGCTGAGATTGATCCTAAACTACTCGAAGAAACTCAAAAGAAAGAGGATCAATCTTTATTAAAGCCAGTTGGAGTTACTCTTTCAGGATCGATGAATGTTTCAAGTCAAGAAGAGATAATAAAGAGTGAATTTGTTGAAAAGCCAAGCAATATTATGGTAGAAGAGTTTTCCAATGAAAAACCAGAGAGTGGATTAGATAAAGAACTTATCCCAACAACGATTGCAAGACCCGATCAACCACAGTTGGTTTTAGATCAATCTGTGAGTTCGAGTACTACTATGGGTGATCTTATTAATAATCAAAAAAATATTTCTGGTAAAAACTATAGCCAACTCGATGAATTGATTAAGAATGCTATGCCACTCTCTTCAAAAACAGCCCCTATTCTCCTTCCTACCGATCTTCTCTTTGAGTATGACTCCGAGCATTTAAAGTTAGGAGCGGAAGAGAGTCTTTCAAAATTAGCAATGCTCATTCAGCGTAATCCTAAAGCTCATTTTTTGATTGAAGGATATACTGATAGTTTTGGGAGTGATAGCTATAATCTCGATTTAAGCACGCGACGTTCTGAATCTGTTAAGCAATGGCTTATTACTAAACAATTAGTTAATAGTCAGCAGATTGAGTCACGTGGTTTGGGTAAAAGTCATTTTATTGTGCCAAGCACCGGAACTATTGAACAGCAAAAGTTGAATCGTCGTGTAGAGATAGTGATTAAAACTTAATTACCAATGTAACCGAAACTGTAAGAAATTCACCACAAAAGAACACAAAAGAACACAAAAAAAGAGACCTTTCGGTGAACTTTGCTGATTAATATATTTGTTTGGTTTGACTTACACAGTCTATGTTTACTAAACTGATAGTTGAACAATTGGTCACAAGAAGGAGGGGTAAAAAATTTTCTAGAGCTCTCAACTTTTCTATGGATTTTCTTCTTTTGTGTTCTTTTGTGGTTAATTTCTTTGTATTCGCAGTCAACCATTTGGTTCAGATCCTTCCTTCGGAGGAGGTGATCTGAACGCCTACAATAGCGTCCATGAAAACAATCTCTACTTCGCAGTCCGATCATTTGGTTCAGATTCCTTCTCCGCAGGAGAGTGGATCTGAAGGATCTCAACGCTCTCATAAAGATCGTATGTTTGCACAAGCTGTTAAGGATTTTTTAGACTCGGTGCGTGAGGCGAAGGAAATACCGTTAAAATTATTTCAACGGTTTCAAAAAAGTCAGGAACAAAGACTTAAACGATGGCATGCAAGTGGTGGGAGTGGACGAGAGATTGTGCAACGCCGTTCCGATTTTATCGATATTTTGTTTAAGGAGATTTTTGATTTAGTTGTTAAGCAGGTTGTAGAAAAGCCTACGCTTAAAGGAATTTGTGTTGGTGCATTTGGAGGGTATGGTAGGCGTGAGATGAATCCTTTCAGTGATGTTGATATCATGTTTATTCATAAAGAAGAACAACCGACGCCTGCTATGGAGAAGATCATTAGTTCCATTCTCATGGTGCTTTGGGATCTTGGGTTTAAGGTGGGTCATGCAACACGTTCCATTGGTGATTCTATAGAGCATGCGAATAAGGAGATGTTGAGTAAGACTGCTATGTTAGAGTGTCGAATTCTTGCAGGAGATAAAGAGACATTTAAGAGTTTTAAAGAGAAATTCAAAAAACATTGTGTTCTTGGACATGAGAAGAAATATATCGCTTGGAGATTAGAAAATCTTCAGTATCTAAGGGAAAAATTTGGAAAGAGTGTCTTCATGCAGGAACCCAATATAAAATCAGGAAGTGGAGGATTGCGTGATTATCAAAATATTCTCTGGATTGCCATTTTTAAGGTTGGAACTGCAAGTCTTTGCCGTTTAGTAGAACTCAAATTTCTTCGAGAAAGTGAACGAAAGAAGTTAGAGAATAGTTATGATTTTCTTTTGCGCGTACGTAATGAGATGCACTATCAGGAAGGGCGTGCCAATGATCAGTTAACGCTTCTGCTCCAAGGGAAAGTGGCTACAGCATTAGGTTATCCTCAGCGTCATATTATTAGACGTAGTGAGGCTTTCATGAAGGATTATTATGAAAGGACGAGGGATATTTTTCTTATCACTTCAGCAGTGTTAGGAAGAATGAAACTCACTACAAAAAAGTCACATCTGTTAGGATGCCTCTTTCAGAGAAAAAAAAAGAAAGAACTAGTCGATGGGTTTCTTATTCAAGATAAAATGCTATTTCCTGTTGAAAAAGAAAACTTTAGTAAAGATCCATTTCGCATGATGCAGGCTTTTTATTTAGCACAGCTTCGATCGTTGGATTTTTCTCCTGAGTTAAGTGACCTTATAAAGAGGCGCCTTAAGTTGGTAGATCGCACTTTTCAATATTCGAAGGAAGTTCGCGGAATTTTTTTGGCTATTCTTGCGCGCAAAGGGGAAGTGGGTCGTATTTTAAGAATGATGCATGATCTTGGATTTTTGGGAAAATATCTCCCTGAATTTGGAGCGTTGACCTGCCTTGTACAGCATGAATTTTATCATCGCTATACGGCGGATGAACACACCTTAGTCTGTATTGAAAAAATCGATAATTTGTTTAATACAAACGTATCCTCTCCATATCGCCGGGTGAACAGCGGATTTTATGATTCAAGCTATGTTAAAAAAGCGGGCTGATTGTTGAGCGACTAAATTTGCTAGTGAAGGCATTTCAAATTTTTTACTTACTCGGTCATAAAAATAATAGT
>DATEBV010000108.1:0-3404 GCA_035287205.1 Chthoniobacterales bacterium | reverse complement strand
GAATGTATAGGGCATACCTGAGGACTCGAGCACCGGAGTGACGAAGCTCTTCGCAGTCTCAGTAGACTGTAAAGATAGGTTCTTAACTCTTCTTGTTTCTGCTCCGTACTCTGGATGAAGGATCATTTCTTTCCATTTTGTTTCAGCTTCTTCGACTTCTCTATCTGCTCTTTCAAGGTCGCTTTCACCTGTTTTTTTGGCAGGTTTTGAAGATTGAGACCCTTGTGAAGCTGAAGTTTTTGATACCTCGTCGGTAACACTTCCAAGAACGCTAATGGCTTTAGGTCTCCATATGCCAAAACTACTACCAAGGTTACTCAGGCTTTTACTAATACTACTCGTTAAAGTTGCTGTTTCATCATTTTCGCTGGCTTCTTCATTCTCTTCGGCCTTTGCTAGTTTTAGAGCACGTTCTCGTTTGGCTATTTTAGCGGCTTCGACAATAAGTTGATCGGCTATTTTTCGCGCCTCCCAACGGAGTTTGTTTTCTGGAGTTGGGTTGAGACTTTCAGCCATAATAGAGGCTTCAAGCTGCTCTTCATGATTGAAGAGATCTCTAGCAGTAACTTCGGTTATGGCTGCTGGATAAGATGATGACGATGCAATAGTTATCGCAGCAGTAATGCTAGTCCGAGCTGTTTCGCGTGCTTCTTGTACTGCACGTTCACTTCGCAAAAGTCGTCGTCCCTTTTCTTCTAGTTCTTCGTTTAATATTTCAGGAGGTTCTACTGCTTCAGAAGTTCTTTCCTCGTCAACCTCCTCAAAAACGTGAAAAGAAAAATTAGGGATTTCTCCAGGAAGCTCCCAGGATTCGTAAGCTCGTTGGTTTTTCTCTGAGTAAACAGCCTTCCTTGCTAATTGATCCGCTTTTGCTTTGTTGCGCTTGATCTCTTGTAAAAGGAGATCTTCTCTGTTCTGTTTTCCATTGGCTCCTGTTGTTTCCACTCCTTGTGTCTCCAATGTCTTCAGCTCTTTAATTCTAGCTACCCAATTCGCTTGTTGCTTTTTTGCTTCTGTAAGTAGAGCATTGATTTCTGGTTCTTCAAGTGTTACCAAGCTCGGAAGATTTACTTCATAAAGTTTATCCAATGCTGCTTGTGTAGCTTCGATAGTTTCTTCCCAAGCGGTTTCTATGTCAACAGCTTCTTCCTCGCTAAGATGATCCGGATCCTTTATCGCTAGTTCTTTTTCCCTCGCCTTAACCCAAGGAATATGAGCAGTCCAAGTAGAAGCTCTCACTTCAGCAGTTTTAAGAAGCGTTGTTAGTTCTTCAATTTCTTTATTACTATTCGATGCAATGTTTATTGTGTTAACTGATGAAAATGCTTGATTGCAAGCAATAGCTGTTTTATTCCATGCTCCTGCAGTCTCTTTATAAGCCTTGAGTTCTTTATCAAGGTCCATCTTATGGGCTTCAGTTTTAGCTTCTATGGCGCTTAAGTCGGCTTTTAGTGCTTCATATCTGGTATCTGCAACAAGTTTTATCACGACCTCAGACGAAGTAGAAATAATATCCGATGTCCAAATTTGTTGTAATTCACTTATAAAAGCACTTCTGTTCTTCGCATCATTCTTGACAAGTTCTATAAAACCTGTACGGGCTGCTGTAGCTTCTTCTACCCTCTCTTGAGCTTTTCCCATACGAACAATCTCTTCATTTGCCTGATGTTCTTTGTGAGCAACAGCAGCATTCCATTTATTATCAACTGGTTTATTTGCTCCTGAAAGAGCTTCTTTACCAAGGATTTTTTCTTTTAGAGCTTTCCCTACTTCTTCAGCTGACACCGGATCCATCATTAATGAGGGAGTTTCTTGGTCTTCTATATATTCCTGGGTTAAAAGAAGGCAAGGTAATCCTTCCTCTTCATGATAAGGAAGAATATAATCCGATGCTGTACCTACTGGAATGTCTGGATCAATTTTAGCAAGCAGATCGCTAATACTGAAACTTAAAGAGATAGCTAATAGAAAAGTAATTATTTTTTTCATAAATATTTTATAAATAATAAAATAGGAATATTGACAGAACGTATTAGTTTATTTTTAGCTGAGAGAATAGCTTCAGAGATACTTGCATACATATCATTATAGGCAAGTGGTTTGGTAGTTGAGCATTCTAAGTTATTCATATTAAATTAAAATGAGTTGTAGTAGCGTGGCCATTTTCTTTCTTCAATTTACGAGACAGTGTCTCGTAAATCTTCAATGGTGAAGGTGTTCCAATTTCCAAATCACTGATTCGGAAATTGGAGAAATAGGGGTAATCTGCATAAAAATTCTTCTTTCGTGTTCTTTTGTGGTTAATTTTCTGCTCTTCTCGTTGGCTAGAGGTTATAGCGCATCTAATTCTGCAGCGTCGTCATCCCTCTGTTGAGCATCATCCCTTACAAATTTTATAAACTCAGCACGTGTTATTGCCGCTGTTTCTATTTTCTCTTGAGCCCGTTGCATAAGGACAACATCCTTATCAGCCCTATCTCCCTTATAACCAACAGCTACCTGGAATCGTCCAGTAGGTTGAGGTGTTGATTCGGAAACATCCTGACTAGAAATGATATTATTATTACTAGAAGAGGACGAGGAAGGTTGATTCAAGCTAAAGGATGATATCCCTTCGCCTATTTTTATTGGAGTCTCTGTTGGCCAGAATACATCGCAAGCCTCTCTATGAGCATTAAGACGAATTTCGGCTCGTTCAATCTCCCTGTCAATTGCTTCTTCATCTTGGTTTTTTTTATCTATTCTTTCCTTTTCTAATTTTAAAAATTTCAAATTATTTTCTAAATCTTTCATTCTATTTTTAAATACTTCAGAAGTAGATTCTCTCGCCTCGATTCTCGCAATTTTAGCATAATATTTTCTTGCAGACCCCTCGAGAGTATTTGCGACAATTGTGGCAACTTCTTGATTGTTCATGGCATTAGCACTTAAACTAATAATTTGAGAAAATGCCGCTGGAGAAATAATCCCAAAAATGTTAACATATTGTAATACACTTGTAGCATGATCAGCTGCTTGAGCAATTTTCCCTCCAATAGTTTGTTTTTTAATTTCCTTCCATGCATTGTCAGCTTGCTTAAATAATTCTTCACTCCGTTCAAAAGATGATTTTTTTGTAAATTCAATAGATTCGCCTAATAATGTTACACAAGTTTTTTTCATATCTGTACTACTGGCTTCTTTCTTATCTTTTAAGGCGTTCCAAATTCTCTCTGCTTGATATGCCTCCTCAGAGGCAATTTCATAAACCCGAGCGAGTCGAGCAAACTGAATGGAGCTCTCAGCATTTGCCTCTTTATTATTTTGTGACGCAATTTCCCAATTGAGAGCTTGTCTTGCCCAAGCCTCTTTGACCTTTTCAAGTCTCATCACCTCAGCTGCCGCTTTTTCTTTGGTAGTAGTTT
>DATEBV010000107.1:0-19542 GCA_035287205.1 Chthoniobacterales bacterium | reverse complement strand
CCCAGGCATACTGGTTATAATTTTTAAGGAAAGATAATGATAAAACAAAAAACTCTTATTTTATTTCAGTCACTGCGCAGCTGTGACTGGACGCCCACCTCTATTTTAATATATGGCAAGGAATGCGATGGAAGGGATGGCGGAGACTTAAATCAAAAATGATGTGTATAAAATTAATGCGTCCACAAAATTAAATAATGATTAGATCCTTCATTATTCAGTATTCTTTTTCTGCCATCCCTTTCATCCCTTCCATCCCTGTTAATTTCTTTTTTTTGAGATAGGTTAGTAGTTACAATAAAAATCCATTTTCAGAATCAATTCACTTTCGGACTCTATCTACATGCCCCTACCCACTACCCGCTACTCGCTGCTCGTAACTTTCTTTCTAGGCATTGTTTTAGTACTTCTCATTGCTCCTTTCTTTTTTCCCCAGAGTTATCGTGAGCCAAGTGCTCTAACGTACACTCCTCCTAGCTGGAACCATCTTTGTGGTACAGATCTTAATGGACGTGATCTCTGTTATCGTATGCTGACAGGAGGACAAATTTCTTTACTTGTCGGATGTTGTGGAGCCATTCTCAGCCTTGTTATTGGAACCTCCTATGGAATGATTGCAGGGTATGCTGGAAAAGGGTGGGATGCGGGCATGACACGCTTTGTTGATATTCTGTATGCTATCCCTCGACTTATCTTTGTATTGATCTTTATCAATGCCTTTAATGATCGCCTTCAACAGGCCGCAGATCATCTTGGATGGTCATGGGTTGTCTCCTCCTCACGACTCCTTATTTTGATTTTCAGCCTTGGCCTTATTGAATGGTTAACAATGGCCAGAATTGTTCGCGGTCAAACCCTCTCCCTCAAAGAACGCCAATTTATCGCAGCAGCACGAGTCTTAGGACAAAGCCACCTCATCATTCTTTGGCGACATATCCTACCCAATCTGGTTGGGATTTTACTTGTTTACTTAACCCTAGCTATTCCCTCCGTCATTATTGATGAGGCCTTCTTAAGCTTCCTGGGCCTAGGAGTTCAAGCTCCTCAATCAAGCTTAGGATCTTTACTAGCAGAGGGAGCAGCTGCCATTAACCCTCTTAAAAGCGCTTGGTGGACCCTGCTTTTCCCAAGCGCTTTGCTCCTTACGATTCTTCTAACGCTCAACCAGCTTGGAAATGAACTGCGTGAGTTTACCCTTGAAAGAAAGCGTTCCTAATTACCAGCGCAACCGAAACTGTAAGAAATTAACCACACCAGTCATTCAGTCCTCGCTGCGCGACGACTGAAGCAAAGGTGACAATTTGATTTGAGTATGTCTACTCAATTGGCATCTGGACAATTGCTATAAGGAGGGTGAAAAAATTTCTAGCGCTCTCAGTGGCTTAATTAAAATTCATCGAAAGCTATTTTTTTATTTTTTCCAAGAAGGAGAATGATAAAAACAAAAACCTTATTTTACTTCAGTCGCTGCGTAGCAGGGACTGAATGACTGGTGTGGTTAATTTCTTTTCCCAAAAATTTGCTATTCTGAAAAACGTTCGTATGTTTTATCAATGTCCACTCTTTTCACAGAAATGAATGGACATTGATAGTTACAATTCACCATCAACAATCACAATTATGAACAAACCCCTCACACAATCCCTCCTCCTTGGAATAGTCTCTTTAACCTCTTCTAGCCTTCTTATGGCTCAGAGTCCTTCCGAGGCTTCAACAACACCTGATCATCCTAACGCTCAATATTCAAATATCCCTCAAAAGAAAAATATACCTTCAGGTAATATTACCCTTACACAAAATGATGCAGAAACGGATACTTTTCTCCCTATAGGAACAACATTTAATATTACTCTCCCCTTTAATGGTGGATCAACAGGCTATTCTTGGGAACTTATTGATTCTAATCCAGGAGTTCTAGCACAACAAGGAGAGCCTAGTTTTAGCAAAGAAGCTCGTGCTATTGATGCTGACCTGCCTCCTTCAGTAAAAATTCGTCTGATAGGATCCATCCTCATGGAAAAAGAATCTTGGACATTCAAAACAGTCTCACCAGGAAAAACAACACTGACATTCTCTTCTCAACGTTCTTGGGAAAAAGATGTAGCTCCTGCTAAAGTTCTCACCTTTACCTTCCGATCGAAATAAGTATACTTTCAGACCCTCCCTCCTATGTTCTATGGAGGGAGGAATCTGAACGTTAAGGCTGAAGGCTAAAGGCTAAATTACTTGAAGAAAGAAACAATTTTTTGAACCCAAGTCTTTTAATCATAGATAAATTTATAAATCGACTGTTGCTACCAACGTCAATTTGCAGAAAATTAACAGGGATGGAAGAGATGGAAGGGATAACAGAGGATAAAATCAAGAAAACAAGTCATCAGAGTTCTTATTAAATTATCCTAAGAGTTTAATACCTTGTTGTGCTTACTCGATTATTGCTATCCCTTCCATCGCTTCCATCCCTGTGAATTTCTTTTTTTAAAGTAGGTTGGTAGTTTCTAATGTTCTGTAAATTAATATTGGCAGTTAACAAAAATTTGCTTTTCTGAAAAACGTTCGTATGTTTTATCAATGTCCACTCTTTTCACAGAAATGAATGGACATTAATGGTTACAATTCACCATCAACAATCACAATTATGAACAAACCCCTCGCAAAATCCCTCCTCCTTGGAATGGTCTCTTTAACCTCTTCTAGCCTGCTTATGGCTCAGAATCCTTCCGAGACTTCAACAATACCTGATCATCCTAACGCCCAGTATTCAAGCATTCTTCAAACAAAAAATATACCTTCAGGTAATCCCACCCTTACAGAAAATGATTCAGAAACGGATTCATTCCTGCTGCAAGGAACGATGTTTAATATTAGTCTTCCTTTTGATGGTGGTTCAACAGGCTATTCTTGGGAGCTTATTGATGCCAATCCAGGAGTATTATCACAACAAGGAGAACCTACTTTTAGCAAAGAGACTGGTTACCTTGATGCATACCTTCCTCCTTCAGTAAAAATTCGCCCAATAGGATGCATTCTTATAGAAAGAGAAACTTGGACATTCAAAATAGTCTCGCCAGGAAAAACAACACTGACATTCTCTTATCGACGCCCTTGGGAAAAAGATACCGCTCCTTTTAAAATTCTCACCTTTACCTTCCGATCGAAATAAGCGCAACTATTCGGCCAATAGGCTGAATAGTTAGTTCGCAGTTCGCAGTTCGCAGTTCGTAGTTCGTAGTTAACTTTCGAGCTTTGCTCGAAAGTCTACCAAAGCGAAGCAATATTTTTATTTGGTCGGTTTTTTAACTTTATATTTACGACCATAGAACAAATACTTCAGTTCAGTTTGAACTCATACATTCTTTTAAAAAAAGTTGAAACTCAAACATACTAATGTCTATGAAGACATTGCTAGTAGCTAAAATAACTACCAACTACCAACTGCAAACTACGAACTGATCTCAAAATTAATGATATATCATTAATTTTGAGATCCCTTATATGCCTTCTTCGATAAACATCAAAAAACTACGCGAGACAACACGTGATGGTATTGCTTATGAAGCTATTATCTCTGCACAAGCAGAAGCTGTTAATCGTAAAGAGACATCCGCAGGAAAACCCTTCTATGAGCTTATTCTACGTGATGCTACCGACACCTTAACCTTACGAGCTTGGAGCGATAAGCCTGCCTATGCGGCTTGTCAAAAAATCACACCAGGTACTTTTGTTGAAGTTCATGGAAATTTTTCCCAAGGATCTTTTGGCCTTGATGCGAATGGATGGAGTATAACTCCCCTTTCAGAAGAAGGAATTGCTCTCCTTCTAGAAGGAGCTCCTGAACAACAAGCAGCTAACAAGTCTGCTTATCAAGTCATTACGGAAGCTGTTACTTCCATAAAGGACCCTCGACTTAAAACTCTTTGCGAAAATTTTCTAACTCAGTATGGAGCACGCTTTCGCCGCTCTGCCGCTGCGCGCCAGAATCACCATGCACGTCGAGGCGGTCTCCTCGACCATACAGCACGGATGATGCAGTCGTTTTTTGCACTCCTTCCTGTCTACTCTCACCTTAATAGCGATCTACTCATTGCAGGAATCCTTTTTCATGATAGTGGAAAACTTTGGGAGACATGCCCCCCTGCTCAAGGATTTGGAATTTGCGCCGAACTGCGCGGTGAACTCATGGGACATCTTACCATTGGTATTGAACTCGTCAATGCACTCTGGCGTGAACTTCCCAAAGAGAATTGGACAGAACTTAAACCCTCCTCCGAAGAAGTCCGCTTACACTTGCTTCATCTTATTGCTGCACATCATGGTCAACTTGACTATGGCTCCCCTGTCCTTCCTAAAACTCCCGAAGCAATAGCACTCCATCTCATTGACAATCTTGATGCACGTCTTGAGATGTTTAGTGAAGCTTACGCACGTGCTCAGGAAACCTCTCCAGGAATTTTTGAATGGGTTCGCCCTCTTGGCGTCGCACCAACAGCTCCGCTTGCTAACTACCAACATTCATAAAAAGAAATTAACCACACCAATCATTCAGTCCCTGCTGCGCAGCGACTGAAGTAAAATAAGGTTTTTGTTTTTATCGTTGTCCTTCTTTAAAAAAAGTTTCACTTCTCACCCTGTCACGAAGTGACTAAAAATCAACTTAAACTTAAACTTATAACTTAAACTAACTATTCGGCCTGTTGGCCGAATAGTGATCTTCTTACTAGCAATTGTTCAACTATGAGTTCGGTAGATATAGACTGTGCAAGTAAAACCAAACAAATATATTAATCAGCGGAGCTCACCGGCAGGTCTCTTTTTATTGTGTTCTTTTGTGTTCTTTTGTGGTTAATTTCTTCTCTTCTCTGCTTTTCTTCATTTCATTGTTTTTTTGTGGTTAATTCATTTAATAGCGCCCATCCAACGTGGCAGCATTCAGCAACGATTGCTCGGATGGCTAAATACATCTGGTGGAAATCACCTGCAGAGGCAATGGAGATGCCTGAAAAAATCGTCGCTCAAGTAATGAATATTGGGGACTACAAGGATGTTTGCTCTCTCGCCCAGGAAATTGGCAAAGAAGGCCTTTCAGAGGTCATCCAACAGGCCGAACCAGGAGAATTTAACGAACGCTCATGGCATTACTGGCATTACAAACTAGGACTGGCACAATTTGAAAAGGTCCCGCCTTTACCGACTAGACAACTATTGGGCTAATATGCCGAATCGTGAGCTCAAACTAAACTGAAAGAATTCACCACAAAGAACACAAAGAATTCACAAAGAACACGAAAAAAGAAAAGCCTTAAATTTTTTTATAAAAAAATTTTCGTGAACTAAAACTAAATTGAAGTATTTAGTATGTTTACGTAACAATTAAGGCCCTCGAATTGTGATACGGCGTAGATGTGGGGTCAGGGTTCACAATCTTGACCAAAGAATGGTCGCATCATTTTAAAACCAGAGAAGTTTATACTTTCAGATTCTCTCAAAATAAAAGTTTCCATTGGTTAAGATTTGAGACCCTGACCCCCATCCGATTCAGATAACCTTCAGTTCTGCCAATGATTACTTCGCCGTCCGATAATTTTCTTCAGATCCTTCCTTCGAAGGAGGAGAATCGGAACGCCTACATGGCAACAAAACTCAAAGTAATCTTTCAACGCATCGAAGCCAAAGACTACCTAGACCTTGCAGTAATGATTCAAGAAGGCGTATCTTTAAGCAAGGGTTAAACCCAAATATTTCATACCCATCTACTACGACTTGCGGGAAGCTTGATGAATGCTATGTTGGACTTGAATTTTGATTGGGGCAGTATGTAGACATACAGCCACTGCATCAAAATTCTTCATCCGCCTTGCCTCATCAAGTTTCGCGCTACGTCTCGCTATGATGTGTATGAAATATTCGGGTTTTAACAACTGCCTCTACCATGTTTGGACCAGCCTTTCAACCAAGCGAATGCTTGAAAGCTCTCACTTATTTCCATGGTGGTGATTTGCACCTTCTGACACCTGAAGTAAAACAAATCCTTATCGAAGCATCTGTAAGCGTTCAGATCCCCTCCTTCGGAGGTGAACTCTGAACGATAGGCTGCAGGCTACAGACTACAGGCTACAGGTCGAAACCATTCTGATCAGAAATTATTTTGCTTATCTAAAGTTTAAAGTTATTAGATCCTTTATTAGAAAGGCTTCGAGAGCAAAGAAGCTGTAACTACCAACGTCACTTTATTTCTGAAAAATAAAGTGACGTTGATAAAATTGGCAGCACTTGCAATCCAGTCATCATTTGAAAATGTCGAAAACAACTCTATTGTTGTCTTAAGATGGATTGCGGATCCACCGGCACCACAACTGGCACGAAAACACCTAAATACAGGGACTTTCCTTAATATCATCAATAAAATAGAATGGGTAATTTCAGAAAAACAGCAGATACACCTTAAGCGTCATTCCCGCGGACGCGGGAACCCAGGAGACTGTCGATCTTTATTCCTGGTTTCATAAAGTATTTTTGATGCTACTACCCAAATTAAAATTGACCTTCTTCTGGATTCCCGCGTCCGCGGGAATGACGAGAAGGAGTGTTGTTTTTTTAATACTTCTGCTCTAACAAAACAGCTCATATCCACTAAAAAATGGCTAAAGTCCAGTTTGTTTTGCAGAAATAAAGTGACGTTGGTAGTTACAAGAAACTTAGAAAATAACAACATCGCTAGTTAGCATGGACTTTTCAGCAAAAGCGAGAAAGTTAACTATCAACTGCGAACTGCGAACTAACTATTCAGCCGACAGGCTAAATAGCCTCCTCCGCTTTCTTTGCTATCGCATCGGCTTCTTTCTGCGCTGCTTGTCCTGCTTGGCACAAACGAGTATATTCTCTCGAGTTCTGAGACCTTAGCTTGCGCTGATTCCTTCCGCTGATCTACCGCTCTTTGCAATGCTTCTGCAGCCTCTTGACAACCTGCTACTGCCTCTTGATAACCTGCTGCAAGCGCCTCTTTCCCTGCCTCTTGCATTTCTATCATTCGTCCTTGGTCACATGCTATTTTTTCGAAGGATACGCCTGCACTCTGATGGGTAAGACCCTCATACCCTTTTCCTGCAGCAAAGGTCTGTGCTGCTAGTCGCCACTGATCTGCCGCTCTTTGGGACGTTGTTGCAGCCTCTCGATAACCTCCTGCGAGCGCTGCTTTTCCTACTTCTTGAGCTTCAATTGCTTTTACTTTGTAGGCTTTTACGGCTTGGAAAGACTCGCCTACCGAAAGCCAACTATACGACTCATTCCCTTTTATTTTAGCAGAAGCTCTTGCCAATGCTTGCTTTGTTTCTTCTATTTGACCAGTCACTCTTGCTATTGTTTCTCTAGCCTCTGCTGAAATCACTGAAATATCTACCACAGTTTGATCAGATCCTTCCATCCCTGTCCCTTGTTTTTGTTTCGTAGCTATTAGAAAAACAGGCTGAACAGAGGTTATAGGCTGTAAACTGCAGGCTATAGGTGAAATTAAGGGCCCTCTCATCCTTGATATAAGGAAGCTCGAAGGAGCAATACCTGCGAAATAATTATCAAATCTTGATTGATTTCCCCAACGATTAGTTGATCCTCTGGCACATTCTACTGATGGAGAATTCTCTTCAGCCACTGCATCGGTGTCGATTTTTCCAGAACCCGTTACACTTGATGAACTGTTTCCAACCGGAGAGCGTGAGGCTGAGGTTGTGCCTACAGACGTTTGGGCTGAAGTGGCTTTTTTCCCAAAAACGCCCAACCCTTCTCCCAAAACTCCTGCTCCTTCTTCAAGCGTTGTAGGATCCATCATCAAGTAACAATCAAGGTCATCACCTTGATTGTTACAGTTCGTAGTAGTTCTAACTTCTTGGTCAACTTGAAAAGAAAAATCCACCAATGGTAGTTTTGTTGTCTTCAATCCTGCAACCTGATTATTGTAGTTCGTAGTACTAATATTACCGAGAAGGACGTTAGAACTTGCTGAAACAGCAAGAAGGAAAGTTGATATAATGTATTTCATAGGATTAACGCATTCAGTCCTCGCTACGCAACGACTGAAGTAAAGGTAACAGTTTAATTTAGTATGTTTACTAATCAATCAAGTTCACCGCTAAGTTTCTTTTTTTTGTGTTTCTTTGTGTTCTTTTGTGGCTATTCCTTCTGCCTATTACGGTGACGTTGGTACAAAAATGCTTCAGTTCAGTTTGAGCTCACGGAAACTAAACGTTTATAAAATGGCAATGTTGTTACCTCCACTCGGAAACGTCGACCTCTCACTTCAATTTCTAAAATAGCGCCTGGTTCTGTAAATTCTATGGGAAGGTAGGCCATCGCAATTCCCTCACTAAGGCTTGGAGACAGAACGCCGCTCGTTGTTTCCCCAAGAAGTCTTTCTCCTGAGTAGATAGAATAATGAGAACGGAGTGGCGGACCTACTTCAATGAGCTTGAGTGGGGTTAAACGTTCCTTTATTCCTTCCTTACGTTGTTGCTCAAGAACGGATCGACCAATAAAATCTCCTTTGAGAGGATCATCTAAAGAAACAAATTTTTCGAGCCCTGCTTCGAGTGGAGTTCGTGTCATCGAAAGGTCTGATCCATTGAGAGGATATCCCATTTCAAGACGCAAGGTATCACGAGCTCCAAGGCCACATGGTTTAGCTCCTACGAGTACTAATTTTCTCCAGACAAGAAGACCATCTGTATTACTCAGAAAAACTTCAAATCCATCTTCTCCGGTGTAACCAGTACGCGCAACTAAACCGCCAGGATAATTTGGAATCACGGCAATACCATTGCGCTTGGGAAGTATTACCTCGGGAAGTACCTCCCTAAGCAATGCCTCAGCACGTGGTCCTTGAAGTGCAAAGGCAGCATAGTTGTCACTCCTATCTTCGAGAATAACACTTCCATCATGAGGCAGGTGCGCCATCAACCAAGTCAGATCTTCAGTTCGACGTCCAGCATTGATCACCAAAAAAAACTCTTGCTCTCCTGTCCGATAGATAATCAAATCATCGATAACACCTCCTTGCTCATTAAGAAGCATGGTATACTGTCCCCTAGTAACGGCGAGTTTTCCAAGACGATTAACAAGCAATCCCTCAAGCCACAAAGCAGCTCCTTCTCCAGAAACGAAAACTTCTCCCATGTGAGAAACATCAAAAATACCCACCGATGTTCGTACCGCCTGATGCTCTTCCTTAATACCACTATACTGTACCGGCATAAGCCATCCTGAAAAATCAACCATGCGCGCTCCGGCTTCAAGGTGTGCTGGTTCTAACGGGGAATGCATTGTGTGTTTTAAAGGTGATTGCATCTTTTTAAGAAGGATTAGTTAGAGTTTGAAAGCTTGATGAGTTTCAGACGAAGTAAAGGGTAACGAGTTTATTTTCTTGCCTACGGCAATTGAGTTTAAAAAATTGCTTAGTATAACCAATCGATTTTCGATAAAATAGTTTTTTGGTAAATATTCGGCCAACCCAGTTAGGAAAATGGGGTCAGGGTCTCGAATCTTAACCAATGGAAATTTCTATTTTTAGAGTTATCTGGGTGTGCAAACTTTTCAGGATTGGATATGATAGTACCATTTTTTGGTCAAGATTACGAACCCTGACCCCAATTTTCCTATGCCTCCTCAGTCGCTGTAGCAAAGGATTTCAGCATATTTAGAAAAATTTTACTGACTGAATTAACCGAATATTTACATTTTTTATAACTACCCATCATTGCTTAAGCAATGATTGGTAGTTATGAAAAATTCAGATAAGTGTACGACTGCAAGGTCTGTTCATAGTCTTTAAGAAGCCTCATACCTTCATTAGGCTTCAAGCGATCGCTCTTAATAGCAGTGTCAAGTTGAGCTTTGATACGACGCACCATCTCTTTGATATCCCATTGAGTATGGGCAAGAACACTTCCCACGCTAGTTCCTGGAATCACTTCTTCAACGTAATAACCATCATCTTCATCCTCATCAAGGAAGACATGCATTTCATTGACGCGACCAAAGAGATTATGAAGGTCTCCCATAATATCTTGATAAGCTCCTGTAAGAAAAAACCCTAAATAGTAAGGTTGATTAGGACAAAAACGATGCAGTGGCAGAGTCTCTTTCACATCGTGCAAGTCGATAAACTTTGCAATCTTACCATCCGAATCACAGGTAATATCAACTAAAGTTCCATGACGATCGGCCTTTTCATTAAGACGATGAATGGGCATAATAGGAAAAAGTTGGCCAAGGGCCCAATGATCGATAATCGACTGAAAAACAGAAAAGTTGCACATATACTGATCTGCCAGTAAAATCTCCAAATCTTTTACTTCTTCAGGAATATATTTTACTCCTTTGTAAAGCTGCACTACTTGAGCTGCAATCTGCCAGTAAAGAGTATCGATCTTTGCTTTAGCTCGAAGATCAAAAAGACCAAGTTCAAACATTGATTGTGCTTGATCGCGAATTTGCTGAGCATCATGAAGATTCTCTTGACGTCTTTTTTTACTTAAACCAGAACGAATCTCGAGCATATCACTCACGAGTTTATGATCGCTTGAATCTCCCTGAACCAAAACAGAAGCATGATCTTTTTCAATAGCTCCAAAAGCTTCCACAATAAGGACCGAATGAGGTGCTGTAATATAACGACCACTCTCACTCACAATAATAGGATGCGGGACCTTCTCCGCATCACAAATCTCCATAATGTTATAGACAATGGCTCTTGTATATTCATGAACGGAATAATTTGTGGAGCTATCAAAAGAGGTACTTGACCCATCATAATCGATACCCAACCCACCTCCTACATCAAGATACTCCAACGGATGTCCCATCTGATAGAGCTTGGCATAGAAACGTGTTGCTTCACAAGTTGCTCGATTAATCGTACTAATATCAGGCACCTGCGACCCTACATGATAATGCAGCATCTTAAGCGCCTCAGGAATTCCTGCAGCATGCAGAATATCGCTCATCGTTACAAGCTCCGCAGTATCCAGTCCAAACTTTGCATTTTCACCACCACTAGTAGCCCACTTACCTGCCCCTTTTGAAAGAAGGCGTACACGAGCTCCAATAAGAGGCGTAATACCCATCTGCTGACCAACCGCAAGAATCTGATGTAGCTCTTCGATCTTCTCCACTACAAGAATAACCTTTTTCCCTAGTTTCAAGCCAAGTAAAGCAGCTCTAATTAATTCAGAATCTTTATATCCATTCCCAACAATTAAACTTTCAGGATCCTCATGAACTGAAAGCGCGGCCATCATTTCAGGCTTGCTGCCAGCTTCTAAGCCAAAGTGATATTTCTTGCCTGCATCAACAATCTCTTCAACAACTTCATGAAGTTGGTTGACTTTAATTGGAAATACTCCGCGATAAACATTCTTATAGGCCGCTTCCTCCATTGAACATTGGAATGATTCATTGAGTCGCCTCACACGATCTCGCAAGAGATCTTGGAAACGAATTAAAAGAGGAAAACGAAGGCCTCTTCCTTTCCCCTCATTAACAAGTTCCATCAAATCAATGGACTTATCAGCCTCGCGTGTTGGAAGAATAGCAACATGCCCTTGTTTATTAATGGTAGCATAACCTTCCGACCATCTACTGATGTTGTAAGAGGCAATGGGATCAGAGAGAGGATCGATAACTTCAGACATTGAATATGAATAATTGCCCATCTTCTTCTAAAAAAG
This sequence comes from Chthoniobacterales bacterium, assembly GCA_035287205.1. Taxonomy (GTDB): domain Bacteria; phylum Verrucomicrobiota; class Verrucomicrobiia; order Chthoniobacterales; family UBA6821; genus CAIWMF01. The sequence continues at coordinate 7,828 of DATEBV010000107.1, read as the reverse complement.
AAGAGGACCAATTGTTTAAGAGTTTAGAGGTTTAGTAACTACCAAACTACGATTGGTAGTATTAAAAGGTTGAAGTTTACTTTCAGACAAGCTCTAGCGCTGCATGCATGCTGCGATAAATCCTTTAAACAATGCATGAGGCATATTCGGTTTACTCTGAAATTCAGGATGAAATTGAACAGCTAAAAACCAAGGATGATTCGGAATCTCTACCATCTCAACCAAAGATCCATCGAGAGAAGTTCCCGAAACAACAAGCCCTGCAGCCTCCATCTGTTCACGATAAGCAACATTAAACTCAAAGCGATGACGATGACGTTCAGCAATTTCAGTGCGACCATAGACTCTATGAGCTAAAGAGCCTGGCTTTAATAGAGCAGGCCAAGTCCCAAGTCGCATGGAGCCACCTTTATCAGAAATTTCTTTCTGTTCCTCAAGAAGACAAATCACAGGATGAGGTGTTTGAGGATCAAATTCGGTGCTATTACTTTTTGCAAGTCCACAAACATTACGGGCAAACTCAATGGTTGCAATCTGCATACCAAGACAAAGTCCAAGATAAGGCACCTCATGCTCCCTAGCATAACGTGTTGCCGCAATTTTCCCTTCAGTACCACGATCTCCAAATCCTCCAGGAACTAAAATACCATCTACCTTAGAAAGATATTTCTCAGCCCCTTCCCTCTCGATATCTTCAGCATCAACTACCACAAGCTCTATACCGCAATCATTTGCGCCTCCTGCATGCGTTAACGATTCATAAATACTTTTATAAGCATCTTGCAACTCATATTTACTAATAATAGCAACCCTTACGCGATGACTTGGATGAACAATACTCTTGACAAGCTTTCGCCACTCCAGCATGTCTGCAGGCTCTGTTTGAATACCAAAAAGACGACAAACTTTTTCATCCAATCCTTCTTGTTGTAACATCAGTGGAAATTCATAGATAGAATGTTCCACATCACGTGCCTCAATTACTCCATCAAGGGGAACATTGCAATAGAGAGAAAGTTTCTCCCTTACCTCTCGATCTAAAGGATGCTCTGTACGACAAAGAAGCACTTGAGGCTGCAAACCAATCTCACGCAACTTAGCCACACTCTGTTGTGTTGGCTTGGTCTTAAGTTCACCTGCTGCCTTAATAAAAGGAACTAATGTCACATGCATGAGAATTGCATTCTCAGAACCAACCTGCAGGATAAATTGACGAATCGCCTCTAAGAAGGGCAAACCTTCGATATCACCCGTTGTTCCACCAACTTCAGTAATCAGAATATCTGCAGGAGAAGTCTCTTCAAAATGACGAATACGAGCCTTAATCTCATTGGTTATATGAGGAATAACCTGAACTGTTTTTCCTAAATAATCACCACGTCGTTCTTTAGAAAGGACCGTCTCATAAACTTGACCACTCGTTACATTATTGGCTCGCGTGAGCAAAGAATTAGTAAATCGCTCGTAATGCCCTAAATCAAGATCTGTCTCCGCTCCATCAGCAAGGACATAAACTTCGCCATGCTGCAACGGATTCATTGTGCCAGGATCAACATTAAGATAAGGATCAAGCTTTTGAAGAGCAACGCGCAATCCTCGTCGCTCTAATAAAGTTCCTAGAGACGCCGAGGCAAGGCCTTTTCCAAGAGAACTAACAACTCCACCAGTTACAAAAATATATTTCATCTTTGCCAAGTTTATAAAGGATAATAAAAATAAAAGCCAGTCCGAATATGCACTGTCAAAATATTTGTGCTAATTAATAATAAAATACTAAATTTCTAAACAGGAGATCTTTTCTTTCCTCAGAAAAAGATGATCAATCATAATGCCTTATGAAGCACCCTGCGACGATTCTCATGTTCTTCGTCACTGAGGACAGAAACAAGAGGATTTAGAGTAATCTCAGGTAGTTTAATCCAAGAGCGACACCCTCCAAAACGTTTTTCCATCGGTAATGTTGCAGGAGGCTCCATACGATAGACTCGGACAAAAGCAACATGAACTCCTTTTTTTCCATCCCCAGCATCATAAGAAAAACGCTCGTCAAGAACGGACTCATGCAGAATATGCAATTCCTTAAGGTGTGTTAATTTTTCACGATCGGTAACAAATCCACTCCATTCTATTACTGCTACATATTCCAAGGTTAATGAATCAGGAGCTTCATTAGCAACCGCTGAAGCACCATCCCAACATGTCTTTTCTATCTGACCATGAAACCATGTGGGAAAGAGAAGAAATTGTTCGTGTTCAAAACCGAAGCCCATTTTCCCTTCGGTAATACCTCCCTTACGCAAGAGGATGCTCTGATGACCTGATCCAAGGGCCTCACAAACAAGAGACCATTCCTTAAAGGCAAAAGTAATAGTTGGCAATTCACAATTCATAAGTAGGTGTTCAGTCCCCGCTACGCGACGACTGAAATAAAATAAGAAGGTTACTATTGTATCGTTGTCTTCTCTTGAAAAAGAAAAAAAATAACTTACGATCAATTAAGGCATAGTATAGTGATCCAGCTCATCTCTCGTCAAACCGCAACTAGAATACAATCAACTTTAACTTAAGCTTTCAACTTAAACTTACTACGAAGCAATAGCAAACTATGCAATCCATTTACACTACACCTTCGGAATCCGACCATTTAGTTCGGATCCTTCCTCCGAAGGAGGGGGATCTGAACGCTTACCGTCATTCCTTTGACCTGCATTTGCACACTTTTTTCTCAAAAGATGCTGCTGATTCTCCTGAGAGCATGATTGCAGCTGCCAAAAAAAAGGGACTTAGCGGCATTGCCATTACCGATCATGATACCTGTGACGGGGTAGAATATCTCCGTCGCAAAGGATGGATTAGAAGTGATGGAGAAGCTGTTGATGGATTTTTAATTATTCCAGGAGTCGAGGTATCTACTAAAGAAGGTCATCTTCTCTGCTTAGGAACTACCCTTCCCTTCATGAAAGGACGCCGTGCCACGGAAGTTGTTCAAGCAATTCAGGAACGTGGAGGTATAGCAATCGCACCTCATGCTTTCGATCGCTTCCGAGCTGGAATCCGTCAAGAAGTTCTCAGCGATCTTGATCTTGCTGCGCTTGAAATTTTTAATGCGGCGGTTTCCCTTCGCCGCTTCAATGATAAGGCAGCAACATTCGCTACACATCGAAGCCTAGCTTCCACAGCAGCCAGCGATGCTCATCATGCTTCTGCTGTTGGTGTCAGCACAACCAGCTACGATCTCCGAAAATTATCCCTCTCGACTCTTTTAGAAGCCATCCCCAAAGGAGGACATTTAGAAAAAAATTACTTATCGCCTCGTCAAGCGATGCAAAAGCACTTTGGTAATTGGTTTCGGGGCCTTCGTTCAGTCCCCGCTTCACGGCGACTGAAATAAAATAAGAGGTTTTTTCTTTATCATTGTCCTTCCTTGAAAATCATAACCAACATACCTAAAAAAAAGAAATTAACAGAATAGCACTGAGAAAGGTCTTTATGGACGTTGGTAGTAATAATATCATCAAAAAAATAGAATGGGTAATTTCAGAAAAACAGCCTATACACCTTGACCGTCATTCCCGCGAACGCTGGAATCCAGGAGACTGTCGATCTTTATTCCTGGTTTCATAAAGTATTTTTGATGCTACTACCCAAATTAAAATTGACCTTCTTCTGGATTCCCGCGTCCGCGGGAATGACGAGAAGGAGTGTTATTTTTTAAGTCTGCAAAAAGTGAGAGCCTCCAAAAATTCTTTTTTTAAATACTTCTGCTCTAACAAAGCAGCTCATATCCATTAAAAAAACGGCTTCACTTTTCACCTTGTCACGAAGTGACCAAAATTTAACTTAAACTACCTATTCAGCCTGTTGACCGAATTAGTTAGCCCTCATGAACTATAAAAAAAATCCCCGATCTGGTTCTGATACAGAATTAGCAATAACTGAAATTAAATCTGTCTATGCTGATTTGGCCAAACGTTCTCAGGAGCGTAACTGCACATTAAAAGCACAGTGTTGTCATTTTACCCTTACCGGAAAGACACCTTTCCTAACCAAAGGTGAAGCTATTGTTGCGGCTAAAGCATTACGCCATGCAGGACGAAAACGCCTTCCTGAAAGAAACGATGGTGCTTGCAAATTACTTCACCCCACTACATCACGATGCATAATTTATGAAGGACGACCTTTTGGATGCCGTACTCATTTTTGTCAATCTGCAGGTGGTCCCTATGCACGCAAGGATGTTATCGACCTTATTCGCCGCATGGAAACAGTAGATGAACAACTACAGGGTTCTGGTCCTCGCGAGCTTCATGCCGCGGTAGAAGATGCCCTTCTCTCATAACACCAGAAATTCACCACAAGGAACACATAGATACACAAAGAACACATAAATAAAATTTTTTATAAAAAATTTTAAAGGGGGGAATTGTAAATGCAAACCCAGCTTTAAAAAGATAATAAAAAATTCTATGATGTTTATGGTTAATGAGTTATGCTTTACGATCGCTAATCTTCTTAAGTTCTTAACACTGTTAAAGAATTTTTATAAAAATTCTTTTTTCTTTTTTTGTGTTCTTTGTGTAATCCTTTGTGTTCTTTTGTGGTGAATTTCTTCCTGTTTGAGAAAGGTTAGCAGTCACAAAACTAGCACCAATTATACGTTGGATATTATTATGATTTTCAACATGCCACTTCCAGCCTCCAGCCTTTGAGCTCAGCAATCTTGGCTACCAATCAAAATTAAAAATCGTTTTCACAATCAGGTCCCTTGTGGACAATCTCTAATTATTGTTGGTCACGGTTCAACAACGAACCCTGATTCCTCTGAACCAACGCATCTTCATGCTGACCGCATTCGAAGCATGAAAATTTTTGATGAGGTGCGTTGCGCCTTCTGGAAAGAAGAGCCATCGCTGCGTGAAGTGCTTCATGGCATTACTAGCCCTGAAATAATTATTGTTCCTAATTTTATTAGCGAAGGATACTTCACTCAAAAGGTCATTCCACGAGAATTAGCCCTTGAAGGAAAAATCACGCAAAGAGGTCAACAGACAATTTATTACTGCGACCCTGTAGGAAGTCATTCTTCCATGACTGCCGTTATTCTTAAACGTGCTCACGAGACGGCTCCTGAAATTGATCCAGCTCAGACAACACTCTTCATTGTAGGTCATGGCACACAACTCAACGAGAACTCGGCCAAGGCTGCCAAGGATCAAGTTGTTAAAATTGCAGGTATGAACTTTTATGGAGAAGTCCTCTCGACCTATATGGAAGAAGCCCCACTTATCAGCGACTGGCATACCATGGCAACAAAAGAAAATGTTGTTGTCGTCCCCTTTTTTATCAGCGATGGGCTCCATAGCTACCAAGATATCCCTCTCCTTCTTGGCATAGAAAAAGAGATCGGCCCTGCAGCAAGTCAAGCCGAAGTCTTCCGTCGCAATCCTTATCACCTCCATGGCAAAACGCTCTACTACGCCAGCGCCATTGGAACAGAACCGATGATCGCTGAAGTAATTTTGGAACAGGCCAGACTACTAAGATAGGAACCTTGGTAGTGTTAAAAAGTTGAAAAGTAAAGACGTAAAGATGTTGATTTTTTGAACAGAATGTTACTTTTTTGAACACCATTGATGATCTGATTGTCTCACTTATGTACAATCATAGCGGTTGTACAGCAGATAATTTAGACATAACAAATATTACTTTATGATTACTGATCATCCTGTTTCAACATTAGTAGGACAACCTTGCGAAGATAATTCATTCGATGCCGTGACTTATAAAATTGAATTAATAGCAGCCATTGAAGAAGCGCGAGCAGAGATTGCACGAGGTGAATTTATTACTCATGAAGAGCTTGAAAAAGAATTCTATTCATGGTTTACCGAATAACTTCGTAGCACAATTATTTGGTTCAGATTCGTTCTCCAAAGGAGGGGATCTGAACGCCTACCTTCTATCTCCTATCTTCTAATAAAAGGTCCGGTCTTTTCTTTTGTGTCGCTTCCCCCGCCTGTTCCTTGCGCCAAGCAGCAATAGCAGCATGATTTCCCGAGAGGAGAATGGAAGGAACTTGCCAGCCTTTGAAGTTCTCAGGACGTGTATAATGAGGATGATCGAGTTTCCCCTCTTCAAAGGATTCTAGAACGGCTGAATTTTCATCACCTAATACTCCTGGTATTAGACGCACAATAGCATCGGTCACAACAAGTGCAGCAAGAGCTCCATTAGTGAGCACATAGTCCCCCAAGGAAACCTCCTCATCAACAAGATGATCGATCACTCGTTGATCCACACCCTCATAATGGCCACAGAGGAAAATCAGATGTCGTTCCTTCGCTAATTCTCGTACCTTGATTTGAGTCAATGGTTTACCTTGTGGTGAGAGGAAGATCACTTTACTCTCAGGTCTACGCAACTCACTTAAAGCTGCATCAATAGGAGCAATTTTCATGACCATTCCTGGTCCCCCTCCATAAGGAGCATCATCCACCGTACGATGCCTATCAGCAGTCCAACGACGAAGATCAACTGATTCAAGCTTAACCAATCCCGCTTCCTGGGCACGCCCTAAAATACTTTCTTGGAGCACCCCTTGAGCAATCGAAGGAATAGGGGTTAAAATTTGAATTTCGAGAGGAGAAGAGGCATGTTGCATAAGTAGATTCTGTCTAAAAGTGAACCGATTTTAAAAATGAGTTTTTATTTTTGATTAGTAGTCACGATTGCTGAACTCAAAGGCTCAAGATACCGTTACTGCGGTAGAAGATAGGAGATGAAAGATGGGGCAGAGGTTTGCTAAAGCAGGCAAATAGTATAAGCTGAAACTGAATTGAAGTATTAGTACATTTACATTACACCAGTGTCATCGAATAATAAAGCGGCTTAGATGTGGGGTCAAGGGTTCGCAATCTTGACCAAAAAATGGTTGCGTCGGATTAACTTAGAAAAAGTTCGCACTGTCAGATAACTTCAAAATATAGATTCCCATTGGTTAAGATTCGAGACCCTGACCCCCATCCGATAAAGGAAAACTTCACTTCAGTTTTAACTCACAAATCCATCTATTCTTGACTATCATCAGAATTAAATGGATTAAATATTTTTGTTCCTGTTTTTAAGAAGTCTTTGACATTACGCGTTACAATGGTGAGCTGGTATTGTTCTGCTGTTGCTGCAATTTGCGAATCAAGAGAGGGTATAACCAAACCTTCTTGTTCTAAGCGTGCCTTCAATATTCCCCAAATATGAGCGGTTTCTAGATCAAAACTCAATATTCTTCCCTTCATCGAGTCAGAAATAGACTCTAACCAAAAACGAAGCATCTCTTTTTTCTTGCTTTCAGCAAGACGTTCAATACCTCGACAAATTTCACCAAGGGAAATGACGCTGACATAAAGCTTACTTTCATGAATGCGAAGCCATTCAATTACCTTAGGATCAGGATTCTTTTTTACCGACTCGCTAAGCACATTAGTATCTACTAAATAGCTCATAAGGATAATGGAGCGGTGTCATCCTTCTCACGAGGAGGTACTTCAAAAGGAAAAGGGCATGACGTTAACAAATCGACTAACCCTTGATTCGCTGGTCTTGAAATGCGCCTCAAGATGATCATATGATCACCCTTATTTTCCACCTCGAAATCTTCGCCAGTTTTAAGTTGCAAACGTTTTCTAATCGCTGAAGGAAGAACAATCTGGCCTTTCTCTGATAAAACAGTTGTCATAGTAAGATAATCTTACATCTCAAGAATTATGGTGTCAACTTTATTTCCTATATAAGACTGCCCGAAAGTGACCCGGTTTTGAAAATAGATTTTTAT
>DATEBV010000106.1:0-12182 GCA_035287205.1 Chthoniobacterales bacterium | reverse complement strand
AGCCTCACCAAGAACATGAAGACCTGGCAGATTACTCATAAGATGATAATCAACCCAAAGACCACCCATGGTATAATGGAGAGCAGGAAAAATGCGCATCGGACGCTCATAAGCATTTTCTCCTGTTATATTTTCATACATTTCAAAGAGATTACCGTAACGCTCTTCGATCGTCTTAAGACCGAGACGGGCAATAGCATCCTTAAAGTCGAGATAAACCCCAAGACCTCCTGGTCCTACACCACGACCCTCATCACAGACCTCTTTCGCACTTCGTGAAGAGATATCACGAGGAGCAAGATTTCCATAAGAAGGATATTTACGTTCCAAATAGTAGTCTCGCTCATCTTCCGGAATATCTTGAGGAAGACGTGAGTCACCCGCTTTCTTAGGAACCCAAACACGTCCATCATTACGAAGTGATTCAGACATGAGAGTCAGCTTTGATTGATAACTTCCAGCAACAGGAATACAGGTTGGATGAATCTGCGTATAGCAAGGATTAGCAAAAAGAGCGCCCCTCTTATAGGCCCGCCAGATAGCTGAGGCGTTGCAACCACGAGCATTAGTGGAAAGATAGTAAGCATTACTATACCCCCCTGTGCACAGGAGCACTGTATCGGCTGCATGACTAGAAATCTCCCCGGTGATTAAATTACGAGCAATAATCCCTTTGGCATGACCTTTAACTAAGACAAGATCAAGCATCTCTGTGTGAGAATGCATCGTTACATTCCCCAGATGAATTTGATGACTCAGTGAAGAATAGGCCCCAAGGAGCAGCTGTTGACCGGTCTGTCCACGAGCATAAAAGGTACGAGAAACTTGAGCTCCTCCAAAGGAACGATTCGCTAACTCTCCTCCATACTCCCTAGCTAAAGGAACTCCTTGAGAAACACATTGGTCGATAATCTGACCAGAGACTTCTGCTAGACGATAGACATTGGCTTCACGCGCACGAAAATCTCCTCCCTTAATCGTGTCATAAAAAAGGCGCCAAACACTATCACCATCATTTTGATAATTCTTAGCTGCATTAATTCCTCCTTGAGCTGCAATACTGTGAGCTCGTCGGGGTGAATCTTGAATGCAAAAACATTCGACGTGATACCCTTGCTCTGCCAGCGTCGCCGCAGCAGAGGCTCCAGCAAGGCCTGAACCAACCACAATCACCTTAAACTTACGTTTATTGGCAGGATTAATAAGCTTCGTATTTTCTTTAAATCGCTGCCACTTAGTTTCAAGAGGACCAGCAGGTATTTTAGAGTCTAAAACAGTCATAATAAAAAAGTTGTGAATTCAAACTAAATTGAAGAAAAAGAAAGAAGGAAGAAAATAGCCACAAAAGAACACAAAAAAACACAAAGGATTTCTATATCATCGATAATTTTTTTATTAAATGGAATTCCTTATTCTAGAACAGGCACTAACTAACTGATCAAGTTCATCACTAAATTTCTTTTTTTTGTGTTTTTTTGTGTTCTTTTGTGGCTATTCCTTTTGTTGATCCCTTTCATCGCTTTCATCCCTGTTAATTTCTTTTCTTGCAACTATGGAAGCAAATTAAAAAAAACAGCAACAGGAATTGAGGCATAACCAAGGAAAAAAATCCAAGCCACAATCAGGCCAGCACGTTCAAAATGAGGACGAAGCTTTGCGGAAGAAATACCAAACGTTTGAAAAAGACTTCCAATACCATGACTCAAATGCATCGCTAACAAAGCGACACTGAGCAGGTAGAATCCAGAAACCCAGGGATTCGAAAAGGCACTGACCAGCATCTGATAAACATCATGACGTCCCATATAATCATACCATTCTTTATACTCAGGATTGACCCACTCCCAAGTAAACTGAGCAAGATGAAACAGCACAAATCCGAGAACGACAAGGCCTGAAAGCCTCATGGAACGAGCATAGATTGTCGTTTGAAGATCATTCTTAACAGCATATTTCTGCGGACAGGCATGACGATTTTCACACCAGAGAAGCATTGTAAAATAGATATGAAGTCCTGCCACTAAGAGTAATCCAAGACGTGCTACCCAAAGCAACGCACCAAGCTCATGGAGACGTGTGGCATAGGCATTCACCATATCAGGACCTAAAAAGATGGAGAGATTCCCTAGTAAATGGACGGTAATAAATCCTATAAGGCAAATTCCAGTAATGGCTACAATCCACTTTCGACCAATTGAAGAAGAAAACAGTGGGCAATAACAACTCGAGGAAGACGAGGGTGAGGACTTTGGTGATGCAGAACTCATAGGATGGTTGCTCAGTCGCTTTGGGATTTGTTGAAAAGTTGAAGGGTTGAAAAGTTGAAAGGATGCTTCACCGTCATTTGATGTCAATAACACCAAACGACGTTACCATTGGCCATATCCTTATCAAAGAATGCTAACAGTGGCACGCCTCTTAAATTAACTTTTAATCCCCTAGCGCGTACGGGAGTCGAACCCGTGCGCCAGCCTTGAGAGGGCTGTGTCCTAACCACTAGACGAACGCGCCATAAAGAGAGGGGCCTATTGTAGAGATTCAAAGAAGAACTGACAAGGATGGAATGAGTAGCAATGTCCTTTTTTATTTCTACGAAATAAAAACACACATTGCTAAAATGTGAGTTTAAACTGAACTAAAGTATTCAGTATATTTACTTAACTATTAGGGTTATCGAATTATGATAAAACTTAGATGTGGGGTCAGCCAGGCCTCAAAAACCTGACTTCCTCGCAACATACAAGGGTTCGCAATCTTGACCAAAAAATGATCCCATCGTATTAATTTCAGAACAGTTTGCATTTTTGAATAACTCCAAAATAAAGAATTCTATTGGTTAAGATTCGAGACCCTGACCCCCATCCGATTTGGATAATCTTAAATTCAATTTGAACTCACAATGGATTTATGGAGGATTAGTTTGATAATTTTATATATGAATTAATGTTCGTCTATACGCTCTAAATCACGCTAATATTAGCAATAACTATGAAAAAATCATTACCGAAACTCTACGTCAAAACAGGATGCCCTTGGTGCCATGAAGCTATTGAATGGCTTGACGCGCGTCATATCCGCTATGAACTTATTGACGTGCGCAGCAATCAGGATGCCTTTAATGAAATGATTGCCATTTCAGGTCAACAAAAGACACCTACCTTGCAAACCCCTGATCACCGTGTCTTGGCTGATTTCGGTGTCGAGCAATTACCAGATTTTTTAGAATTGTAAAAAGAGGAATAGCCACAAAAGAACACAAAAAAGACACAAAAAAAGCTAGACGTTCAAACCTCTCTCCTCCGAAAAAAAGAGCTTTCAAATTAGGGAGAGGGTATTGGCTCCTCATTTGCGTCTTCTAATTCTTGTACTTTGTTGAAGAAACGGGCTAAACAGTTGCAAATTTTTATAAAAGTTCTTTTTTGCGCTCTTCTTTTTTGTGCTTCTTTGTGCTCTTTTGTGGCTATTTCCTGCCCTTTGCCGCGGCAACAAGTTCCCACGCCGGCCACTGCCCCTCTACTTGAGGTTCATAGAGCCATCCATAAGAAAGCACAGACCCACATTCAGCAAGGAGCAGGCGGGATTTTTTTCCCAACCTTCCCATGCCCATAGAAGCAATAGGAAAATCTCCTCCCGATTCTCGAAACTCTACGAGACGTTCTAATTCCTTTTTGGAGTTAAGTGTAACAGCTACTTTAAAAATAGCAGCTCCCGCATCTTCGGCTCGAGCGGCAAGTTCTTTCAGCCGTGCTAGCGATGGCACGGCACGAAAATCGTGAAACGAGAGAATTAACGAACAGTTTCTTTCTCGAGCTTGAGCAATTGTTGAAACCATTTGTTTAACGGAACGGAGCTCCATATCAATAGCAGAGGCCCAAAGAAGAGCTTCCTCAAGAAGACTACGACGCTGCTTTAATGTAAGATTTCCTTTCCCTCCCTCTGCAGGGTGGCGTGCCGTTGCAATCACTGGCAAGGGCCATGATGTTGGAAGCAGAGAAGTTGGGATGGAATCGAGCCGTACTTCTAAAGCTCCAATACCAGTATCTTTTTTAAACCGCTCACTATCCAGCTGCAACTTCTCGATGCAAGCAGGAGAATGGAGGGTGCCGATGATCAGAGGAGTATGAGTACAACGTAGCATAAGAAAATTGGGGTCAGGGTTCGCAATCTTGACCAAAAAATGGTATAATCGCATTAACCCGGATATTTCATACACATCGTTATGAAACGTAGTGCAAAACTTGATGAGACAAGGCGGACGAAGGATTTTACTGCCGTGGCTGTATGTTTCATACCGTCCCAAGTACAATTCAAGTCCAACGCAGTATTCATGAAGTTTTCCACAAGTTGTAATAGATGAGTATGAAATATTCGGGTTAAATCCTAAAAAAGTTTACACCATAAAATGGCTCTAAAAATAGAGGTTCCTATTGGTTAAGATTCGAGACCCTGACCCCATTTTCCGGATAAGCCAACCTCATTTTGGAAGATGAACAAACTGTATTTCAGATGGCTAGAAGTGGCAACTACCAACGTCATTGTATTTCTGCGAAATAAAGTGACGTTGGTAATTACAAGTTATCCTAAAACAGAGCCAGATTTTCTAAATCGGATGGGGGTCAGGGTCTCGAATCTTAACCAATGGGAATCTTTGTTTAGGAGTTCTCTGAAAGTGCAAACTTCTCTGATCTTAAAATGATGCAACCATTTTTTGGTCAAGATTGCGAACCCTGACCCCACATCTAAGCTGTATCATCATTCGATGAGCTTGTTCGGAAATGATAATTGTGAAACTACAACCTGCAACCTATAGCCTCTATTCGGCCTATTGGCCGAATAGTTACACTCTTCACACTTCACTTTTCTGATCGTTCTTTTGTGATTAATTTCCTCCGAAGAGTTCTTAACGAAGAGCATTCTCTCTTGCTGTCTTTAACGCCTGAAAGGCAGCCTCTGCTCCTTCTACAGCCTTTTGAGCTTCTGCGAGCTGTGACTTTGCAGCCGTTTGAGTTACTTTCATTTGCTGAAAAGATGCGTTAATAGCATCACGATATGACTTAAGGTTATCAATCTCTAGCCCGCTTAAACAATCAAATCTCACTTGCCCCCAAGTCTTTTTGCAATTTTCTAAACAAGTTAAAATAACTCTACACTGCTCAGCATAAACATTCCAAGAATAACCAACCTGCTCCCAAATATTTTTCTCTCGTTTAAAGGCACTCGAAGCATTTACCCAATACTGTTTCAAAGAAACTCCAACTCCAGCATCGGCATTAGCACTCTTCTGTACAGCCATACGGAAAGATTTACTATCTAAGTCAGCAACGGCGGTGGTAGCTTTGACAGTGGTAACACGAACAGCATTATCAATGCGGGCGACGGCATCACCAACCGCATCTTTAACGTCAACGTAACTAGAACCAGTATAAGCGGCAGCATCAACGATGAGGGAAGTCTCATCCTTATTAAGAAAACATTTATCAATCGCTTTTTTGGCTAATCTATATTTTTCACATACTATTGCACGTTCACTAATACATATATTCCAAAATTCTGAAATAGCCTGAATTCTAGCTACTCTTTCTGCCGCTTCTTTCTCAGCAGCGGTTTTCTCAGCAGCAATTCTCTCTGCTATAAGTTTCTCTGCAGCTTCTTTCTCTGCTCTTTCCTGTTCTACATTTTGCTCAAATTCTCTAACTTTTGTTTGTGATGCTGTATACAATTCCTCAAGTCCTTTGATACGTGCTTGATTGTTAATTAAGGCTTCTCCCTGTTTTTTTATTTCTTCTAACTGTGCTTTTGTTTGTTCTAGGGATTGAACACTTCTCTCTACTCTACGAGCTCTTTTAATTCCTCCATCACGAACTTCAGATCCGGCTTCTTGAGCTCTGATTTTACCAGATTCAAAAGTTTCAATGGCTTCAGTCGCTTTTTGAGAAGCGGCCGTCCATTTTTTTCCTTCTTGATCAGCTTGAACCTGTTTCTTATTTGATTCCTCGATCTGCTCTAAAACTTGGGCATTATTTGGCAAAACTTTTTGCAGGGCTTTTTGATAAAGGCTTGCTGTTTTACTCCATGCCTTTTCTGCTCCCTTCGTTGCGTGGAGCACTTCTTGCCATGTCGCTGTTGGAACCAATGCTAAGATTTTTTCTTGGGTTGCATGAGCAAAGGCGGAAGCATTTTCTGCTAGAGTCCAATGTTCAAATTCTGTCGCTTTTTGAGCTATTTCGAGATTTTTGGCCTCTCTTGCTTTTTCGATCTGGGCAATACTTTCTCCTATTCTTTGATCTCTTCCACACTCTTTTTGATCAATTTGGATGACTTGAGTAGTAGCCTCACTCATTTGTAGGCCTTGAGTTAGAAACGCTTCTTTTCTGGCTTTTGCTTTTTGTGTTGTTTCTGTGTCTTTTTCTAGCGCTTTGTTGAGTCCCTCTATCTTTTCTTGGCCAGACTTTATCGCTTGCTCTTGTTCCTCTTTCGCTATTTTTAGTTTCTGGAGATCTTCTTGATATTGTTTTTTTACGGCAGTGATGGGTACTTTAGCTCTTGGACTATTCTCCTCTTGAATAACTTTATCATTCAACTCTGCCAATTTCTTCTCAGTCTTTTCTAATGTGGTAATAGCCTCATCTCTTTCTTCTCGAATCTTGTTTTCTTCAGCCTCCGCTTGCGCTATCTCCTGATCATAACAGCTAGGATGACTGATCATCGACTCCTTCGCTTTCACTGTGAGTTGTTGGAGGCGCCTTTGAAGGTTTAGGAGATCTTCGCTCTCGCCTTCTTTAGGCGTTCCTTGTTCAGGAGGTAGTGGGGAAGATGGAGCTGAAGGTATCTGGAGAGGTTGTGGTGACTGAGGTGCCTTGGGTACTGGATGCTTTATGGATTCAAGTGTTGTTTGGGCTGCCCTGACACTTTCTGCCTGTTCTTCTAGTTCTTTTTGGGCTGTTTCTGCTATTGAATAGGCGCTCTTCTCTGCTTCTACAGCTGCCTCAATCTGTTGAATGGCTACAGCACTCTGGTTTGTTTTTCTATTTAAAATGGCATTAAGGTTTGCAAAAGCAGTTTTCACTTTGGCATCAGCCCATTGTTCTTTTAATTTCTTAATTTCGTAATCACTCAGAGCATAGAGTGCACGAGCTTCTTCATAGTCATGCATTGCTGTAGCAATCGCTTTTTCACTCTCGCTTCCTTTCTTAGGAGATTTTGCAGGCATTCAGTCCCCGCTATACGACGACTGAAGGAAAAATTAGCAAGAGACACGTAAGAAGGAAAAATGGTAATAAGTGATCTGTATTGGGTCAAAATAAAATTTATTTATTTGAAATTCATATTTTGACAAAGTGGATTTTTCAAGAAAACATGGTAAGGTAGAAAAAGAACTCGGATTCCATCTCAATTATTAATTCGGAGATCCCTTACGGCAGTTTCCTCACAACAAAGATTGAACGTAAATATTCGGTACCCCATCACTTGAATTTCCATAAAGATCCTTGAATCCTTTCCTGAAGCGACTTTGAGAGCAAAAAGATTCGAAAAAAACCGTTTTACTTCTTACCCTGTCACGAAGTGACCAAAAATCAACTTAAACTTAAACTTATAACTTAAACTAAATATTCGGCCTGTGGGCCGAATATTTACGATTGAACCGTTATTATGCAATTACATCATACTACTCCTGATCTGAATACCCGCCATTCCACTTCTTCTCATCAACCCATCAGCGTTGTTACCGGTGGCGCCGGCTTTCTTGGCTCTCACCTCACCGACCGTCTTCTAGCCGAAGGGCATCGTGTAATAGCTATCGATAATTTTATCACAGGAAGTCCTCTAAACTTAGAGCATCTCGCTGGCAATGAAAATTTCCAATTTATTCGCCAAGATGTTACCGAATACATTTTTGTTCCAGGAAAGGTGGACTTTGTCTGGCATTTTGCAAGCCCTGCAAGTCCCATCGATTATCTTGAACTCCCAATCCCAACATTAAAAGTAGGATCACTTGGAACTCATAACGCCCTTGGCCTTGCCCGTGAAAAAGGAGCTAGTTTTCTTATCGCCTCGACATCGGAAACCTATGGCGATCCTCTTATTCACCCTCAAACGGAAGATTATTGGGGTAATGTCAACCCAGTTGGTCCACGTGGAGTTTATGATGAAGCCAAACGTTTTGCAGAGGCGATGACCATGGCCTACCATACCTTTCATAAGATGGATACGAAGATTGTTCGTATCTTTAATACTTATGGTCCACGTATGCGTCTTCGTGATGGTCGCGTTGTTCCTGCCTTTATTGGTCAGGCTTTGACGAATCAGCCCCTCACCATCTTCGGCGACGGCAGTCAGACACGCAGTTTCTGTTATGTCTCCGATCTGATCGATGGTATCTACCGCCTCATGATGAGTGATTACCATTCACCGGTAAACATCGGCAATCCTCGAGAAATGACTATTCGCCAATTTGGAGAAGAAATCCTTCGACTCATCGGCGCAACCTCTCAACTTGAGTTTAAACCTCTCCCCGTCGATGACCCTAAAGTCCGCCAACCTGATATTACCCGTGCAAGAACTATCTTAAAATGGGAACCAAAGGTTGAATTTGAAGAAGGAATTCAACGTACGATTGAGTATTTCCGTTCACGTGTTTAAGGAGGAGAGGAAAAGAATAAGAAAAGGAAAATAGCCACAAAAGAGCACAAAAAAACACAAAAGATTTATGATTACTAGTCTTGATGGTAAACGGAAAATTTCCATTGAAGAATTCGATCGGCTTTTTGATGATGCAAGTGATGAAATTGATGAGTTTGTAGATTGGACTCAATCCAAGCCAGGATTAGTCATTAGGCCTGGCCAGAAAATTATTTCGAGAATACTTGATAATGAAAAAATTATTTCTGAAAAGACCCACATTATGGGCTCAACAAAAGCGAAGAAGAATTGCGCTGAGGCCACTACTTTCGATCGAGAAAAAAAACATATCAGGCTTTCTCCTATTGTTGCTCATGCTTAAATCAGCGCTTAAAGCTGTTTCTTTAATGGCCACAAAAAAATCCTACTCCTTTATTTTTTACAATAGCGAGTATTCTTTATCTTGAGTTCTTAAACTCGTTAAAGAATTTTTATAAAAATTCTTTTTTTGTGTTCCTCTTCTTTGTGTTTCTTTGTGTTCTTTTGTGGCTATTTTCTTCCCTCACCTTATTACTTCAATTCAAATTTAGCTCACAAAAAAACAAAGCGAATTTTATCATCCTTTTTTTAGGGAAGAAACAGCTACTCCTTGTTGAAGTTTCTCAAGATAGAGAAGGTCATCTTACTCTCCTCCGCAAGGAACGTCGGACATTGACGCTCGAGTTATCGTCTCAGACATCTTCATTCGAAGAGATCACGCAATATCTCCAAGAAATTCTCGCCGTTTGGAACCTCGAGAAAGTTGACCTCCATTGCCTGCTCTCTTCTGAGTTGGTTTTTTACCGTGTTGCTGCACTCGAAATTCCTTCTCAGAATAATATCGCGCTTACCGATTTTATCAAAATCGAAGCAGGAAATATCATTCCTGCCACGCTAGAAGAGGTTGTTTGGGATTATCAACTTCTTGATACTTCCTTAAATAACAAGCAGGACGTCGCCTACGCTGCTGCGAAGAAGGAGTTCCTTGAGGGGCTGAACAAAGGTATTATCAGTGCTGGAGGTTCGCTTCAAAGCATAACAATAACTCAGAACCTGTATTCATGCTCTACTGAAGCTGTGAATAACTTCGTCGCGCCGGTGCTCGGAGCGTCGAGTATGTTATATACACTCAACTCCTGTGCGCCGTCGACTTCTTGTTCTTCATCAGCCTCAGCGACCATTAATATAGGTTCTCACTCCTCTCCTAATAATCTCTTTGATTCGATTCTGAGTGAAGCCGTTTCTATTACGAATCCATCTTCCAATAGAATCAACCTCTTACCTCCATCGGTTCGTGCAAAGCAAAGGTATAAACAACGTTTCCCTTATTTCGTTGCAGCAATAAGTCTTCTCCTCTTCCTGATGTGTGCAGGTTCCCTTTCCTTGAGCTCTGCCACCAAAAGAATCACGATTGCCACAGCTCAAACTACACTCCTGCTCGAAGAAAAAAAGAAGCAAGAGCGACAGTTAGAGTATACCCAAAGGGAACTTTATTATCTTAAGGAACAAGAAGAACAACTCCTTCAGCTCATGCAAGCACGCAATGCGTGGCCTCTGTTGATTAAAGAACTTCAAACACGAATTCCCGAGCGTTACCTCTGGATTACGGAGCTCTCACCTCTACCTAATGAAGTCGCCTCTATCAATGCACTTGAAATTAAGGGGCTCTATCTAGAAAACCCTAATCAAGCTCAAGTTGTGGATCATTTTATGGAACAGCTCCAGCAATCCCCTCTCTTTCTCATCGATCAGAAAAATAGAGATGAAATACTTCGTCTGCGCACCACGCCTGATGGTAGCTCCTACGCTTATCCCTTTACGCTTCAAATCCCACTACGCACTCCTATAACTGGAATAATAACCACAAAAGAACACACAGAAAAGGAAGGAAGAAATAAATGAGGAGAATTATTTAACCGCAAAGAACGCAAAGAACGCAGAGAATAGATTGCAAAATGAAAGATTCTTAAAAATGAATTCCAAGAGATCTCTCTTACAATAGTACAAAGTTCTTTAATGTTTTTCATTCTTTGCGTTCTTTGCGTTCTTTGCGGTTAATTAAAATTTCTTGTATTTTACAATTGCTAGTCTTCTAACAGCTTTTTCTTTTGTGTTTCTTTGTGTTCTTTTGTGGCTATTCCTTCTTCTATTTTCAATAGCTTTCATTCTTCTCTATTCATCCTTTATGAAAAGATTTTGCATCGCAATAGCAATACTTGCTTTGGCTACTCTTTCTTACAGTCTCTGCAAAAATGCTCTCGCTTTTTATCACGCAGAGCAAACTTATCACGCAGTTGCTAAAAAATTAGCAGCACTTACCTTCTCTGTTGAGTACCTCCAAAAAGCAGAAGGAGCAACGGTTCAAGAGAAAATTCTTGTGCAAGAACTCGTTGATCAATTTCAAAAATATCAGATTTCTCTTCCAAAAGATTTGAGGCAACTCACTCCTGCTCTTTTTCAGGATCATTTGCGCCATGATGTCTCAGAGGTCAAAGAAAAAGCGATAGAAGCTCCTATCACTCTTCCTGAGGATTTTTTCTTAGGGCTGAACCAGTATGAAAATATTCCTCCACCGCCTCAGGAGTTAGAAAAGGCGATCGAACAGGAAATTCTGCTTTGCCATATTGCTACCAAAATACTGGAGCATCCAAGACTCAAGCTCGAACAATTTGAACTCCAAGAGAGCTCTGAGAAAAAGAAGAGGACGAGCAATTCCTCTTCTTACATAACTCCTCTTGGAACGCTTCTTATCAATTTCACAACAGATGAACGTGCATTCCAAAAACTCTTTAATGATATTGTTGAGAATCCTTACCTCTACATCATTGAGAGTATGAGTGTCGAAAATAGTAATCCGACGCCTCCTCCTCATGAAACTCTTACTTACAATGCCGAGCCATTAACAGGGACAAATTCCATTTTCCCTATGAAGCTTCTCTTGGGTAACGAACAATTGACCGTGACCATGCGGTTGCAACTCCTCAATTTTGCCCCCCCTCTAGGCGAGACAACTAAGAAGCTGCCTTCACTGTCACTTTCAGCAGCGAAGGATCAGTATTTGATTAACCCATCGGTAGAATGTACTAGAGAATCAACTAATCAGCAGACTGCTTCTAATTGTGCTTACAGCAATGAGCCTCAACTTCCATCTTCTATCTCTCATCTTCCATCTCCTACCGCAGCAGCGGTATCTACAATCTATAGCCTGCAACCTCCCACCACTGTTCAGCCTGTTGGCCAAATAATTACGCAAGATCTGAGCTGGATCTCTCCATCTAACGATACCTTTTTTGGCGTCCCTCTTTTTACGTCACGTCATTATTTTCTGCACCAAGGAAAACTCATCGATCCTATCGAGGCTAAGATACAACTCCATCCTCCTGTTCCCAACGAATGGTTGCTTAAAAACCATCTCGACATTACTGACCCTAATATCCTTTCTCGCGACAACGATCATGACGGTTTTACTAACCTCGAAGAATGGCTTGGTAGCAATCCTTACAGCGCTCCAGGAACAGAATCTT
>DATEBV010000105.1:0-5896 GCA_035287205.1 Chthoniobacterales bacterium | reverse complement strand
CGAACTACGAACTACGAACTACGAACTACGAACTACGAACTACGAACTACGAACTACGAACTACGAACTACGAACTGATCACTAAATTAATAGTATATTATTAATTTGGTGATCCCTTATATTTCATTGCCCTCCCTAGATGCGCGATTACATCACTAGCTACGAGCGATTCTTCAGAAGCCATTCCTTCATAGATAGCACATTCAGCAGCACGCCCACAAAGCCAAGCTCCTAACATAGCGGCATCTCGTGGTGTCTGACCTCCAGCAAGAAAAGCTGCTGTAACACCAGTAAGCACATCCCCCATCCCTCCGCTGGCCATTCCAGGATTCCCTGTAGTGTTATAAGCAAGCGGCATTTTCTTCTCCGCAATAATAGTTCGAGCTCCTTTGAGGAGTAAGATTACAGGATATTTTTCGACAAAAGCTGTTGCCCACACAGAACGATCACGTCCCTCTGCAGGGAAAAGGCGTTCCATTTCACCAGGATGTGGTGTCAAAAGACGAGGCCCTTGACATTGTAAGAGAAGTTCGATTTTGGGAGCTAAGGCATTTAATGCATCAGCATCAACAACACAGGGAATAGTGGCTTCCTTCACAATTTCTAAAATGTCCACGTGATGCTTTTCCCCCAACCCTGGGCCAATGGCAAGTGCGTCGAGTGACTCCGAAAGAACATCACTCCATCGAGCGATCGGTTTAATCATCACCTCTGGAGAACAACTAGTAGCCAATAACTCATAATGATCTGGTAAAGCATAGAGTGTTACTAACCCTGCTCCTGCATGCAATGCAGCAGTGGAAGCCATGCGAGCTGCTCCTAAATAACCACGAGAACCTGCAACAATCCCAACATGACCAAATATTCCTTTATGAACATCAAAAGAACGGGGTGGTAACAGAGCACGTACTATTTTTGACGTTATTAAAGAAGCGGAATCTCCTGCTTGAGCAGTAAGTGCAGAAAGAGGTACCAACGCCAAACGTCCTACATAATTAGTAGCACGATCAGCTAAGAGTCCTGTTTTAGCAAAAGCAATTGTTACCGTGAGATCAGCTTGAACGCAAGAAACGGCAAGTTCTCCAGTAGTAGCATCTAATCCTGAAGGGAGATCCGCCGCCACCGTAAAGGCACCATGAGTATGACGCACTTCATTCATCTCCTGGATAAGTAGTGCCAAGGAACCTTGAGGCTCTCCACATGCACCAATTCCTAAAAGCCCATCAATGAGAATCAAAGGAGAATCATTCTGGCCAGGAACTCCTTCAAGAGACGTTGCATGATGATTTTCGATAAGCTCTTGAAGATGCGCTTGTGCAAGAAGAGCCATTTCTTTTTTAGGAAATGCTAAACGAATAAGAACCTTCCAATGATGCAGTGCTAAAAAACGTGCTGCAACCAAGGCATCACCACCATTATGGCCTTTACCACAATAGACCACGCACGTTCCTGCCTTCGGAAAAAACTGTTCAATCACACGAGCAATACCAGAACCGGCCTCCTCCATGAGATCTTCTACTTGAGCTCCGTGTACTAAGGCTTCTTTTTCTACCTGCTGCATTTGGGAAACGGTGAGGATCATATATAGAGTCCGAAAGTGAACCGGTTTTGAAAATGGATTTTTATTTTTACTTGGTTCCTGGCTTCGCAACAGACAAGTAAAGGGTAACGAGTAAAGGGTAACGAGTTTATTTTGTTGCCTGCGGAAATTGAGTTAAAAAGTTGATCACTATGTAAGGGATCACCAAATTAATAATATACTATTAATTCGGAGATCAGTTGGCAGTTGGTAATTTAGGCACAAGCAACTTCGAAAGTTGTTAAAAAAGGTTGTTTCGTTACCTTTTCTTCTAATGGAAATACCTCAAGGTAGAGACTCGTTGCTTCCTTAAGATTTGCGATGGCTTCACCAAGATGATCACCTTGGCTAGCTGCCCCTGTTTCTGGATTATAAGCTACAAAGCCACCATCGGCCTCTTCTGTGAGGATTGCTGTTAAAATCATTAATATACTATAATCCTTACTCTGGACTTTGGCCATTTTTATAGGAGTGACATTATTGGCATCAGTTTTTAAGGTCATCAAAAAAACAGAATAGGTAATTTCAGAAATTATAACAGACACATCTTAACCGTCATTCCAGCGGACGCTGGAATCCAGACGACTGTCGATCTTTATTCCTGGTTTCATAAAGTATTTTGGACGCTACTACCCAAATCAGAATTGACGTTCTCCTAGATTCCAGCGTCCGCTGGAATGACGAAGAGAAGTGTTATTTTTTAAAGTCTGTAAAAAGTGATGACTTTCAAAAATTCTTTTTTTTAAATACTTCTGCTCTCGCAAAACAGCTCATATCTATTAAAAAAAATGGCCAAAGTCTAGTTACTCAAATATTCCGCAAGAAAATCTTTACCACGAACGTACATACGATTTCCGTGAGTTTAAACTAAACTGAAAGACTGAAAGAAGGAATAGCCACAAAAGAACACAAAGAAACACAAAAAAAAGAAACTTGGCGATGAACTTGATTGATTCGTTAGCATAAGTTGTTTCGTCGCTATTGGTGCTCTATGTTAAAGCAGTATATCAATTCCTATCTCCCTTATTTTTTATGATAGCGAACATTCTTTATCTTGAGTTCTTAAATTTATTAAAGAATTTTTATAAAAATTCTTTTTTTGTGTTCTGGTTCCTTGTGTTTCTTTGTGCTCTTTTGTGGCTATTTTTTTCCTTCAATTCAGTTTGAGCTCACCGATTTTCCATCTTTGTGAATCATTTCTTCCTGGCGAAGCTCTAAAACCCGCATCATCACCTCTTCAATCAGGTTATTAGGACAAGAAGCACCGGCAGTAATACCAATAGCGAGAGATTCTCCAAGAGGTTTCATCATCCAGGTCTTCTGAGAAGTGATTTCTTTACGTGCGTGAAGATCAAAATGACGTATTTGAGAAAGACTTTCAAGACACTCTTGATTTCGAATGAAGTAGGTTGGAAGTCTCTTTTCTCCCATCTCTGCAAGATGAGTTGTATTGGAACTATTGTACCCGCCCACAACGAGCAGAAAATCGAGAGAACGCTCCATGAGGTCAACAAGCGCATCTTGACGTTCTTGAGTTGCTCCACAAATAGTATCAAAAAAACGGAAGTTAGCCGTACTACCATCTCGTTCTTGGATTGCTTCACGAAGACGCCGCTGCACTTCTTCGGTCTCTGCACGCAACATCGTTGTCTGATTGGCAACCCCCAAGCGTTGTAAATGAAGATCAGGATCAAATCCTTCTGATATTGCTCCTTCAAATTTTTTAAGAAAAGCCTCGCGATCTCCTCCCTTATTGAGATAACGACAGACCACATCAGTCTCTTCTAAATTAAGAACAATAAGATAATGTCCCTTCCCTGTACCAAGTGCTCGAGAAGCTGTAGCACGCGTCTCTTCATGAGAGGCTTTCCCATGAATAATCGACGTCACCTCTTCTGTAGCATTTTGTCTTACACGTTTCCAGACACTCATGACATCGCCACAGGTAGTATCAACAATTCGGCATCCTTTTGCTTTGATCTTCTCAATCATGGAAATTTCCGCCCCAAAAGCTGGAAGAATAACCACATCTTCTGGTTGCAGTAAGTCTACCTCAGAATAACCATCCTTACCAAAAAGATTCTTAATCCCTAACGCCTCCATCTGAGCATTGACTTCTGGATTGTGAATAATCTCCCCAACTAGAAAAAGTCGCTGATCTGGAAAAACTTTTCTCGCCGCATAAGCAAGATCAATGGCTCTCTCAACTCCATAACAAAAACCAAACTGCTTTGCTAAATGAAAAATTGTCTTTCCCTCGGCAAAGACTCCACCTTGAGCCCTGATCTTCTCCACTAACGAACTCTGGTAATGTTGCTCCACTTTGGATTGCACCTCTAACATCACCTCGGGTGTACGAAGATTGATTCTCTGAGAAGACATAAATTACTGAAAAATTGCCTTCTTGATCTGCTCAAAATATTGAGAGGAAATCAGCAAAGGCGCAGGAGCATCAGGGTCGTTGTAATCTTGAGGCCGTTTAAACTTAGCACCTAAGGTAGCATCTTCCGGCTGCGTTTCATAAATTTTAACAGGAGTCCCCACTTTCACGAGTTCATAAAACTTTCCTGCATCGTTGGCATGAATACGAATACAACCATGGCTTTTCGGTACTGGCCAGACCCAACCAAGGTGAAATCCATAACCAGGAGCAAACTCTACCCAGTAAGGCATAGGATAACCAACATAACGCCCTTTACCACATCCTGCTTTAACTGGAATAATAGCATCTCTAAGGACTGCAAATCCATAACTTCCTGAACGTTTATTTCGTTCCTTGCGCGTCACCTGAAACGATCCCTTAGGCGTTGGCTTACTAGGAATACCTACACAACAAGCGGTTACAAGCAAAGGACGCTTTCCTTCCATCACATAGATCATTTGTTGACTCAACGATACTTTAACAACAACCTTGGAAGGATCATTCGGTTTATAGGCGGGATGATCATAAGGAGCTCTTCCGACTTGACCAAACTCAAAACAGCCTGTGAGAAGGAAAAGAGAAGCCAAAGTAACTAATAAAGTAGTTACCATTCGTAATTGATAGTTCATAGTAGTTTTAGTTCGTTTAATTGTAACTATTCGGCCAACAGGCCGAATAATCTGGAAGATAAGGGATAGAAAATAGAAGTTAAGAGCAAAGTAAGCAAAAGTCAACTTAAGGGATCACCAACTTAATAATATATTATTAAGTTGGAGATCAGTTCGTAGTTCGTAGTTCGCAGTTCGTAGTAGTTCCAGCTCGTAAAATTAATTTAAATCGGATGTTGGGAGCAGGGACGAAACATCTAATAATTTTTTACAATAGGTTGATAGACATGCTAATAAAATAATTATTTTTAATTCAGCTTGAGATTTTCTTGACCCTTTCTTGTCACGAAGTGACCAAAAGTCAACTTAAACTTAAACTTTAAACTTTAAACTTAAACTTTTTACTTAAACTGAGGCTGCTTCGCAGCCTCTTGCCCCCTCTTAAAGGCTGCAACAGCTCGAGAAAATTCTGCAACCTCACTCATCACGAAGACGGATAAATTGATACTTTCTTGGAAAGAATCATCCCTATTATTCTTCTTTGCCAAGGCTGCTGCATCAGTAGATGCTTTAGCAAAAAGTTCGGCTCCTTCTAGTGCTTCTTCTGCCTCGGTAGCACTCATGGCTATAATTGCCGGTTTACCGGTTGCCCTTAATGTTGTCTCACTGGGATTTGCAATAAATGCCTTCATCGCTTGCGATACCGGTGATCCAAATTTTTCGCATGCCATTTTAATGATGGCATTGGCTCTATTTAATTGTGATTTCCAATCACCAGCACACGGGCTAGTTGCTAAGGCTTTGACGTCAGCAATATTAGCTTGTTCTGTCCAATAATTTTTTTGTTGTGTGGCTTCTATGGCTTCTCTAGAACTCATCCCTTGAACATTTTGGCATAGTCTAACGGCTTCTCTGACTGCTGCTCCTGCTGTTTTCCAAGCATCTTCGCTTTTTAAGATCTTAGCAGTAGCAACTGCTTCTTTTGCAGCCACAACTGTTGCATGATCTTGACTCTTATCTTCCACGGTGTTCTCTGTAATCTGTTCCCTGTAGACTGCTTCTTTGTATTTTGCCACAGCACGTGCAAAATCTGCTGTTTCGCGTGTAGCATTTATCGAAAAATTCATTGCAAATTGTTGATTATCAGATATTTTAAATTTTTTTAATGACATCTCTACAAAAACCTTAGTATCATCGGCCACTTCCTCAGCCATACAGGCAGCCTGGAGAGCCTCGTAGGCGGAGGCGTAGTCGTAATTATAGGTATAATCATAAGCGGAAGCAGAA
>DATEBV010000104.1:0-2424 GCA_035287205.1 Chthoniobacterales bacterium | reverse complement strand
CCTCCAACCGGAATCAGAACAACCCTTTACAAAAGGGTTGATCCAAAGAACCTGGGGAGATGTTCACTTCATGAAATCTCCCGAACTGCGAAGTAAAAAGAAAAAAGCGCCTCCAACCGGACTCGAACCGGTGACCCCGTGGTTTCTTGCTCACTCTTTTTTGCAAAAGAGTGAGGTAACAGCCACGTGCTCTACCTGTTGCTCCGCCAAAACTGGAATGATCAGTTTATGCGTCTGAGCTATGGAGGCTCAAAAAGTCTGTAAGTTGAGCATGGGTTGAAATCAACCAGTTCTCGACTTCTTTATAAAAGTTTCTGTATTTCGGAGGTACAAAAACACAAGCAGAATAACCGGCATCTTGGTAGTTATGAATCTTGGTTTTTAAAGCGGTTATTTTGTCTTGGGAAGGATGTCTCCATTCTGTAGCCTCTATAACACAGTTATTAATCATAAAATCGGGAAAATACACCTTATTATTAATTTTAAGATAAGGTTCGTATTGAAATTGAAGATTGAGTGATGAGAGGAAGTTAGCAAGTTCCCTTTCTAGTCCATTTCGAACAAATAATCCATTAGCAGTTTTCACTTTATAACCGCCACCAATTTTCTTAAAACGTTCGTATTGCCAAATATGGTACTGCTTAGGATTTTTTCGTTTCATTTCTTCATGCCATTTTTTCATTCTTAACGAACTTAGTTTCTTCAACATCTGCATCTCGTCATGAAACGTACCTTTTTCCTTTTTCAATTTAACAACACTTTTTCCACCTTTTATTTTTCCCCAGTTCGGTGATAGTTCCACAAGTATATCACTTTGAATATCCTCTTTTTTTAGTCCCAAGAACAGGAGTAAGCGATGAGTGTAAATTGATGATAAATTTCTCTTTTCAAATTTAAAATCGTTAATTCGCGCTTTATGAATCTGGAGAAGTTTAGACAATTTTCTTTCAGACCCTGCTTTAATAATTGCTGCAAGAACTAAAGCTCGTTGTTTTCCTTTTTTGAATTTCAAAAAAGTTTTATTCATGTTATTACTGAACTGAGAGGGCTTTATATAGTTTGTGTTATTAAATCGAACAATAAGATGCATCAAGATTTAAAAAGGAGTTCTCTTAAAGAAAATATATGAATCTGCCCCGTATCCTCATCGAACTCCTTGTCATTCTCTTCGCCCTGTGCTGGATCTATTACAGCTGGATCTTCATGCGGAATCCGAAGCGAAATACCCCTGAAGGGAGTGTGATCGTCTCGCCGGCAAACGGAAAAATCAGTAAAGTCGTGAAAGTGGGCAAAAAAAATATCACAAATATCACCATCGAAAAGGGTTTGCTTGGGAAAATCAAAACGCAGACGCAGGATGTTGGAAAACCGTGCACACTCATCAACATTGTCATGAATCCCTTGAATGTACATTTCCAGCGGTCGCCCTGCGATGCAACCATTCTTTCGATTAAACATACTCCTGGAAAATTTCTCAATGCAGTTACAGGAGCTGAAAATCTGCAAGCAGCCTTAGAAAATGAGCACACCGAGATCCTTCTTCAAACCAAGTACGGAAAAATGAAAATCATCCAAATTGCAGGCTTTCTCTGCAGAAGAATAGAAACCGTTGCCGCAAAAGGACAGAAGCTTAAAAAAGGCGAAACCCTAGGAGTGATTAAGCTGGGAAGCCAAGTGACCTTGATGCTTCCGGCGAAATTAAAGGTAAGGGTTCGAGAAGGACAAACCGTCATTGACGGAGAAACGATCATCGCAACACCATGAAAATAAGCCAGCTCCTGCATCTTCCGGATTATTTCACGCTCCTGAATGCAGTCTCAGGACTCTTTGCTATCTTTTTTGCCATTTCTGGAGATCCTGCAAAGTCGGGGATTGCTCCCTTTCTCCTTTTTGCTGCAGTAGTGTTTGATTATCTTGATGGAAAAATAGCGCGCTGGACAGGAACAACGCACGCATTTGGAAAAGAGCTGGATTCACTCGCTGACACGGTTTCATTTGGCGTTGCTCCTGCTGTGCTGGGATTTGTTGCCTTAGAAAAAACAAAACTCGCCTTCCTCCTCCTGGCGTTTTTTGTCTGCTGCGGGATCCTCAGACTTGCACGCTTCAATATTTCACAGGCCACAAAGAAAGGGGTGTATGAAGGTGTTCCGATTACGACGAATGGCTTAGTCTTTCCTTTACTGTACCTCTTCGGAGCACCGTCATTCATGTATCTCGTTGCATATGGGATCATGGGTCTCTTGATGATCTCAAACATCCGCATTAAAAAAATGATCTAGGTGGTATGATGGAACTGTTTATTGAACTCTTCAAAAACAAGATTTTTTTGAGTGTGCTCTTTGCGGGCGTCATCGCACAGCTGATCAAGTGGATCATTCATCCTCGAGACAACCGCGGTCTTTTCTCCTTTCTGGTTGCATCAGG
>DATEBV010000103.1:0-7624 GCA_035287205.1 Chthoniobacterales bacterium | reverse complement strand
AAAGTGGGTCAGTCCCACACATGATCACCTACGGTGCTCATATGAGGTAGCTGACCCCTTTTTTCGTCCAATTTAATCCGAACTTTTAAGTGATATGAGGTACTAGTCAGTAGCTTGTTAACAAATTATACAATGCGTTTACACAATACCTTCGAAGCAAAATTATTTGGTTCAGATCCGTCCTCCAAAGGAGGGGATCTGAACGCCTACGCTGAGTCTAGTGATCTTCCGCTGCAGGCGGCTAGACTTCGTCGTTTAGAATTGCGAACAAAACATCTCGTGGAGTCTTCTTTTGCGGGACAATATCAGAGTGTTTTTAAAGGGAGAGGAATGAATTTTGAGGAGGTTCGTCCTTATGCTCCTGGTGATGAGATTCGTTCCATCGATTGGAATGTGACGGCGCGCACTGGTGAACCTTACATTAAGAAATTTAATGAGGAGCGTGAAGTTACAGTAATGATTTTGCTGGATGTGAGCGCTTCGGGGAATTTTGGAAGTGTGAAGGAGAGTAAGCGGGAGCTCGCCGCCGAAGTGGCAGCACTCCTCGCTTTTAGCGCTATCTATAATAACGATAAGGTAGGGTTGCTTCTCTTTTCTGATACGATTGAGCTTTTTGTTCCTCCTAAGAAAGGACGACTTCATCAGTTGAGACTCATCCGTGACATGTTTTATTTTCAACCTAAAAGTCGAGGTACTAATATTAAACAAGCCATTGAGTACCTCAATAAGGTCATGACGCGTCGTGCGATTGTTTTTGTTATTTCTGATTTCTGTGACAACGATTTTTCACAACCCCTTGCCGTAACCGCTAGGCGTCATGATATGGTAGCTTTGCCCATTATTGATCCGGTTGAAGAAATGCTTCCTGATGTGGGACTCATTACGTTAGAAGATCCGGAGACTGGTGAGCTTTTGGAGGTTAATACATCATCGAGCTCTCTGCGCGAACGATATCATGAGCTTGCGGAACATCGTGAAAGAGACCTCTTGCATCTCTTTGCCTCTCGCCGCATCGATATGGTGCTGTTACGTACTGATCAAGATTACCTTCCCATTTTGCGTTCGTTTTTTGAGAAACGATAACGGATCTCAAGCAGGAAGAAATTCACCACAAGGAACACAGAGATACACAAAGAACACAAAAAAGAAAAAAAGAATTTTTATAAAAATTCTTTAATAGTGTTAGGAACTAGAATCCTCTACTGAAGTGATTTCGAGAGCAAAAAAATTGACCAACTAAGAACTAAGAACTAACTAGAGTCCGTCCTGAATCATCGGATTCTTTATTGGAGAGAGTTTGAAGTTAAATAATGAAAAATATAAATACTCAAAAATACCATTTTGTCGAAAATTGATTGGTTATACTGAGCAATTTTTCAAGCCAATTGCCGCAGGCAACAAAATAGACTCGTTACCCTTTACTCGTTACTCGTTACATGTCTGTAGCTAAGACAGGTGCCAAGTAAAATAAAGATATATTTTCAAAATCGATTCACTTTTAACTCACCATGCCTCCCGTAATGCCACAACCTACTCCAGCACCCTTGCATGATATTGTGGGGCCACTTCCCTTCTTTCCTTATACGCCGTGGCAAGTAGGAATTGTTGTTGGAATTTTTATTCTGCTTCTTGGTGCGATTGTTTGGGTGATTTGGAAATTATGCCAAAAACCACCGTTGACGCCGCGTGAAGCGACTATGAAAGCATTAGCATCTATGAAGAAGGAGTTAATGAAGGGGAATGATCACGATTTTGGTATGTTTGTTTCCCGCTTATTACGGTACTATCTTAGTGAGGTTTTTGCTCTTGCCGCACCACGCCAGACAACGGAAGAATTTCTTGCCTCTCTCCGTGAAAGCACACGATTTACTCCTACGGAACAAGAGTCTTTGGGGATTTTTTTAAAACAGTCCGACCTTTTGAAATTTGCTGGAGGAAAAGCTTCTGAACAAGAACGACTCGCTTTGATTACCGCAGCCGAAGATTTTGTTCGAGGGGAAGGCCCGGAAGGATAATCAGTTCTTCTAGGTTCATATTTTGACAAAGTGCACTTTTAAAAAAATATTAGCATAAAAAATTATACCTCTGAACTAGCTGTTTTTTACATTTTCCCATTTCTGTAAATTTTCTTTAAATTGATGTTGGTACGATTTTTTCTTTAAGAAAGACAATGATAAAACAAAACCCTATTTTACTTCAGTCGCCGCGTAGCGGGGACTGAATGGCTTGATTATGCCTCAGAACTCTTTACTCTTTACTCTTTACCCTTTACTGAAGCCTTGCCTTCTATCCTTCGCCACTCCCTGGGGCGAATTTTCCTTTGCTCATCCTTGGATGTTGTTAGGGCTTCTCTTGTTGCCCTTTCTCGCTTTTTTGAAAGGACGTCTAGGAGGATCTCCTGGTGTTCTTTTTTCTTCGACGAGGTTAGTAGCAGCTTTAGGAAGACAGCGTCGTTCTCGTTCAGGAGCTATCCTTGCTTCACTGATTTATGGAGCTATGGCGTTGCTTTTGATTGCGTTGGCAAGGCCTCAATTAGGGAAGACATTAGAACATATTCAGGCAAGTGGTATTGATATTATGCTTGTGCTGGATGTTTCTGGTTCGATGATTGCTGAAGATTATACGATTGGTAACCAACGTGCTAATCGTCTTGATGCGGTGAAACGGGTAACGCAGCAATTTATTGAAGGACGCCCTAATGATCGTATTGGTATTGTAGCTTTTGCAGGACGTCCCTATTTAGTCAGTCCTATTACTCTTGACCATGATTGGTTAATCAAAAACCTTGATCGTGTTCAACTTGGTCTTGTAGAAGATGGAACGGCGATTGGATCAGCATTGGCTTCTGCAGCCTCGCGATTAAAAAACAAGGAAGCTAAGAGTAAGTTGATTGTTCTTTTAACCGATGGTGCCAATAATGCTGGTAAAGTGATGCCGTTGACTGCTGCGGAGGCAGCCAAGGCTCTTGGAATTCGTATCTACACAATTGGAGCAGGCAGTTCAGGACCTGTTCCTGTACCAGTTAAAGATGCCTTTGGCAGGACCTTCTATCAAAGGATGGTTTTTGAGTTTGATGAAAAGCTCTTAGCAGAGATTGCTAAAATAGGAGATGGGAAATATTTTAGAGCAGCTGATACGGCCTCACTTGATAACACCTTTCGAGAAATTGATCGCTTAGAAAAGAGTAAGGTTGAAATCGAAAAAAATGTAGATACGACCGATTTTTTTTGGTGGTTTATAGCAGCAGGAGCCTTGTTTTTAATTGCTGAAATAATCCTCTCTCAGACACGGTGGAGACGAATTCCTTGAGGGGAGGAATAGCCACAAAAGAACACAAAGAAACACAAAAAATGAAGGATATTAAAGAACTCTCTGATATAGTACGAGAGGCTGCTTATTCTATCCATTGTTATCTCAAAAATGGGCATCTTGAAAAGGTTTATGAAAATTCTTTAGTCAATAGGTTGAAAAAGACTGGCCTTGAAATCAAACAACAACACCCAATAAATGTGTATGATGAAGATGGAACTTTGATTGGCGAGTATTTTGCTGATCTACTAGTAGAAAATTGTTTGATTATAGAATTAAAAGCATGTCGAGGATTAACAAACGAACATACTTCACAAATTTTAGGTTATCTTAAATCTACAAAAATTGAGAATGGATTATTAATAAATTTTGGTAGTTATAAATTTCAGATCCAAAAATTTATAATGTGATATGAAAATTGAACGTTCATTTTATAAAAAAATTATCGATTCCATAGAAATTTTTTGTGTTTTTTTGTGTTTTTTTGTGGCTATTTTCTTTCTTTTATCCTTGTCCTCATGAACTTCGAACTCACTTTTGGTAATTCCTCCTGGCTTTGGGCATTGCTCCTTTTGCTGCCCTTAGGTTGGCTTTTTTATTATGCTCAGCAACAGCGCAGAGAGCTTCTCTCACGTTTGATTGCTCCACGTCTTCAGCAGGCTCTTTCTGTACAAGTTAGCCAAGGGAAGAGAAGGATGCGTGTGGTGTTTCTTTTGCTGGCTTTAGGCTTGCTTATTGTAGCTCTTGCGCGACCTCGTCTAGGATATAGTGAACAAAAAATTACCACACATGGACGTGATATTATTTTGGCAATTGATACTTCTCGAAGTATGCTAGCAACTGATGTGGCGCCAACCCGTTTAGAGAGGGCAAAGCTTTTAGCTCAAGACGTTATGGATCTTTTGCCAGGTGATCGTGTTGGTCTTATTGCTTTTGCTGGAAATGCTTTTTTGCAGGCTCCTATGACCTTAGACCATAATGCGGTAAGAACATCGCTGAGTGAGCTTGATACGAATCTTATTCCCAAGGGGGGGACTAATATTGCTGAAGCAATCCGTACGGCCGTTACTGCTTTTGGTAAAGGAGAGGGAACGAGCCGTGCTCTAATTATTATGACGGATGGGGAAGATCTCGAACCCGATGCCGTAGCGGAAGCCAAGGCGGCAGGCTCCCTCGGTATCAAAATTTTTACCATTGGTATTGGATCAGAAGAAGGATCCCTCATTCCCATAAAAAATGAACGCGGTCAAAGTGATTTTGTTCGTGATGAAACAGGAAAACCTGTTCTTTCAAAATTAGACGTAGCTCGGTTAAAAGAAATGGCTCAAATGACAGGAGGCTTTTATGAACCCTTTGGTCCTGAAGCTGCGCGCGCTATTGTTAATAAAGGTATTCTTTCTTTAGAAGCAGGAACGACAGGTGATCTTACAGCACGCCGTCCGATTGAACGTTATGAATGGCCTGTTGGTGGAGCTGTTGTGCTCTTGGTTTTTTGGACGCTTCTGAGTGAGAGGCGAAGAAATCGTAGAATTAACGTGAGCTCAAACTGAATTGAAGGAAGAAGAAAGAAAATAGCCACAAAAGAACACAAAGAAACACAAAGAAATACAAAGAACTAGAACACAAAAAAGGAAAAGAATTTTTATAAAAATTCTTTAAGTTTTTAGCGAAAGAAGACCAGCAATTGTGAAATACAAGGAATTTTAATTAACCGCAAAGAACGCAAAGAACGCAAAGAATGAAAAATATTAAAGAATTTTGTATTATTGTAAGAGAGACTTTTTGGAATTCATTTTTAAGAATCTTTCATTTAGCAATCTATTCTCTGCGTTCTCTGCGTTCTTTGCGGTTAAATATTTCTGTGTTCTTTTTCCTCCTAAGGAGGTTGAATCTGAACGCCTGTTTTCTGTTAATGGGAGCATTTTTTGTATTTTTTTCAATTCCAGCTCGTGCTGCTACAGGAATCAGTAATTATGAAAAAGGAGATTTTGAAGGAGCTCTTCAAGATTTTGAAAGTCGTTTAAAATCAGGAAATACAACTGCGGAAATACGTTTTGATGCTGGCGCTGCTGCCTATAAAAAAGGGGATTATAAAAAAGCCGTCGACTATTTCACAAGCGCAATGACCGCTCCTTCGCCAAAGATCCAGCAAGCCGCAACCTACAATCTTGCTAATGCTCTCGTGCGTCAAGGAGAACTAGCAACCGAATCTTCAGAAAAACTCTCTGATTGGAAGAATGCAATTCAACATTATGAGACCGTTCTTAAATCTGATCCTAAAAATAAAGAAGCACAGGAGAACCGTGATTTGGTAAAGAAGCTCATTGAGGATCTCAAAAAACAACAAGAACAACAAAAGAAGGATCAGAAGCAGGATAAAAATCAGAACCAACAGAAGGATCAGCAGAACCAACAGAAGGATCAGCAGAACCAACAGAATCAGCAGAACCAGCAACAACAAAAAGATCAAAAAAAGGATCAAGATCAATCCTCTTCAGGAAATGGCTCAGGAAAACCTGATCAAAAACCCAATGAGAAACCCGAGGAGAAACCGAATCAAAAATCAGACCCTTCAAAAGAATCTAATCCACCTCAGAATCCTGATAATCAAAAGAATCCATCTCCTTCTTCTGATCAGCAAAAAAAAGGAGAAGCAACGCCGACACCAACGCCATCTCCTTCGTCAGGATCAGGTGCTGGTGCTAATTCATCCCCTACACCAACAGCAACACCGTCGCCTTCAGCTGCTCCTAAGTCAGGTTCTGGTGCAGGATCAAACCCGACTCCTTCACCTTCTGCAGCGCCTAGTTCTACTCCTTCTTCGGGAGGAAAAGGAGATCAATCTTCTCAACAACAACCGTCCAATCAACAACCCACACCACAGCCTGCTCCATCACAATCACCTCAAGGACAAGGAGCCACGTCAGGAAATCAAACTCCTTCTCAACAGGGAAAAGCTCCGCAACCGATGACTTCTCCACAATCAAGCCCAGGAGAGAAAAAAGAGGGCAAGCTTAGTGGTGGTCAGAAGGGAGAGGATGCCAATGCTGAAAGTGCATCGGCAGCCGAAGAAGGACCCAATGGTATGATGTCAGTGAAACAAGCAGAAGCTCTCCTTCGTTCGATGCAAGGTGAAGAGGAAGAAGTTAAAATCAAGCAACGTCACGAAACTGAGGAAACAACAAAGGATTGGTAAGGCGTTGGCGAAGCCAACGCCAGTTTGTAGATTTCAGTTAACATCAGAAGAAAAAGCCGAAGTAGTCGCAAATTGCGACTACCTCAAATCTGTAAGATTTTCTAATGTACTACCAAAAGCTTTTACGGAAAAGGGCCTGTATATGCTTGCAACTATAACTGAAATTTATTGGTTTTAAAATCAATAAAACCATTAAAAAAATGAAAAAAAGTCGTAGCGCCATTTTAGAATAGTGTTATTTTATAGGATCAAATAGCTGTTAAGTAGCTCCTCAACAAACTATGCATTGCATTACACTACAATTTCGCAGTTGGATCATTTGGTTCAGATCCTTCCTCCAAAGGAGGGAGAATCTGAACGTCTATATTTCTCTTGTTTTATTCTTCGGCAGTTTTCTGACGGCTGCTTATGCCGCAACATCCGATATTAATGTTACTGCCGAGCTTTCTCGCAATCGTGTTGCTGCCGGCGATATGGTCCAGCTTGATGTAAAGGTTACAGGATCTCAAGAAGCAGATCTGCCTCGAGAGATTACGGTCGATGGACTTCAAATTCGACTTACGGGACAATCGAGTCAGATGCAGATGATCAATTTTTCAGTTAGTAGTTCGGTTGTGTACTCTTATATCGTGATTCCGTTGCAGTCGGGAACTTTTACTATTCCTTCGATTCAAGTACGTGCTGAGGGACGTTATTTTAAAACAACCCCATTGCAATTAACCGTAGTGGGCTCAGGAGGAACAACACCTGGAGTTTCTTCAAGAACGGCGCCACCATCTCCTTCTTCCATAGCAAATTTTTCTTCTCCTTCTGCCACCCGATCGCAGCGTTCTTCTTCTCGTGGAGCGTCTCCTTCGATTACTTTTGGAGAATTAGTGCTGCCTAAGAAGAAACTCTATGCGGGAGAAGTCGTTCCAGTAGAGATTCGATTCTATTTTGATATTCATTATGGAGTTCAAATTCGTGGAGGTTTGAATTTCGGCGGAGAGGGTTTTCTTGCTGAGCGTTTTGGTGATCCCGAGCAGAGCCAAGTGGAACGTGATGGTGTTCCCTACCATGTATTAACGTTCCGCACGTTGATCTCAGCTGTCAAGCCAGGATCGCTTGATATTGCACCAG
>DATEBV010000102.1:0-7347 GCA_035287205.1 Chthoniobacterales bacterium | reverse complement strand
TTTCAAAAAGTTAGTGTTCCTCTTGGTGTCATCGGTATGATTTATGAATCGCGTCCGAATGTTACTGTGGATGCTGCTATTCTCTG
The DNA here is from genome assembly GCA_035287205.1 of Chthoniobacterales bacterium. Taxonomy (GTDB): domain Bacteria; phylum Verrucomicrobiota; class Verrucomicrobiia; order Chthoniobacterales; family UBA6821; genus CAIWMF01. The sequence goes on along the minus strand of DATEBV010000102.1, from coordinate 7,261 downwards.
CCTTAAGGCTGGTAATGCTTGCATTCTACGAGGTGGATCGGAAGCCTGTCACTCTAATAAGGCACTTGCCTTATCACTTCAACGTGCCTTGGAAGCCTCAGAGTTACCTTCCACCTCGATTCAACTCATTCCTGTTACTGACCGAGAAGCGATTCGTATCCTCTGCGAAATGGATCAATACCTCGATTGCCTGATACCACGCGGCGGCAAAGGTCTCATTAAAACAATCGTGGAGCATGCGCGCATGCCTGTCATGAAACATTATGAAGGCATTTGCACAGCCTATGTTGACAAAGAGGCCAACCTTACAATGGCCGAGCAGATTATTCTCAATGCTAAATGCCAACGCCCTAGTGCCTGCAATGCCTTAGAAACAGTCCTGCTTCATCAGAAAATTGCTCTTGAATTTTTAAAAACTGCTGGAGAAAAACTTCTCCAACAAGGAGCCGAACTACGCTGTGATCCAAAAACACTGGCATTGCTCCCAAAAGAGCTTCAGAAAAATTTTACTCTTCAAATAAAAAAAGCTACTAAAGAAGATTTTCAGACTGAATTCCTCTCTCTTATCGTAGCCATTAAAATTGTCGATTCTCTTGAAGAAGCCATCGATCACATTGAAAACCATGGATCCCACCACAGTGACCTCATTATTACAGAGGATGCCAACAATGCTGAAAAATTTCTCCGTGATATCGATAGCGCTACGGTTTATTGGAATGCCTCCACTCGCTTTACGGATGGAAGTGAATTTGGTTTTGGTGCCGAAATTGGTATCAGCACCGATAAATTTCACGCAAGAGGCCCTGTCGGGCTTGAAGAACTCACCAGTTACAAATACCTCATCCGTGGCAATGGGCAGGTACGGAGATGAAAAGAGAATAGCCACAAAAGAACACAAAAAACACAAAGAAGAAGAACAAAAAATTTAAGAATTCAAGATAAAGAATGATCGTTATCGTAAAAAATAAGACGATAGGAATGAGGTCCTGCTTCAACTTAGAACATCAATAGCGGCGAAACAGCTTCGGCTAACTAATCAATCAAGTTCATCGCCAAGTTTCTTTTTTTGTGTTTCTTTGTGCTCTTTTGTGGCTATTTTTCTATTCCCTATTATTCCACAACCACTGGCGTACCGAGTGGAACCATATTGTAGATAATCGTTGCCATATCCGCAGGCAAACGAATACACCCATGAGAATCAGGATATCCTGGAAGATAGCCTGCATGTAGGCCTATTCCTTTTAGTGTCATCCTAAGAAAACGCTTCATAGGAGCTCCTACAAAATGAGTGCCACTGGGAGCAGAGTCAATTCTAGTGCTCACACCAGCCTTTACCACACGTCCTAAATTATCGACAAAATTGCCATAAATTGTGGAGCGATGATTCAGATCTTTTTCTAAAATTGTAAACTGCCCCTTAGGTGTCATCCCCGTTCGTTTCCCTGAACAAATGGGACTATCAATAGCAAGTCGATTGCCAACATAAACAAAGGCTCTCTGCCTTGAGAGTGAAATAACAATAGAAACAGGTTCTCGATTTGCGTTGTTGAGCACTTGAGAAAATACCTTTCCCTGTTCTTGCGTCTGAATAAGCACTGAAGCCTTCGCAGACTTTGTAAAAGGAAGAGATAAAGAAATATTTGCTTCCTCTGCCCTTAGAGTGTCAGCAGCTAAAACGCTAATTAAAAAAAGGAGGTTAAAAAAATGATTCATCGTAACAGTTCAATCGTCACGGAGCATGTCCATACGAATGGCATTTTGCGATCAATGCCTTTGCCCCCTTTGTAAATATTCGGTTAACCCAGTTGGTAAAATTTTTCTGACTGTATTAGAACGCTTTACTGAAGCGCCTTCGAGAGCAAAAAACTAGGAGCAAATAGAATTTCCGCTTCACTTTTAACCTTGTCACGAAGTGACCAAAAATCAACTTAAACTTAAATTGACTCGCTCGCTCCCGCTCGGCTCGCCCTTTGGGCTACTCGAGCAAAGCTCTTCGTAGTCTATCCCGCGGTCTCCCGACCACCGGTATTCTTAACTTAAACAGGCTGTGAAACAGCCTCTCCCTGCTTCGCCTCCATTTTTTCTCTTTCTTCTTTCTCTTTTAAAGCTTCTTTTTCTTCCAAGAGTTTTTTTAAAGCAGAAATCCCCTCTCCTAACTCAGCACACATTGGAATCACTGTCATTTTAGGATATTTTTTACGAAATTTCTTTAAATGAAGTTCCGCTTCTGGAAGGTCCATTTTATTAGCAACAACACAGCATGGATGATTGGCTAAGACAGGATCGTAGAGTTCCAGTTCGTGTTGTAAATCCTGAAAATCTTTCAAGGGATCTCTTCCCTCAGAGCCAGCCATATCGAGAACAAAAAGAAGAAAATGGCAACGCATGATATGACGCAAAAACTCATGCCCTAAACCACGATTTTCACTAGCTCCTTCAATAAGTCCAGGAATATCAGCTACCGTCGTACGAGTGTATTCCCCTAAATCGACGACCCCCACCTGAGGATGACGCGTCGTAAAAGCATAAGGAGCTACTTTAGGATGGGCTGCAGAGATCGCTCTCAAGAGTGTTGATTTTCCTGCATTCGGATAACCGACCAACCCTGCAAAAGCAATGGTGCGCATTTCTAAAAGAAACCATGATTCCTCTCCCTCCGTTCCCTCCGTAAAGCGACGAGGAGCACGATTCCTAGAACTTTTAAAATGAATATTACCTCTCCCTCCTCTTCCTCCCTTGCAAACAACGAACTCCTGCCCTACCTCTGATAGATCAGCTACTAAATCATCAGGATTAGGTGGTGCTAACTTTTTACGTGTTCGAGGCTTCTCTCCTTCCTCACTATCTTGAAGAGCATCGGATAACACTCCCTCAATATCAGGCGCAATAGACCTCTTTCCAAACTCTACTTCTGCTGCTAATTGCTTCGTCGCGCCAGTGCTCGAAGCATCGAGTAGCTCCTGTACACTCAACTTCTCCGCGCCGTCGACTCCTTGCACTTCATCAGCATAAGCGAGTTTTTCAAAAGGTCTAATAGAAGCTGATTCGTCAGGTCTATCCTTGACAGGAAGAGCGATGCCAGGAGCGGGCAGACGATAGACTAACGTTCCAAGAGGAACAGGAATAATTAAATCACTTGCTGACTTGCCATGTTTTTGACGACTTGATCCTGGAGCCCCATTTTTAGCACGTAAGATCGGTTCAAAAAATAAAGATGCCAACTGGGTAAGATGCGTTGAAGCTTGGAGAATGACATCTCCACCTTCTCCTCCATCACCACCATCAGGACCTCCTTTAGGAATAAATTTTTCTCGGCGAAAGCTGGCACAACCATTGCCCCCATTACCGGCCTTTGCATGAATACGTACGCGATCAATAAACATATAAAATCAGTTTACAGCTTATAGGCTCAAGGCTACAGCAAATTCGATACAAAAGTTAATTTAATTGAAAAAAAATATCACTTTGTCGAAAATTAATTGGTTATAGTGAGCAACTTTAAATCAATTGCCGCAGGCAAGAAAATAAACTCGTTACCCTTTACTCGTTACTCGTTACATGTCTGTAACTAAGCCAGGTAGCAAACAAAATAAATAAACTCTTAAAAATCGTTCACTCTCGGACAAGTTTATAGAGTTGTTCTGTTTTCTTAGCGATAGCACTCCAAGCAAAATAACTTTCTACACGTCGGCGCCCTGCAGCTCCCATACGAGCACGGAGTACAGAATCAGCCATGAGTTGATTAATCCGCAAGGCAAGATCATGTGCAAACACTTCAGGGTTTACGGCATCAAAAGGACTTTCCTTCATCTGCTCTAAGGGAACAAGAAATCCTGTCTCACCATCCAAAACAACTTCCTTGATACCGCCCACCGCAGTGGCTACTACCGGCACACAACAAGCCATTGCTTCCAGATTAATAATACCAAAGGGTTCATAAATAGAGGGACAAACAAAAACACTTGCTCCTGAATAGAGTGAAATAATATCACTTCGCGAGAGCATAGATTGAATCCAAAAAACTCCTTTACGCATTTTTTGAACCTCTGCTACTGCTATTTCCATCTCACGACCAATCTCTGGAGTATCAGGAGCCGTAGCACAGAAAACAACTTGAAAACCATGATCAAGTCCTTTGATCGCTCGTAACAGATGTATGATTCCCTTTTGACGAGTAATGCGCCCCACAAAAAGAATATAAGGTTCCTTAGGATTAATGCCCAATTTCTCAAGGAGTGTATCATCCTTCTTCTGCTGGTATTCTTGAAGATCGATTCCATTATGAATCACGACCACTTTATCCTCTGGAATATTAAAAAGTGAAAGGATATCACGTTTGGTTTCATGCGAAACAGCAATCACTTTATCGGCCATTTCAAGAGCTGTTTTTTCTATCCAGAGAGAAAAATCATACCCTCCTCCAAGCTGCTCTCTTTTCCAGGGGCGAAGAGGCTCTAGAGAATGCACCGTAACCACTAACGGAATTCCATAATTCAATTTAGCAAGAATTCCTCCCAAATGGGTATACCAAGTATGGCAATGAACAAGATCAGCATCAAGACCAACAGCATTAAATTCCACGCACCTCCGAGCTGCACCCAAAGAACTCTGCAACGCTTTAGGACACGTCAATGCAGGCAAACCAAGCTCAAATCCTTGCACCGAAAAATGCTCTCTCTCTTCTTTCTGATCGCCAAAACAGCGAACCTCTACCTCCATGAGCTTTGCTAACTCACGACTCAAATAGTCGACATGGATCCCTGCTCCTCCATAGATATAAGGGGGATATTCATTGGTTAATAATAAAACTTTCATAAGACTTCTTTGGAAACTTTACTTCTGCTGATGAATTGCTGCGTCGCTCCGGTACTCGAACCATCGAGTACGTCTGTACACTCAAGTTCTGCGTGCCGGAGGCTCCTTGCACTTCACCAGCATAAGCGAGTTTCGAAAGAAGTCTAATCTTCTCATCGGATTATTGAACAATACTATTTCTAGTGAGTAAAACTGCACGGCAATAAACCTTCCAGGATACCATGCCCAGGCATTATTTTTTTAAACTGAATTATCGTCAGTGAGGCCTTGCTAATCGAGAGAGCCTGAGAATTATCTAATCCAAGGGTAGTAGCAATCAATGTACTTAAATCAGGTTCATGCCCTACCAACATCAGTGAGTTAAAAGCATCATAAGTTCTTAATTCCTTAAACGCACTCTCTGGTGACATCCCACAAGCAGCCCAAGGCACCTCGATGAGTTCTCGTTGATCAGAAAACTCTTGATTCACCAAAACTGCGGTCTCACGAGCTCGGCACACGGGGCTTGTGAGAATGAGGTCAGGAATCAATTCATGCTCACAACAAAATTTACCAACACTCCTTGATTGGTCCTTGCCCTTGGCCGTGAGCTTTCGTTCAAAGTCAGAAGCGGCCCGCACCTCTGCTTCGGCATGTCTGAGAAAATAAATTATCATAAAAAGAGAATAGCCACAAAAGAACGTAGAAACAAGTACCGAGTAACGGGTAACGGGTGGCGAGTATCCAAGATCACAATAAAAACCATCTTTTCATAACCATTATTTTGACAGGGCCTATTTTCCCATATTTATAAAACTAACTGTAGAAAGTTCGTAACTATTCGGCCAACAGGCCGAATAGAGGCTGTAGGCTGTAGGCTATAGGCTGTAGGTAGATTAATAGTCGATTAATATTTAAGCAATCATTCTGATAATTAGTTGATTCCTTGGCACATTTTACTGATGGGTTAACCGAATACTTACGAAAGTTCCGCCTCTGGGGACTCGCTACGCGTTACTCGTTACTCGTTACCTTTTAGGAGGTTTTTTTGTGGCTATTTTTCTGTCATTAATTTCTTTCTCTTAACGGAAAAATGGGAATTAACAGGAGCCCGGCAAGAACAAGAAATGCTCCCAGCGTAAGGCTTGTTTGACAGCCAACATAATTAGCAAGCCATCCTGTCCAAGCCGAACCCAAACCAATCCCTCCCTGAAAAATCACCACATAGAGCGAGATCATTCGTCCTTTGATCCATGCGGGAGCAGATAGCTGAATGGCCACGTTATAATTTACAATCACCCAAATCCAGGCTACGCCACATACTCCCATTGCAAAGGAAACAACCATTACTTTCTGGCTATAAGCCAAGAGAAGGAGGCACCCTACAAAAAGAAGAATCCCTGTGGCTACAATGGCATCAATAGAAATAGTATCGCGTAACTTTGGTAAAAAAAGAGCACCTAAAACCGACCCAATTCCAAAAGCACTTAAAAGCCCCCCATAGCCACTAGCACTTAAGTGAAGACTATCACGTGCGAGGAGAGGTAATACTCCCCAAAATCCTGAACCTGCCACCATAAAAAGACTCATACGGAGAAGAACTCCTGGTAATTGTCGGGACTTAACCAAAAAGCTCCATGCTTCCCGCAGAGAATGAAAAAGAGCTTTAAAGGTTACCTTTTCCGAAGGAGGAGGTGGCAAAAGAGATGCAGGTATACGCCAAAGACCGAATAATACAGCAAGATAAGAAAGAGCATTACCAAAAAAAACCAAGGAAACTCCAAATAAATTCACACAAAAACCACCCAAAGCTGGTCCTAAGGTTCGCGCTAAATTAAAACCAATACTATTGAGAGAGACAGCCGCTGGCACATGCTCCTCGATCACGAGATCCTGAAGTAAGGCCATCCAAGAAGGCAGGTGCAATGCCGTTCCTATTCCCAAAAGGAAAAGAAGTGCTAACAATCCTCCTGGTGAAAGCCTTCCAAGAGCAGCAAAGAAAGCCATCAATACGGCAGCACTCAACATCCACCATTGGGCAATAATAAGTAGCTTCCTACGATCAAAAAGATCCGAAAGAGCCCCACATGGTATCCCTAGTAAAAGAATCGGAAGATTAACGGCTGTTTGTACAAGACCTACGAGTAAAGGCGATGTTGTTAAGGATGTCATGAACCATGCTGCCGCAACGGCATGCATAATCATTCCAAGATTGGACAGAAAATTGGCTATCCAGAGATTACGAAAAATAGGATTCCGTAAAGGAGCATGAACTCCCCCTAATGCCTTCGTGAGAAAATGATCTTTTGACAAAGGGTGGAACATGATGATTTGGTAAACTCAAATTGAACTAAAGCGCTTTACACCAACGTCACTGTAATTGGCAGAAAAATAGCCACAAAAGAACACAAAAGAACACAAAAAAAGAAACTTGGCGATAAACTTGATTGATTAGTTAGCCTAAGCT
>DATEBV010000101.1:0-4535 GCA_035287205.1 Chthoniobacterales bacterium | reverse complement strand
ACACTGCTGCATCGTCAAGATACCGGGCCGCATCTGAAAAATTCTCTACCTCTGTACTATCTCCATAAATAGCGGTTTGAGCTGCTTGAAAGTGATATCTAGCTGCTTGCTCATAAGTTTTTGCTACTTCTACTTTGCCCTCATTTCTTGTTTGAGCAGCTTGGTTAAGTGCTTTTGTTGCACTGTCAGCTTTATCTGCTGCATTTTGAAAATCCCACGATTCTTGTGCTCTACCTCGATTATTAGCAGAAGCAGCTTGTGCACGATACTCTTTCTCTAGAGCATAACACTCTAAGGAAAATCCCGCTATGCGAAACAGATAGGCAGTAGTAAGATCCCTCTCTTTCATCTTCTGAGCAAATTCACAGTAAGAAGAAATGGCTTGTTCAGTAGTCCTAGCTGCAGCTTGAAACTGTTCTGCGATATTAGTGTTTTCTGCTACCGTCGCTATAACCGCAAAAGTAAGACAACGGTTTTTCTGCTCTGAAAGTGTAATAACAGTATCAGCTGCTTTTTCTAGTTTTATAATATTGTTATTAACGATATCAATCTTCTGGAAAAAAAAGGCTTGATAAGCTTTGCTCTTTGGATCTTTGCTATATTTTTCCAAAACACGTGGAAGATAATATGCATAGGCTGTAGTATTCTCCATGATTTTCATCGCCTGGCTAAGAGCAACTAAGCGGTAAAGCTCGGGAGGCATCGTTGAAGCCAAAACGTCTACTCTTTGATAACGGAGGTTTTTTTCTGCTGGGATGGGACATTCACTCCATTTCTCAACAGCTCCTTTCCAAGCAGTAATCTTTTGTGCTAATTCAGGATAAGTTAATTGAGGATATTTTCCTTGGAGTTCTAGAACTGTTTGTTGATGCTCTGCTTTATAAACGGCTTGTTTCTTTTCAGGGGATCTCAGAAAAATTGAAATAAGCTCTGGTGGAAGTGCGAGAATGCAATCTCCTAAACTTTTACCCGTTAGAATAGGGAGAGGCATTGTTTCTGTTGGTAGAACTTGAACAATGAAATTGCCATTGAGAGAATTAACTGACTGTTCTACTGGAGCGGTTGTTTCTGGAGTCTCAGTAAATAAAGATAAAGAAGTAGGATCTGTGATGGAATGAGTATTCGTAAGGGAAATTTCTCGAGGGATTCTTTCTTCTACAGTATGAGATACTGTCTGCGCTGCTTCCTGCTCTATGTTGATGATAATGTGGTGGTTAATAGAGCCTTCCTCTTCGATAACCTCATCAACAAGACATGCTCCTTCTTCAGTGACATATTTTAAGAATTCCTCTGCACCTGGGGTTGAAGCCACTAGCCTCCATGGTTGCAGGAAGGAGAACAATAGTAGGAAGGTAACTATTCCAACAGAGCGAATAGAGGCTGTAGGCTGCAGGCTATAGGCTGGAGATACCACTACTGTGGTGGAGATGGAAGATAGAAGTTTGAAAGAACGCTTATGATCAGTCGATCTCCTGGCATATTCTACCGATGGGTTAAGCGAATATTTACAGATATTTTTTGTTTTCATAGTGATGTTTAAACTTATATTTGGCCTATTGGCCGGAAAGCCTGCGTGGTATGAGCCGACGATTGGCAGAGTGTAACTTAAGGTCACATCTAATTCACGCAGCACACTGTTGCATTGTCTTCACTTCGTGCTCGAACGGCATCTTTAAGTGACTGTATTGTCGAAGCAGCCATGCGGGCTTTCTCTCTAAAATTATTTCCCTCTATGTTACTCCCATTAGCGAAAGCTTGAGCTCCTTGAAGGGAATATTGAGCTACTTGGTCACAAACTGTTGCAACTTCTGCATTGCCTGTATTTCTTGCTTGAGCTACAGCTTGAAGTGATTGTATTGCCGAGCTAACCATGAGACTTGCCTCTCTAAAATTATTCCCCTCTATGTTATGCCCATTAGCAAAGGCTTGAGCTCCTTGAAGATAATATTGAACTTTTTGTTTACAAGCTTGTGCAACTTTTGCATTGCCTACATTTTTTTCTTGAGCTTCATCTCTAAGTAGTTGTATTGCCCAAGCAGCCATTGCGGCGGCCTCTCTAAAATCATTTGCCTTTGTGTTATCCTCACTAGCAAAGGCTTGAGCTGCTTGAAGATAATATTGGGCTCTTTGTTCACAAGCTTGTGCAACTTCTGCATTACCTTGATTTCTTGCGTAAGCTGCATCTTTAAATAGTTGTATTGCCAAAGTAGCCATATTGCCTGCCTCTTTAAAATTATTTGCCTTTGTGTTATTCCCATTAACATAGGCTTGAGTTCCTTGAAAGTAATATTGAACTATTTGTGCACAAGTTTGTATAACTTCTGCATTACCTTCATTTCTTGCTCGAGCTGCATCTTTAAGTGGTTGTATTGCCAAAACAGCCATGTTACCTGCCTCTTTAAAATTATTTGCCTTTGTGTTATTCCCATCAACATAGGCTTGAGCTGCTTGAAGGTAATATTGACCTATTTGTTCATAACCATTTGCAACTTCTGTATTATCTTCACTTCGTGCTCGAGCTGCATCTTTAAGTGGTTGTATTGCCAAAACAGCCATGTGGTCTGCCTCTCTAAAATTATTTACCTCTATGTTGGTGTGAGGGTGATGGTTAATGGAACCTTCCTCTCCGATAACCTCATCAACAAGAGAACCTCCTGCAAACGTCGTTTTTCCTGCTTCCTGTGCTTCAGATGCTTTTGCTTGGTAGTCTGCTATAGCCTGAAGGGATGCACCTTCCCAATACAAACTATTACTCTCACTCTCTTTTCCTGCGGCCTTGGTCTGAGCTGATTGTTTATGCTGATCTGCGGCACTTTGAGATGTTGCTGCGGCTTCGCGGTAGGCTGCTGCAAGCTGTGTTTTTCCTGCTTCTTGTGCTTCACATGCTTTTGCTTGGTAGTTTGCCATAGCCTGAAGAGATGCACCGTCCCAATACCAACTAATACCCTCACTCTCTTTTCCTGCGGCCTTGGTCTGAGCTGATCGTTTATGCTGATCTGCGGCTCGCTCTGAGATTGCTGCTGCCTCTCGATAACCTCCTGCAAACGTCGTTTTTCCTGCTTCCTGTGCTTCAGCTGCTTTTGCTTGGTAGTCTGCCTTTGCTTGGAGGGATGTGCCTTCCAATCCCCAACTAATACCCTCACTCTCTTTTCCTGCGGCTTGGGTTTGGGCGGATAGTTTCTGCTGATCTGCGGCTCTTTGGGATGTTACTGCTGCCTCTCGATAGCCTTCTGCAAATGTCGTTTTTCCTGCTGTTAATGCTTCATATGCTTTTGTCCAATATTTGGAGGTTTTCTCTAAACTATTAGCAGCGTAATACCATGATGTAGAAATATTTTTAGTAGTAGTTCGTTCGTTTGATCGTGCTTCCAGAGATTTTTTTGTTGCTTCTGCTGCTTTCTCTTGTGCTTCTAGTTGAAGCTTTGTAATTTCTTTTGCAATAGCTATTATTTTGGCTGCTTCTTGAGCATTTTTTAAAGCTTCTGTTTTAGCGACTGAAGCGATCGTAGGCATTTTCTCTGCTTGAGCCTTTGGCTCTGCAATCATCTTAGAAAAATGGGTTTCAAATTCCCTAGCAGCAGCAGTCATGCCATCAATCTGACCTTGTACTTGCTCTATAGTATCTTCGTGAGCAGCAACAGAGCTATTTTCAGGAATGACATATTTGCTATCACTACTGTTACTGTTAACAGTACTGGGTTTCATTCGCACTATCGCAGAAATAGCACCTTCCTCTTCCGAATAGACAGAAGGCTTAGCAAAGCGTGACAACAATGTTTTGACTCCTCCTTCAAGCGTTGAAGAAGTTACAGGATCCATCATCAGGTGACAGTTGGCAGTTGGCAGTTGGCAGTTCGTAGTTGATTCAACTCCTCGGTCAATTTGAAAAGAAAGATCCACCAATGGTAGTTCTATCTTTCTGTTGTTTGCTACCTGTTCCCTGCTTAGCACCTGCAACCTACAACCTGTAATCTGATTCGTTGCCTCCAACCTATTTTCAGCTTGCGCAAGGAGAGCATGTAAACTCAATAAAATTAAGAAAAAAGTGAAGGAAATGAATCTGCGTTTTATGATAGTTTTTAATGTTTGGATTTTCATGGTTATTAATAGCGCCAATTCAAAAGTGAAGTGCAACAGTGAGCAATAGATATGGGATACACTGGTTGTACTCAAAGGTACGTTAAGTAATGTTAGGTTTTAGAGAGTAGGAGTAGAGTGAATGGTAGGCAAGCAGAAATGGTGTGGAGCGTAGTAAGCCAAGGATAGTGGTGTTTCACGTAAGGTTTGAGGGGTCTTGGAGCGAAGCGACAAGACCTCGAAAACTGGAGTAAAACACCCCTATTCTTGGGCTTAACATGATTATGATTTCATCACCGCAGGCTTGGATTAGCTCTTCTTCACTTGATTCTTCTTGAATCGCCACTTCCATTCAAGAACAGCTGCCTCTTGTTCAACAGATTTTGTTTTTTCAGCTCGTTCTTGATCTATTTTAGTGATAGCTTCAAATACTCTTTGAGCTCTTCTATCATATTCCT
>DATEBV010000100.1:0-7941 GCA_035287205.1 Chthoniobacterales bacterium | reverse complement strand
CTTGCAGCTTTCTACTTGGTTACCGCCTTGCCTTTCGCTACGATTTATTTCACTGTTCTCGGTCAACTCCTTTCATTTGACTAGTTCACACTCATGTCGGGCGACACTCCGTTAAAGAATTTTTATAAAAATTCTTTTTTTGTGCTTTTATTCTTTGTGTTTCTTTGTGTTCTTTTGTGGCTATTTTCTTTCTTTTTCTTGTTACTTCAGTTCAGTTTGAGCTCACGATTAGTGATAAATCCTTCGTCTACCTTGCCAAATTGCTCTTTACCCTTTATCCTTCATCCTTCACTCTTTAATTCTTCTTTTTGCGTTCTTTTGTGTTCTTTTGTGGTTAATTTCTTAGTTTTCTTTTTTTATGACTCCTTCTTCTCCTCAACCGAAATATCGCCGTATTGTTCTTAAAATTAGTGGTGAAGCACTTCGTGCGCCAGGAAGTGATGACAGCGTCTCTCCACAGATTGTTCAGCGAGTAGCCGAAGAGATTGGTGCCGTTCGCAAGATGGGCATTGAGGTTGCAGTGGTTGTTGGAGGCGGTAATATTTGGCGCGGTCTCGCCGCCAGTCATCGCGGTATGAATCGTGCCACAGCTGATTATATGGGGATGTTAGCAACGGTCATCAATGGAATGGCTCTCATGAGTGCTCTGGAAGAACTCGGTTTTTCAACACGTGTTCAAACCGCAATTCAAATGAATAATGTGGCAGAACCTTTTATTCTTCGTCGTGCTATGCGTCATCTTGAAAATGGTCACATTGTGATTTTTGTTGCTGGAACGGGCAATCCTTTTTTCTCGACCGATACAACAGCTGCTCTTCGTGCTAATGAAATCGGAGCAGAAGTCATTCTTAAAGCCACCAAAGTCGATGGCATCTACGATAGTGATCCCATGAAGAATCCGACAGCCAAGCGTTTTGACCGATTAACCTTTAGTGAAGCACTCCAGCGTCGCCTACAGGTAATGGATTCTACGGCTTTTAGTCTCTGCATGGATAATTCCATGCCAATTATTGTCTTTAATATGTCGGAACCAAACAACATCATGAGAGCGCTCTGCGGCGAACCCATTGGAACACTTGTCACAGAAGCTTAAACTCTGAAAAAATAAACTTTAATCCTAACAAAAACAAAAAACTATGAGCGCTGAAGAAATCCTATTTGCAGGAGAAGAAGGAATGGACAAAGCTCTGGAATTCATGATTCATGAATTTGCAGCCGTCCGCACAGGCAAAGCCTCTCCCATTCTCGTTGAGACTATTGATGTTCACACTTATGGAAGCAGTATGAAACTGAAACAATTGGCACTCATTACGGCTCCCGAAGGACGTCTACTGGTCATTCAACCTTTTGATGCCGGAACTCTGAAGGATATCGAAAAAGCTATTCTTGAAAGTAATGTAGGGATTACTCCTACTATTGATGGGAAAATCATTCGCCTTCGTATTCCTGAACTAAGCGAAGAGCGCCGTAAGGATCTTGTTCGCACGGTTGGAAAAATTTCCGAAGAAACACGTGTTCGTATTCGCTCAAGTCGTCGTGATGCCATGGATCAAGTAAAGAAACTACAAAAAGCGGGCACCATTACCGAAGATGAATTGGAGCGCAGTGAAAAAGAGATTCAAAAACTAACTGATAAATTTGTTGCTAGCGTAGACGAGCATGTTTCTCATAAGGAAGCAGAACTTATGAAGGTCTAATCACAGAGCGGCTCAATGAGCCACTCTGGGATTAGTTAAATTTTTTAAAATGCATATTTTATCCTTCTTACTTGCGCTCCTAATAATCAATATTTCTACAACTGCCCTTGCTATAGCTGAACCAGTAGAAAGTTCGCATGCCATCACAAGTTGTGTTGTCTTTACTGCTCCTGATTTTTCTTGGCAACAACCTAACGGCAAAACAGAACATCTTGTTTCACTTCGTGGCAAACCCGTCCTCCTCTTAATAGCTCCATCGCCGCATAGTGCTGCTTTCCACCATCAGCTTCGTGAACTTAAAGGGGTCTATGAGCGCTTGGCTGCTCAAGGTCTTATTTGTATTGCTGCCTTTACCAAAGAAGATGGCCGTATCCCTTCTAACATCCCTTTTGTGACAGCCTCCTGTGGTATGGATGTTGCAAGAGCTTACGATGTTCAACAAGGCTTCGCCGTGGCGGTAATCGGCAGGGATGGCAATCTAGACTGCCTAAGCACACGTGTTCTTCCAGGACAACGGATCTATGATTTAGTAGATGCCTCTTATACGACTCAAGAAGCATTGAGGAGACAATAAATCAGGTAACAGGTAACAGGTGGCAGGGGTAATAGGTAGATTCTGTGCTAAAGTGAGCCCATTTTAACAATGAATTTTTAAATTTGTTTAGTCCCTGGCTTCATAATAACTAAGTAACGGATATGAATTTTTCTTACCTGCACCCCTGTAATCTGTTACCTGATTTCATATAGCCTAATTCATGCTTGCTATTCCCCAAATACCCGCGCCACTAATCCACAAACACACGCGACTTTACTACCCAAACACACGCAAGCAGGATCTGAACGCTTAAAATGGAAAAATCTTTAAAAAAAGTTGTTACCTCAAGCGAGCTCTATCCTCGCTCACTTTTTGTGATTAATTTCTTTTCTTCATCTATCGTAACTACCAACGGTACGTTGGTAGTTAGCCTTTAATCTCCAACCTATAGTTCAGAGCTCACTTCCGAATGCAGTGAAATCGGAACGGTTACTACTTCACTTGCATTTGCTTGGTAGTCTGCCTCTGCTTGAAAGGACTTCCCAGCTAAATCAAAGCTATTCCCCTCACTTTCTTTTCCTACTTCATAGGCCTGAGCTGACTTTCTATACTGATCTGCAGCTCGCTCTGATATCGCTGCAGAATTTTTATAACTAGCAGCAAGAGCTGCTTTACCAGCTTCTTGTGCTTCATATACTTTTGCTTGATAGCCTGCCTTAGCTTGGAGGGATTTTCCTGCATTACTCAAACTAAAACCCTCCCTCTTTTTTCTTTCACGATGGGCATAGGCTGCTTCTCTATGATATTTTTCAGCTCGCTCCAAGGTTGCTGCAGCTTCTCTATAGCCCATAACGAGAGTGGTTTTACCTACCTCTTCTGCTTCATTTGCTTTTGCCTGGTAATCTGCCCTAGCTTGACAAGACAAACCACACCAACCCCAGCTATCACCTTCACTCTCTTTTCCAGAGGCTTTGGCCTCGGCTGATAGCTTGCAGTAATATGCAGCACGCTCTGCGATGAAAGCCGTCTCTCTATAGCCTGCTGCCAAGGTTGCTTTACGAGCTCGTTGTGCTTCATATGCTTTTAGTCGTTGGTCTGCATAGGAATGCACAGACAATCCTGCCCAAAACCAACTATTTGCCTCACTTTTTTTTCTTGCCACATGTGCCACGGAAGCTTTTTTCTCATAATCAACTGCAACTTGATATTGCTCCGCTAACTGCTTCCAGAAGGCTTCAAGCGAATCTTGCTTTTCCTTTGCCTTCTCTGCTTTGCCTGCAGCCTCTTCCGATTTAAGTAACCATGTAGAAGCATTTGATAAAAAACAAGTATTCCATGCTTCTTTTTCTAACTGTTGTGCAAATACTTTCCTATCTTCAATGTAAGCTTGGATAGCTTGCCTTAATCCTTCTGCTGACGCTTCTGATTCTTCAGCCGCTTTTCTCCAGAGAGAGGCTCTTTCTCCTTCATCCAATGTTTCACGGACTTTATTCCAGTTATCTCTTGCTTGTTCTAGTTTGGTAGCAATACAATCCCAAATATAGGAATTTTCTCCCCCACGTTTTTCCCTGAATGCTTGCTTGGCTTCTTCTATTTGGCTTGTTAGTCTCGTTAAATTTTCTTGTACTGTTTGAGAACTTGTCTTCAAAGTTGCTGAGACTAATGAAGAGCACTGAATCGATGGCACACAAAAGCTTGCTGAACTTTCCTGTATAGCTGGTGTACTTCCCCTTAAACTCATTTCAATATTAGTAAAGGTTCTTGTTTGAGAAGAAAGAGATTTTTTTCTTGAAAACCCGAAAATATCTTCAGCTTCTCCTATTTCTCCAGGATTCATCATCAGGTGATCATTCAGATTTTCATCAGGATTATCACAGTTCGTAGTAGTTTTAGCTCGTTGACTAATTAGATTTTCTGATGGTAGTTCTGTCGCCTTCAATTCTGTAACTTGTACTCTGCCACCTGTACTCTGATTAGTTTGAGCAAAGAGACAACCCGTGCTGAGTAAAATTATTGATAAAGTACATAGAAGTTTCATTGAAATTGTTGTAGACGTTCAGATTTCATCTCTCCCAGCACCAGCTACTCTTCACTCTTTACTTCTTCTTTTGTGTCCTTTTGTGTTCTTTTGTGGTTAATTTCTTCATTCTTTTCTGGTTGTTCTTTGTGGTTACCAAAAATCACCATCTCTTCCATTTTCCCGAGCATCAGCTTTTTCTGCTTCCCAAGTTGCCCGCCTACCTTCTCCTCGAGCCGATTCGGCAGTTTGACTTCGACTCATTGCCTTGAATTTATTTCCCGAAACATATGCTTCGTAGGCTTTTTGATACTGATTAGCAGCTACTTGATTATGTTCGACTGCCTTTCTCCAGAGAGTGGCTAATGCCTGATTGTCTTTCTTCTCTGCTTCGGTAGCTTTCTCTAATGCGATAGCTGTTTGTTCTAGCGCTTCAGCACTCCAACTTGCATAGCAAGCAGCATCATCCAAACGATTATATTCGCTTGGAGGGATATATGTTCCTAACGCTTCTGCTTCTGCAACTTTTTTATAATGTTCAGCTGCTACTTGCTTTCGTTCGGATATTTTGCGCCAGATAACATAGAAAAATTGGTTTCCTTGAGTATCGGCTTTGAGGGCTTTCTCAGAGGCGTCCACGGCTTTGCTTAAATGATCTGCGCCATATCTGGCAGAATCGGCAGCGTACTTGAAGCGGTTAATATTTTGCTCATCTCCTGCAACCTCTGCCTCTGCAGCTTTTCTCCAATATCCAGCTGTTGTTTGATTTGCCTCTGCTACTTGTTCCCAAAGATTGGCAATAGATTGGTCTTCTTGATAGCTAAAGAAGGTTTTGAACGCTTTGGCGGATTTTTTAAACCGTTCCACACTATTTGAGGCATAGGAAGAAGCCTCTTTCCAACGCCTCTTTTCTTGCTCATTGCCTACCATGCGTGCTTCTGCATATTTTCTCTCATATTCAGCAGCATCTTGATATTGCTCCGCCGTGTTAATCAAAAAATCATAAAGAAATTGATTCTCACTCTTTTCCAATTGAATAGCTTCTTCTATATAATTAACAGCTTGTGTTAAGTGCTTTGCACTAGATTCAAGAACCCAGCTAGCGTTATTAAAACATTCTATTTCTTCTTTATTTCCTCTTAGCAGCGCTTCTGCTCCTTTTCTATAATGCTCAACAAGAAGTTGATATTGCTCTGCTGTTTTTTCCCATAAGTCAGAAATCCGTTGACTTTGACTTTCCTTGGCCTCTGCAACTTTCTCGGCATACCAGATACTCTGTCGAATAGCCGCTTTGAGTTCTCCTGTGGTCCTCTTTAAGGAATGCTCAATATTAAATCTGATAGCGTCGGCATCTTTAACAAGACGTTCAGCTTCTGTTGTGTTTTCTTGGAGATAGGCTTCAGCGGCTTGTTGATAATATTCAGCAGCATCTTGATTTTGAGTAACTATTTTTTGCCAAAGAGAAGTAAGTGATTGATCTTCTAGCTTGTTGGCTTCATTTAATTGCTCAATGTCTTTCCTGGTATTCTCAATATACTCCAGGGATTTTTTTAATTGATCAACACTCAATCTAGCAGAGTCATTGGCAGAAGACGCTGCTTTATTAAAAAGATCCTCTTCTTGTTTGTTATTTATTGCTCGCGCTTCAATTGATTTTTTATGATGCTCAGCTGCAAACTCATATCGACTTACCACTTTTTGCCAAATATCACTGAGGTTTTGATTGCCACTGTTTGCAGCTTCAAAAGCTTTTTCGAGACTGGTAGCAGCTTCTTTAAGTGCTTCTATTATCTTTTCTACCCTATAAGCATCCCAAGCAGCAGACTTACCACCCTCTTCGTCTCCTGAAGCATACACTTCTGTGCCTTTTTGATAATACTCAGCTGCAACTTGCTTTTGACCAGCTATTTCTTGCCAAAGGCTAGCAAGAGTTTTGTTATTATTATTCTCGGCGACGATAGCTTTTTCAAGAAAAGTAGCAGCATCTTTTAATCGATGAACACTCTGTTCAGTAGATTCTCCAGCTTGATAGAAACGATTTCTCCCATGGCAATTAATTTTTTCGCTTCCTAAGGCATATGCCTCTGCTGATTTTTGATAATACTCAGCGGCAACTTGATCTTGTTCAGCTGCTTTTCTTAAAAGGGTAGCAACGGGCTGGTTTCCTTTTTTCTCAGCGTCGGCAGCTTGCTCTAGCAATTTAATTGCTGCTTGTAGTCGCTTAATACTTCTCCAAACAATACAACCAGCTCCTTTACCATACTCA
Source organism: Chthoniobacterales bacterium (assembly GCA_035287205.1). Lineage (GTDB taxonomy): Bacteria > Verrucomicrobiota > Verrucomicrobiia > Chthoniobacterales > UBA6821 > CAIWMF01. The sequence goes on along the minus strand of DATEBV010000100.1, from coordinate 1,426 downwards.
TCAATCGAACTTCCTCCCAAGCGCTCTCCTTCTGCTTCATTTCCCTGTGCGTAAGCCTCTTCTGACTTTCGATAATAATCAGCAAGTAATTGATAGTGTTCAATTATTTTTAACGAAAGTAACTCTACTGGTTGATCCCCCAAACTCTCTGATTGAGTAGACTTTTCACAGGAAACGGCTGCTTCCTTCAATTGATCTGCTTTAATTCTAGCATCCCTTGCATTTTGAGCTATACGAGCATACTCTTGCTGACTTTCTGTTTCGTATGCTCTTAACTTTTCTGCATATTTTTTCCTATGATCAGCAGCTGTTTCATATTGATTTGCTACTTTTTTCCAGAGGTCAATCAACTGCTCGTTTCGTTGCTTCTCTGGTTCAGAGGCTTTCTTTAAAGGATCTGTGTTAGGATTAGCAATGTTAGTAGCTTGATTAAATTGCTCAGATTCTTGTTTTCCTTCAGAGCCCTCATTAGATACTTCTTGATGCTGATTGGAACTAACTGCAACACTTGTTATTGTGTAGGAAGAAGAGACATCTATCACGTTTTCTGCTTCTAATCCCATTCCCAACCTATTAGATATAACAGAATTAAATGGCCTTGTTTCACCAACAATCAATCTCTCGATAGCTCCCCCTGCATCTTCAATGGAAGGATTCATCATCAATTTGGGCGTAATGCCCAAATAGGAGATAGAAGATGGGAGATTGGAGATAGGAACAGAGCTGCTATAGCTTCTACTCTTATCTTTTAGGTTGCCATCATCTGCAGCCTGATTTTCTTGATTATTGCACCCACTTGAGATGCTTTGAAAACCTAAGAAAGTTAATAAGACGATACCGCAGAGATTAAAATATGTTTTCATTGGGTTGTATGTTATTATTCTATCCTAAAGTTATTTTTAGCTATAAACATAAATAAAAATGTCATCATTTTTGGCAGAAATTCACCCAAGGAACACATAGATACACAAAAAAACACATAGATAAAATTTTATATAAAAAATTTTAAAGTGGAAAATTGTGAGTGAAAATTCAGTTTAAAGAGATTGCGTAAAAATCTTCATCGTGGTTATAATTAATATGTTATGTTTTACGATCGTTAATCTTCTTTAATTCTTAACATATTAAAGAATTTTTATAAAAATTCTTTTTTCTTTTTTCTTTTTTCTTTTTTTGCGTTCTTTGTGTAATCCTTTGTGTTCTTTTGTGGTTAATTTCTTTTACCCTCTCTTGTCACGAAGTGACCAAAAATCAACTTAAACTTAAACTTATAACTTAAACCTAAATTCCCAAAATTTATGGGCACCATAAAAATCTAAATTTGAAAATTCGGAATTTTTTATTGCAGGGAAGATTTTAGTAAACATTTTTTATTTATTATAACCTGCTTTAAAAAAACAAGTTGAGTTATAATTATATATATATT
>DATEBV010000099.1:0-10782 GCA_035287205.1 Chthoniobacterales bacterium | reverse complement strand
CCTTCGCCCAAAGAACTCTTACCTGCCAAAGAGAATGTTGATTAACTGCTTCTTCGAGATCTTTTCTCCAAGCATTTTTAAGTTTTAGAGCAGGTTTTTTATCAAGAGCATTGTTGCATATTTCAACCACTTCACTCCAAGCTTGTTCTGTGTCGTGAGCTTCTTGAAGAATATCGTTTCCCATTGAGCACGATAAAGGAGAAGATAGTGAAACGGAAGTTTCGATTTCTTTTCTCAATGCATTAGCACTGGTCGTTGTTTCTAATGCTCTTTTGAGTGACTCACACCAAGAGTTTCTGGCTGCGGCCTCATTAGCTATAGGGTCTGTGGCAGCTTCAGCAACCTCTTCCGCTTCACGAGCAAGCTCCAGAGCTGTTTCAGCTTCACTAAGAAGAGAAAGATCATCTTCAATTTGCTGCGCCTCATGAATCATCAGATGAGCATTCAGTGTAGCAAGCTTAGCCTCAGCTAGATCTCTCATGAGTTTCTTGAGCTCATGATCACTGGTAGCATAGACTGCAAGAGCTCTCTGATAAATAATATTGACGGAGGAGTCTTCTTGATCAAATACTGTCAAGGAAGAGTCAGTGAGTGCCTCCTTATGAGTCTCTTCTTCTTTTATTAAACGAGCTTTTGCCGTTTCTTCTGCTCGTTGAGCTTTCGTAAGAGCTAATCCTGCTTGGTTAAGGCGTAACGAAGCCATTTTCTCCTTAGCTGCTAATCCTTGACTCTCCTTAGAAGGACTATTCGCATTTTGAAGGTTAAGTTGCTCTTGTTTTAAAGTAACTCCCAGTTTCATTTGAGCCGTTTTATACAGCGTATTCTGAATCCATGTGCTATCCACCGAGCTTACAGAGCGAGCCTCTTTATCAGTGTGAGCGGATGCTAGATCACGTTGTTTCTTAAAGTCTCTCTTAGCTTGCAAACTTTTTTCAAATAAATTACTGGCAACATGAGCCCTTCCTTCTGTTTCAATAGCATCTTCAATATGAGCATTCAATACATCTTTAATATCTTCCTCTTCGGAAGAATCAACATCAGAAGAGAATCCCTCTTCTGATTCTGATGTGTGGGATGAAATTGTTACCGATTTCTGAGGCGTTACACTTTTTTGATGAAAGGATGGTGAGGATGAAACTGATGATGATGCTGTATTACCTGACTTTTTTCCCGAAACTGATTGTTCAGTGGAAGCTGGGCTTGTTCCACTCCGTTTGCCAGTCAAAAGCTTCTCTGCTGCGGTAACACCTTTGTTAAGCTCCTGGAGTTCTTCACTCGTCATCATAAGCTGAGGAACCTCTTGGCTCACCGAACCTTCATACATCAAAGCAACAGGTATTGCCCCTGAATTCACCGCAATTACTTGCCCCTCCTCTTGAATCATAGCGTTTGAAATGTTTTGCGTCTTAGCAAAAAGACAACTGGTACTGAAAAAAACTACTAAAATTACTAATAGACTATATTTCGATTTCATATTGGATTGTGTTATTCAAGATAAGGATTGTTTCATTTATAAAAAAACAGAAGGTATTTTATCATTTATTAAGGGATTATAAAACCATTGCCGGAACTATCCCAACTACCCTTCATCTACGTTCTCCATCTTAAGCTCTAACTGAGCAATAAACTCTACACGACGTAGTTGTTTTTCACCTTCCTCGCGGTATTTCTGAGCTACTGCTGATTCGCCAGTTGCTTCAGCTTCGATAGCTTTTTCTAATTCTATTGCTGCATAATAAAAACCTTTACCAATCTTATTCCAACTATCACTTTTTTTTGTTTTTCCTTCAGCACAAGCTTTTGCTGCTTTAGTAAGATATTCAACAGCATGTGCTTGTTGCTCTGTTACTTCTTTCCATTTTTGAGCTACTACTGATTTAGCAGCCTTCTCTTTTTGAATAGCTTTTTCTTGTTTTTCTATTGCAGAAGCAATTTGTTGGAATATTGCAATAGCTTCTCGATAGCTTGCTGCGAGTTGTTTTTCTCCTGCTTCTTCCGCTTCACATGCTTTTACCTGATACTCTGCCTTGGCTTGAAAAGACTTTTGTTTCTCCCAAAAAGCCCCACCGCTCTCTTGAAAACAATCTGCAGCCTTTTCGTACGTTGTCGCTGCCTCTCCATACCCTGCTACAAGTGTCACTTTACCTTCTTTTTCTGCTTTATATGCTTTTCTCCAGTATACAGAAGCTTTCTCTAAATTGTTAGCAACACAATCCTGCCATACCTTGGCCTTATTTCCAGAGCTAGCTAGAACTGTTGATCTCACTTCCTGATATTTTTTCGCTGCTTGCGCTATCCTTTTTAAAGTACCACTTGCAGCAATAACTGATGCTTGATGGATTGGTTCTTTTACTATAGCTTCTCTATCTTCTTTTTCTTCGAGAGGCACTTCTTCAGTATCCTCATTTGAAAGACCCTGCATTTTCATTGCTTCTTGAGTCCAAAGATTGACCTCCTCGTGATTCCCTATAATTTTAGCCTCTTCGGCTTTAGAAAGACAATGAGCAATTTGAGGTATCATTTTAATAAAAATACTTTTTTCCTGATCTGCCAATTTGCCAGCCTTATTCAACCGTCCCACCTCTTCGTGATTCCCTGCAACCCTTGCCTTATCTGCTTCAGCATAACTCTCTGTAGCAGTCTTAACTTTTTGAGCCGCCTGAGTCCAAAGGTCCGATAAATTCTGATTTCCTGCAGTTTTAGCCTCTGTAGCTCTAGAAAAGTATTGATCAGCTTCGCTCATTCCATTGGCAAACTTAGCCGCGCTCTTAGCACGTCTTGCAGCATGACTCAACGTTTTTACTTTTTCTTGATCACAAGTAACTCCAGCTTGAGTTGTCTTAACCTCATATTCAATCGAGGCTTGAACTTTTTGAGCTGCTTGATTCCATAAATTGGATAATTCTGGTTGTTCAGCAATAGAAGCCCATATGCCTTTAGAAAGGCATGTTGCACTTTCATTAAGCTTATCAGCAGCATGAAGAGCAAATTGAGCAGCCTTATTCAAACGCTGAGCAGATTCCTCATCGCCTCGATCTGCCTCAACAAAATACTTAGCGGCTGTTTTTATCTGTTCAATGCATTGATTCCAAAGATCATCTGCTTGACTCCAAAGGTCAGAAAATCCTTGATCCCGTGCGACTCTAGCCAATTGAGCTTTAAATGCATATTCATATATTTTTTTTGATAAGTCAGGTGCTTTTTTAGAGGATCTAGCAAGATTTTCCCAAAGTTCAGCTTCTTTCTCAGCAGCATTGATATCGTTTAACCTAGAAACGGGAATAGAACTGGATGAGATTTCGTAAGGACTTTGTTGTTCCGGAGTTCGAATCTTGAAATGCGTCTGTACAATTAAGTTCCGCGCTTTGCGAACATCTTTCTCTCCATCAGCATAAGCAAATGTAGAAAGCACTCTTTCTCCTAAACACTCACCGTCTAAACACTCTACTTCTTGATTCTTTTTAACCTGATCCAAAGCTGCCTGAGATAGATAGTCACCAACCACTCTATTTTTTTCGATAGCTTGAATCCAGGGATAGTTTTGCGATGATTGATTTTTATGATTATTTTTATATATTTCTAACCACTCATCATGCAAATTAGCTGCTTTTGAAAAATAATCTGCTGATCGCTGAGCAAAGCTGGCCGCCTTGAAACAACCTTGTCTTTTGTACTCAACCGCAGCTTTTAATTGAATTTCTGCATCATCACGCATCTTCTTTTGATGATTCAACCACCATTCTCTAGAACTGTTATTCAACCTTGCCTTGACAAGATGCTCGTTATCCTTTCTTTCCTTTTTTGCAACAGCCTTCACAGCTTCATCAGTAATTACAGGTTGAGATTTTACAAGTGTACTCACCTCTTTCTTATTAAGCTCTAGTAATCTAGCCTCCTGAGCCCAAGAGTCAGCTAACTCTTGGATCCCTGCACGACGAGCCCATAAAGACTTAGCGATCGCTTTTTCAATTTGAGGAATCAATTGCACTAATTTCTGGGTGCTAGTCTCCTCTACTTCGAGATTTTGTTTTAACCGCTCTACTTCTTCCTCATTTTTAGAAGCTATAACCTGAGAGAGTTCTGCTTGATGCTCACCAATAGTCCTCATCTTCTGAGCGGCTTGAGTCCAAAGATCCGCCTCTTTCTGATGATCAGTATTTTTACATTGAGAAGCTTTTGCTGTCTGTTTTGCAGCTTCAATGAACTTTTCTGCAGCTTTTTCTGCAGACACAGCCGCAGAGGTTAAACTTTCAACCTCTTTCTGATTGCTTGAAGCTTGAGCATCGGCTGCTTGTCTCCTGTATTCAGCAGCAGTTTGAGATGCTTGTGCGGCCATATTCCAAAGATTTGCTTCTTCTTCACTTCCTGCAGCCTTCAAGATGATTGCTGTACTCATTTGCTTCACAACTTCAACAAAGTTCGAAGCAGCTTTTCCCGCAAATCTAATAGCTTGCATGAAAGTATCAGATTGTTCTGTATTTCCCACAATACCAGTATTGATAGCCTGAGTTTGATACTCTGAAGCCATCTGCAATTGTTTTGCAGCCTGAGTCCAAAGATCAGCTTCTTGAGTGCGTCCTTCAGCGTGAGCTTTACTAGCTTGAGCAAGGTAGTGAATACTTCGCGGTTTATTTCTAGCAAAGCCTTTAATTGCAGTATAAGCAGATTTCCACCAGGAAGATTTAGTTTTAGCAATTGACCTTACCGTCTTAGGAATCTCTTGAATCAATGTTTCAACTTCAGCCTGCTCAACTTCAATGTATTTCTTTAAACGTTCTGCTTCCTTCTCATCCTCAGAAGCTATAGCTTGTGAGACTTGCGCTTGATGTTCTCCTATAGTCTGTATTTTCTGAGCAACTTGAGTCCACAAATCGGCAAGCTTTTGGTTTTTATAAGTTTTAGCCTTAGAAGCCTTTTCAATCTGCTGTGCTGCTTCAATAAACTTCCCTGCAGCTTTCTCTGCAGATACAGCCGCAGCGTTTAAATTTTCAACCTCTTTCTTAGAATCTGTTTTCAAAGTCGCTGAGGCTGATGAAGGGCAAGGAGTCGACGGCGCACAGAAGTTGAGTGTACAGGAGCTACTCGATGCTTCGAGCACCGGCGCGACGAAGCCCTGCGCTGCCTCAGTAGACTGTGAAGACAGGTTCTTATTTCCTAAAGCTTGAACATTGGCTGCCTGAGCTCTATAGTCAGCAGCAGTTTGGGATACTTTTGCCGCCATGCTCCAAAAATCGGCTTCTTCGTTAGCTCCTGCAACTCTTAACCGAGTAACTGTGGTCAGTTGATTTACAACTTGAGTAAAACTATAAGCTGCTTTCTCTTTTAATACAATAGCTTGCATTAAAATATGAGCTTTTTCTGTATTTCCGACAACACCAGCATTGATAGCTTCAGTTTGATAATCTAAAGCAATCTGCAATTGTTTTGCCGCCTGAGTCCAAAGATCAGCTTCTTGAAAATGCCCCTCAACTTGAGCCTTGCTAGCTTGATCAAGGTAGTGAACACTTTGCGGCTTATTTCTACCAAAACGTTTGATAGCAGCGTAAGCAGATTCTAACCATGAAGATTTAGTTTTAGCAATTGACCTTACAACCTGAGGTATCTCTTTAATAAATATTTCAACTTCAACCTGCTTAACTTCAATGTTTTGCTTTAAACTTTCTACTTCCTTCTCGTTCTCAGAAGCTATAGCTTGTGAGACTTGTGCTTGATGTTCTCCTATAGTCTGTATTTTGTGAGCAGCTTGAGTCCAAAGATCGGCAAGCTTTTGGTTTTTACAAGTTTTAGCTTTAGAAGCTTTTTCAATCTGTTGGGCAGCTTCAATAAACTTCCCTGCAGCTTTCTCTGCAGACACAGCCGCAGCAGTTAAAGTTTCAACCTCTTTTTTACTCCCTAAAGCTTGAGCAGAGACTACCTGAGCTCTATATTCAGCAGCAGTTTGAGATACTTTTGCCGCCATGCTCCAAAAATCAGCTTCTTCATTAGAACCCTCAGTCCTTAACCGGGCAGCTGTACTCAGCTGATTGATTACTTGAATAAAACTACAAGATGCTTGCTCTGCAAAGGTAATAGCTTGCTTTAAATTGGCCACTTCTTCTTGATTACTAGCGATACCAGCCTCTGTAGTCTTCATTTGATACTCTGAAGCAATCTGTAATTGTTTTGCCGCCTGAGTCCACAGATCACTAATTTGATTATTTTTTTCAATGCGAGCCTTGGTAGCTTGAACAAGGTATTTGGCCATGCGAGGTATGTTTCTAGCAAAACCTTTAATAGTGGCATAATCAGAAGATGTCGTTGTCTTATATTTTTCTATAAAGTATTCAGCTGAGGATTGAGATTGTTGTGCTGCTTCGGTCCAAAAATCCGACAATTCCTGTTTTTCCTCTACCTGAGCTCTGGCAGCTTTGATCCTATAACCATCAGCCCAGTTTAGAACTCTCACCACATTCACAGGAGACCAGGCAGAAGCCTCATGCCTCAAAAGAGCTGCTTTCTTCTCATCCCCTGAAAGCATTGCAAAAGCTGCTTGAACTTGATTTTCAGCAGCAACCTGAGATTTTGTTGATAGATAGGTCCAAAGCTCAGAGAGTTTCTCATGTCCTGAAGTTTTCATCTCTGCGGCTTTAAGAGCATAGTTAGTAATTTCAGATGTTTTTTGAGCACACCTCATGACATCATCTCTAGCTAGGCTTGCTCTATGGTCTAAATTTTTAGCTTCTTCTTTTCTCCCCTTTTCCCAAGCCTCTGCGGCTTGCACTTCCTGCTCACTCACGAGCAATGCTTGTTTTGCTGTTTGAGTCCAAAGATCCGTTACTTTTTTATCCCCTGTAACTCGAGCCTCTTGGGCCTTAGCAGTATATTCAGCAACTTGAATAACAGATTTTTCAAGTGCGTAGGCATTGTTCATTAAACGTTCAGCCTCTCGTTGATCCCCTGATTTTATTGCCTCTAATGCCTCAAAACGATATTGGCCAACCAGCATAAACTCCCTCACTGTCTTAGACCAAAGTTGTGATACCTCTTTGTCTTGCGCAATCCCTGCTGCTTTAGAAGAGCATTGAGCTGCTCTAGTGATAGCATCCGTAACAAGCGAAGAAATAAAGGCAGAATATTGCAAACATTTTTTTTCTTCTTCATCATTGTTAAAATCAGCCAATGAGTTTTTATAATCAGCAGTAGCTTGTAATTGCTTCGCCGCCTGAGTCCAAAGAGCAGATTCCTCTTGGTTGTGAGCAGCTTGAGCCGCTTTGGCTTTTGTGAGGTATTGAGATACCTGTGGAATCACTTCAATTAATTTATGAATCGGACAAATCAAGCCTGCATTCTGATATTGACTAATTGCCTGAGTCCAAAGATCCGCTTCTTGCTGATTCCCTGAAGCTCTTATCTCTGCAGCTTTAGCAGTATATTCAGCAATATTCTCGGCAAACACTGAAGGGTTTTTAGCCCTTACTTTAAGAGATAGAGCCATACTATCACAATGTTGAGCTTCTTTTTCATCCCCAGATGCCTCAGCCACTGCTGCCTGAGTACGATAGGTAGCAATCTCCTGAGATTGCTCTGCAGCTTGAGTCCAAAGAGAAAGTAATATTTTATGCCCTATCGCTTTTGCTTCTATTGCCTTAGCAGAATAGTGTGCAAACTCCGTTAAATCATCAGCGGCCATAGAAGAAAAGAAAGCCGCCTCATTGAAAAAACGTACCTTTTTTTCATCTCCTGCAATTTGAGCCTCTGCTGCTTTAATTTTATATTCTACAGTACTCTGCTGTTGGTGAATTACTTTAGACCAATAACTTGTTAGCTCTTGATTCCTTTCATTCCTTATAGCTTGAACTTCTGCGGTTTTAGAACCTGTCTTCAAAGTCGCTGAGGCTGATGAAGGGCAAGGAGTCGACGGCGCACAGAAGTTGAGTGTACAGGAGCTACTCGATGCTTCGAGCACCGGCGCGACGAAGCCCTTCGCAACCTCAGTAGAGTTTGAAGACAGGTTCTTAGAAAGATATACGTTGACCTGATCAGCAAATTCATTAACCGCATGACTAATAACTTTACCCGCATAATCTAAATTTTTAGAATCTGTCTCATTTTGTGCTACTAATGCCTGAGCTCTCTGCGCATGATAACCAGCAGCAATTTGATATTGCTTTGCTACTACCATCCAAAGGTCAGCCTTTTGTTGGTCACCTTTTCTGTTAGCTTCTGACACCTTAACCATAAACTCAGTAGCTTTAGCAAAAGTTGCTGCTGCCTTGAGAGCAGCTTCGGCTCCATGATTAAGAAACTCACATTTTTCCTTATCCTCAATAGTACCTGCCTCTACTACTTTCATATGACAGTCATTGGCAATCTTCAATTGAGTTATTACTTGGTAATATAAATCTTCCAATACCTTTTCTCCCTTAATGTGAGCTTCTTCCGCTTGAGTCATACATTCAGCAATTTGAGGCACTACTTCAGCAGATCTACTTGCAGCATTCCAAGCATCTCGAGCAACATCATTTAAACGTTCCACTTCAGGATTATTCTCTAAAGCCTTAGAACCTTTTTTCAAAATTGCTAAGACTGATGATGGGCAAAATGGGCTAATAGCCTCGGAGCCCAGAGTTCGAAATGTATAGGGTATACTTGCGGACTCAGAGGCGACGATGTCCATTGCGGCTGAAGGTGACGGTGAAGACAGGTTTTTTGCCTGAACTGCCTTATCATCATAGGCAGCAGCAGCTTTAAACTGTTTTACTACTTGCATCCAATAATCAGCAATAGGCTGATTTCCTGTAAATTGAGCCTCTCTAGCTTTAGCAATGTACTGTGTTAACTGAGGAATTACTTCAATAAATCTCTCACTGGCTTGCTCTGCAAACCAAGCAAGGTCATATGAATGTTTAAATTTATCTTGAACAGCCTGCATCTTATATTCAGCAGCGGTTTGAATTTGTTTTGCCGCCTGGATATAAAGATCTGCGACTTCCTGATTACCAGTAGCCTTGGCTTGTAGCCCTTGCATCATAGTTTCTGCTGCTTTGCCCCAAAGAGTGGCTATACCATTTTTCTCTGGAATCTCTGCTTCTGCTGCACTTGCTTCCGCTGCTTTTGTCCAAAGGTCGACCACCTCTTGATTGCCAGCCACCTTTGCTTTAGTAGCTTTTGCCAAAAAATCAATCTCTTCTTGATTTGGTGGTCCATGAAGCTTTGCTTTTTCAACTAAAGAAGCTGCTTCTTTCTGTGCAGCATCTCCACTATCATTTAGAGCCTCGCTTTTTTCATAATCCTCAGCAGCTAATGCCTCTACTGATTGAATATAATAATCATAAGCTATTTGCAATTTAGCAAGCGCTTGAGAATACAGATCTTCTACTCTACCTTTCCCTTTAAAACGAGCCTCTCTTACTTGAGTCATGCATTCAGTAAGTTGAGATACTATTGCAGCAAATCTATCAGCGGTATCCCAAGCAATTTTAGCACCACAAAAACGTTCATCTTCGGTCTGATCCTCTAGAGCCTTGGCCTTAACTGCCTGGGCATCATAGACAGCAGCAGCTTTAAATTGTTTTACTACGTGTATCCAATAATCAGCAATAATCTGATTTCCTGTAGATTGGGCCTCTTTAGCTTGAGCAATGTAGCGAGTCAACTGAGGAATGACTTCAAAAAATCTCTCGCTTACTTGCTCTGAAACCCAAGCAACATCATACAGACGCTTCACTTCAGCTTCATCTCTTGAATACCATATGGTCTCTGCCTCTTTAACGCCCCGAGCTTTGTACACAGCCGTATCTTGAGCCATTTGTGCTGCTTGAGTCAAAATATCAGCGATTTCTTGATTCCCAATAGATTTTTCTTCTATCGCTTTCATCGTCATTTCAGCAGCCTTGCTCCAAAGAACAGCTATACCATTCTTTTCTGGAATTTTTGCCTCTACTGCGCTTGCTTCCGCTGCTTTTGTCCAAAGATCGGCCACATCGTGATGTCCAGCTTGTTTTGCTTGATCGGCTTTTGCTACAAAATTAATCTCTTCTTGATTTGTGGCACTTGCTGCAGCTGTTTTTTGAACAGTTTCTAAATCTTTTTGTTGTGTAATCCCAAAAACCTTAACCTTACTCTCACCTTCCTGAACGGCTTTGTGTGCTTGAAGTGGTGTAAAAATTCCCAATTCCTTTTCCAAAGCTTTTGCTCCCTCTTCAAGGGCAGGGTTCATCATCAATTTGGGCGTAATGCCCAAATAGGAGATAGAAGATGGAAGATTGGAGATTGGGACAGAATTATTTGCTAAGAACGATGATTGGTTATCAACATCCTTATACTCAATTCCATTTATTACACTGCCTTCGATTTCCTGGAAACTGCAGCCTTGAGCCTCAACTTCCATCTTCCATCTGCTATCTTCCATCTCCTGCCGCTGCAGCGGCATCTCCAACCTACAACCTATAACCTGATTATTATTCTGAGCAAAGAGGGCATGAGAGCTCAACAAACCTAAGAAAAAAGTAAAAGAAATTAACCAGCGTTTCATATAATTGATAAGTGTTCTGAATTTTTTGCGTTCTTTTGTGTTCTTTTGTGGTTAATTTCTTCTCTTCTCTGCTTCCCTTCATTCCTTCGTTCTTTTGTGGTTAATTTCTGATTTTCTCTGCTATTGCCTCTGCTTCTGCTAGAGTTGCTTCTCCTTCATTAAATAATTGTATCTTCTCATCCTTGTTTCCTGCAGCACAAGCCTCAGCTGATTGTTTAAACTGATCTTCAGCCCTCTCTGTTATTACAGCAGCCTCTCGATAGCCTGGT
>DATEBV010000098.1:0-5109 GCA_035287205.1 Chthoniobacterales bacterium | reverse complement strand
CAATATGGATTCATTATGCCATGGGAACTCGCGGAGGCAGTCAAATGACCTCTGCTCTGCTCAACCGCCGGATGCGAGATCCGCATGTCCGGTGGTGTGGAAGGGTCACGGGGCGCAATCCCCGTGACTCCATCCGATTTTGAGAACTCAAGATAAAGAATGTTCACTATCATGAACAATAAGAGAGAGAAATAGGAATTAAGATCTTGCTTCAACTTAGAGTACCAATAGCTGCGAAACAGCTTGGCCGAACTAATCAATCAAGTTCACCGCTCAGTTTCTTTTTTTGTGTTTTTTTGTGTTCTTTTGTGGCTATTCCCTTATTTTTAATTAAAAAATCATTGCTCTTAGAATAGTTTTTGCTATTCTATTGGGCTGCGCCAATCATTTGTAACAGTGCCGTCGGTCCTTGGGTTATGATAACCAGAGCGCGTCAAGGGAAACCCGGTACAAGAACTCTCCTCCATTATTATGCCTATTCGTCTTGGTCGTTTTGAAATGCCGCAGACTCTTATTAAAGAAGAATCTACTGCCACTGATACCTACGTAAAGTTTATTGCTGAACCTTTTGAAGCTGGTTATGGCCATACGATCGGTAATTCTTTACGTCGTACGCTTCTCTCTTCTCTTGAAGGTGCTGCTATTACGACTGTTCGTATTGAAGGTGCTCCTCATGAATTCACAAGCATTCCTGGTGTTGTGGAAGATGTGGTTGAGATTATTCTTAATCTTAAGAAGGTTAAGTTTAAGGCTCATGATCACGAAGTTCGTAATCTTACCCTTTCAGTGAATAAAGAAGGTGCCATTAAGGCAGGTGATATTACTTCGACAGCACAGTGTGAAGTGCTCAATCCAGAGCAACACATCTGTACGCTTGACAAGAAAATGAAGTTTGAAGCTGAGTTAGAGATCAAAGTGGGTCGTGGCTTTGCCACTGGTGATGAGAATAAGAGGCCTGGTCTTCCTATTGGTGTAATTGCAATCGATTCTATTTTCTCACCTGTAACACGGGTCAAATACGATGTGGAGAATACTCGTGTTGGGCAGCGTACTGATTACGATAAGCTTATTATTGAGGTTTGGACTGATGGTCGTCTCACACCACAAGAGGCTATTTTACAGGCTTCTGCAATTTTGCGTCACCATCTTGATGTTTTTGTAAACTTTGATGATACTCAAATTGAGTTTGATGAAACTCCTGTAGAAATTAGTCAAGAGAATAGTCGCCTCAAGAAGCTACTAGCAATGAGTGTTAATGAAATTGAGCTTTCTGTTCGTGCAGCTAACTGTCTTAACAATGCCAACATTACCAGTGTTGGTCAATTAGCTCAAAAATCAGAACCAGACATGTTGAAATACCGTAATTTTGGTAAAAAATCACTCAACGAAATTAAAGAAAAGCTTATTCAACTTGGCCTTGGCCTTGGTATGAAATTCGAACCAGGACTTGTTGAAACACCACCAATTCTTGTAGGGGAATAGACTTTAGATCCTTCCTCAAAAGGAAGGAAATTTAACACTTACCTTTATACTCAATCACTATTCGCCTGCTTTAGCGGGCCTCTACCCCATCTTCCAACTTCTATCTTCTATCTCCTAACTACCAACGGTACGTTGGTAGTTACGGTAGTTCTCAAAAATATGCGCCATCGCAGAAAAACTATTAAACTGGGTCGTTCTACGGCTCATCGGGATTCATTACTTTCTAATCAAGTTTGTAGCCTGATTGAACATCGTCGTATTAAGACAACCTTGGCAAAAGCTAAGGCTACTAAACCACTCGCAGAGCGTATGATTACTCTTGGTAAAAGAGGTGATCTTCATGCTCGTCGTCTTGCTATTTCTTATTTGAAACAGAAAGATCTTGTAAAAATTCTCTTTGAGAAAATTGCACCTGCATCAGCTAATCGTCAAGGTGGATATACTAGAATTACTAAGCTAGGACCTCGTCAGAGTGATAGCGCTCCAATGGCTTACCTTGAGTGGGTTGATGCTCCACTAGTAGAAGTGTCTTCTGCTGATACAGTAAGTGTCGTTAAAAAAGCTGACAAAGCTGAAAAAGCTAACAAAGTAAAAAAAGAGAAGAAAGCTCCTGCTGCTAAAGAAAAAGAGGAGAAGACTCCTGCGACTGAAGCTGAAGTAAAAGATTAAGTCTACTAAAGGTTAGAGTTCAGATCCCCTCCTTCGGAGGACGGATCTGAACTTGTTGAGCGCTGCTGACACAGCTGTTGAAAAGTTGAAGGGTGAACGGAAGCTTGGAACGTTCGAACTCATTCGTACGGCAGCCTAGTACCTCATATCACCTAAACGTTCGGATTAAATTGGACGAAAAAAAGGGTCAGCTACCTCATATGAGCACCGTAGGTGATCATGTGTGGGACTGACCCACTTTTTGGCGAATGCGAAATTATCGTTGGTATGAGGTACTAGCTTGCTTTGTCCTGCAAGAACATGTTTCGTCATTGCCGTTCGTATTTAAATGAACTGTTACCTTTTACTTCAGTCGCTGCTGCGCGGCGACTGAATGGCCTGTTCATAAGCCGATTCAGGAACAGAGCGTAGATCCCAGACAATGCCCAAGAGTGAAAGTACTCTAAGGGTATAGTAGGTTGGGTCAATCTCCCACCAGAAGAACCCTTGACGGGCAGTTGCTTGATAGCGGTGATGGTTGTTATGCCATCCTTCACCTAAGGTGATGATGGCAAGGATAAAGCTATTGCGGCTATCGTCATCTGTTTCATAGCGCGGTTTACCGAGAAGGTGAGCTAGGGAATTAATGAAGGAGGTGCCATGGAAAAGCACAACGGTGCTGATAAATCCTCCCCAAATAATCATCTGCAGGCCATTTGTATGGAAAGAAGGGTAGGCTTTTTGTAGGAAGGCTCCCCAACCGTAGGTGACGAGTGCCAAAATAAGGGGACCAATCAGGTCAAAACGGTTGAGAAAGACTAATTCCGGGTATTTAGCTAAATCTTTGATTTTGGAATAATCTGTGGGAAAGTTGCGGCTACTGGTCATCCAACCGATATGGGCCCACCAGAAGCCTTGGCATCGTGGAGAGTGAACATCTGTTTCTTTATCAGAGTGAGCATGATGATGACGATGGACGGCAGCCCACCAGAGAGGACCCCGTTGCACGCAGGTGAGTCCAAGCAGAGCAAAGAAAAACTGTCCTAAGCGTGAGGTACGAAAGGCACGATGACAAAAGTAACGATGATAAAATCCTGTGACAAAAAACATCCGGATTACATAGAGTGCAAAACAGGTAATCAGGGCAATAGGGCTCACGCCTACAAAAAAAGCACCCAAGCATCCCAAGTGAAGGATGGCAAAAGGAACGACGCGTGAAAATTCCATCTGCTCAGGAAGTGCTCGCGTCGCTTCGACTCCTTGAGGAAAATAATCAGAATCAATAAAATTAATAATAGGGGTGAAGAGATTGCGCATAAGAATAAAGAGTAAGATGGCAGCGGTTTTAAAACAAGGAATAGCCACAAAAGAACACAAAAAAACACAAAAAAAGAAAGATCAAGTTTTCCATTTTCTAGCTTCTATCAAAAATATAAATACTCAAAAATACTATTTTTCTCACAATTGATTGGTTATACTGAGCAACTTTTTAAACCAATTGCCTAGGGCAAGAAAATAAACTCGTTACCCTTTACTCTTTACTCGTTACTTGCCTGTAGATAGGCCAGGAATCAAATAAAAATAAAAATTCATTTTCAAAATCAGTTCACTTTCGGACTCTATTTACTCTCACTCTTTATTTCTTCTTTTGTGTTTTTTTGTGTTTTTTTGTGGCTATTTTCTTTTTAATCCGCTGCGATGCCAAGTTCCTCCATAAGACGTCTTAGATCATCAAGGCCATAATATTCAATGGCAATATGTCCCTTTTTTTCGCCATGATGAAGAAGGACACGGGTAGAAAAACGATGTTGTAATTTATTCTGAAGATGAAGAAGAGCTGGAGGAAGGTCGTTGCCAGAAGATGTTTTTCGTCGGTTTTGTTTGCCTCCTTGAGTGCCTCGTCTAGGAGCCATGTGTGCTTCGATCATTTCTTCAGCAATACGAACGGAGGCGCTTCGACGGATAATCTGATGAGCAAGAAAGCGTTGTTCCTCTTTATTCTTAAGTCCTAAGAGTACTTTAGCATGGCCGACGCTGAGGCGTCCTTGGGTGAGGTGATCTCGAACTTCTATATCGAGATCAAGGAGGCGGACAGTGTTAGCTACAGCGGTGCGGCTTTTTCCCACACGGCGAGCTATCTCTTCTTGAGTAAGACGAAATTCTTCGGCAAGACGAGCGTACGCAGTAGCTTCTTCAATCGGATTGAGTCCTTCACGTTGGAGGTTTTCAATAAGAGCAAGCTCAATAACTTCTTGGTCGTTTGCTTGACGAATGATGACGGGGGCTTCAGTAAGGCCGATCGTGGTCGAAGCTCTCAGGCGGCGTTCTCCAGCAATAAGTTCGTAACGTCCTTCAACCATACGAACGATGAGCGGCTGGATAATTCCTTGCTCTCGGATTGATGCAACCAAATCTTGTAGCTGATCTTCTTTAAATTCGATACGGGGCTGAAGAGGACTCGGAATAATTTGGTGAAGGGGAACTTGCTGAATTCTTTCACCGCGCTCTTCTACAGGAATTGGAGAAGCAATTCGTGAGGAATTTTTTGGAGTAATGAGGGATCCAAGACCTTTGCCGAGTGCTGATTTTGCCATACTAGAGTACCAACGTTATTTTATTTCTGTGAAATAAAATAACGTTGGTATAAATTGGGTGAGCTTAAATTGAATTGAAGTATTGTAACCGTTCAGAGCTCACCTCCTGCGGAGGCGCGCTCTGAATGAAATGATGTGACTACGCATCAGTAGTACGATTCAATTGTATCGTTTATTGAGAGAGAGGGGCTGAACGGTTACGAAGTATTTTGCGCCAACACTACCGTAAGAGGCAGAAAATAGCTACAAAAGAACACAAAAGAGTCTACTCTTCAGGGCTAATTCTTCCAACGGAATAACAGGTTGAAATTTAATAAATAATAGACGACGCCAAAGCACTTCACAAAAACTTTTTTCATTAATCAGCTTCTCTCTGTATTTATCC
>DATEBV010000097.1:0-8722 GCA_035287205.1 Chthoniobacterales bacterium | reverse complement strand
GTTTTTTTGCAGCTTCATAAAAAGCAAGACCAGTAAGACGCCACACAAAATTTTCCTCTGTTTTTCCTGCAACAAAAGTTCTAGCTATTTGATTATAGAACTCAATGGAATGCACATGTTGCTCAGCTACTTCTCGCCATTTCATAGCCTCTTCTAGCTTACCAGCACTCTCTGCTTCAATCGCTTTCTCTAGTTTTTTTGCTGCTTCACAAAAACCATTACCGGCACTATTCCAAATTTCACCTTCATCTTTTTTTCCGTCTTTATAAGCTCTCGCTGCTTGGGCATAAGGCACAACAGAACATTTGTCTTGCTCGGCAGCCTCACAGTATTTTTTAGCCAATTCTTGTTTTCCAGCAATCTCTGCTTCAATCGCTTTTTCTAGTTTTTGTGCTGCATAGTTAAAACCATTACCGGCACTATTCCAACATTCACTTTCATCTTTTTTTCCGTCTTTATAAGCGATCGCTGCTTGGGTATAAGGTTCAATAGAACACATTTGCTGCTCAGCTACTTCGCGCCATTTCATAGCCATTTCTGTCCTTCCGGCGATCTCTGCTTCAACCGCTTTTTCTAATTTTTGTGCTGCTTCA
The DNA here is from genome assembly GCA_035287205.1 of Chthoniobacterales bacterium. GTDB lineage: Bacteria > Verrucomicrobiota > Verrucomicrobiia > Chthoniobacterales > UBA6821 > CAIWMF01. The sequence continues at coordinate 8,129 of DATEBV010000097.1, read as the reverse complement.
TAAAAACTAAGTCCAGCTTTATAAAAAGCACTGCCTATATTATTCCAGTTAGCACTGTTAAATGCTTTCCTTTGCTCATAAGCTCTTGCTGATTGAGTATACTCATCGACAGCGCATTTAAATTGCCTGGCGGCCTCGCTATATCTTTCAGCTATTTCGGGCTGGCCAGCAATCTCAGCTTCTATTGATTTTCCCATACTTTCTGCTGCATTTGCCAACCTATTGCCAGCATTATTCCAACTATCACCTGCATCTTCTTTTCCTTCTGCATAAGCTTTGATTGATTGAGTTAAAGGATCCACTGCTTGTTGGTTTTGTCTCTCTAACTCATTCCATTTTTCAGCTAATTTCCTATTACCACTTGCTTCTGCTTTGTTTGCTTTAGCTAAATATTTTTTATGTCTGACCTGTACTAAAAGTAGGTCAGCAGCACTATCCAAACGACGTGCTTCGTCTTTAACTCCTCGAGTCCATACTTGTGCAGATATTATATATTGCTCTGCTGATTCTTTGCTTCGCGCAGCTACCTCTTTCCAGTATACAAACGTGCTACTCCCTGATATCTCTGATGAGATAGCTCTGATAGCGTTATTTAAATATTCAGCAGCCTCGTTAAATCCATTAATACTCTTTTCTAACGCTTTTTGCTCAAAAGAATCAGATGACACATCTTTCTTAGCCTTACTTTCTAAAGAGGATTGTTTCAACTCTTCTATTTGAGCTTGTAGTGCTGCCATCTCATCAGCTTTAACTTTATTCTGGGCTTCTAATACTTCTCTCTCTCTAACTAATATTGTCTCTGCTTCTTTTTTTATCTTTTCTTGATTTTTAGCCTCTGCTTCCCGTTGAGCTATAGCAACTCTTTCTTGATCACTTACAGCACTATTAAGGAAAGACATTAATTCTACACATTTCAACTTTGCTTTCGTTGCTTTTTCAACTGCCATCTTATACCCTTCCACTGCACTAGCCCAAGCCGTTTCAGCTACTGTAAATTGATCATGAGAAGCTCCAACAGTGGCAATAATCTGATCTGCTTGCCTTGCTTTCACCCAGCGACAATGAGCTCTCCAAGTAGCTTGGTGAACTTCAGCACTAGCCAAAGCAGCTGTCAGTTCTTCATCGTCCAGATTTACCTCGTGAACTTTTGAAAGTGCTGTTTTATATCCTACAATAGCCTCCTTCCATGCATCTTCAGCATCATGGTAGGCCTTAAGCTCTCTCTCAAAATTCATCTCATAAATCTTATCTTTAGCAACGTTTGCCGTTAATTCTGCCTTTTTGGCTTTACTCTTAGCTGCCTCCGCAATTGCTTTATCTTCTTCAATCTCTCTCATGGCAACTCTTTGAGCTGCTGTCATCGGAGGAGCAGGATTGGTTCCACTAGTTCCGATCGCTGTTTTCTTGGCTGCGTTCAGATTGTCCTCTGCACTCTTCATCAGAGCAGCCTTAGCAGCAACATCGACTTTTGCGGCTTCAACAGCTTTCAATGCCTCCACCTCTGCTTCTTTAGCAGCCTCTAACCCTGCTTCAGCCTCTGTTGCATGTTGAGTACCTTTACGCACCGTAATCGCATGAAGAACTGCATTAGCGGTTTCAACTCGAGCCTCAGCCAGCTCTCCAGCGAATTTCTTAGCTTTGTAGTCACTGGCTGCATGAGCTGCATAAGCTTTTTCATACGCAAGGTTAGCAGCAGCAATCGCCTGTTCTGTTGCACTTGCTGGCTTAGACGCTTTCTCAAGCTCTCGAACATTACGTTTTGCTTCGTCCGAAGTACTCTTTGCCTCATCTATCTCCCTCTCTGCCTTTTCAAAGGCTCGCTCAATTTTACCTTTGGAATACTCAGCGGCTTGGGCTGCAGCAGCCCATTCTGCTTCTTCCTTAGAAATACTCTCTGCCGTGACATTACCTCCTAATAACAATTTAGCAACCTCCGCGAGACACTCTGTATAAATATTATTGATGATTTCTTTTTTGAGATATTTGCTCACCTCAGAACCCATCGGCTGAGTATCCTCTGATTCTAAATCAGGATCTGCATTGTCCTCATCACTGCTCTCTCCAGTGGATTTAAGCCCTCCAGTCGATTTGTTTTTTGGTTTTGGCCCTCCTCCTCGTAGCCTCAGCACTTGATTGGAGGAATTACTAGAAGAAAGCGCTCTGTCAATACCACTTCTTCCTGCTCCCTCTCCTTCAGCCATTGTTCTCTCAGCGGTAACAGCTTCTTTTCCCAAAAGCCCCAAGGCCTCTCCTAAAGCTTGAGTTCCATTTTCAATTGTCGATGGATTCATCATCAGATGACAACTCAGGTCTGTACCTACATTGTCACAGTTAGCGGTTGGCAGTTGGCAGTTGGCAGTTAGTTCAGCTCGTTGGCCAGTCTGATTTTCTGATGGTAATGCAGACTTTCTGCACCCTGTACCCTGGTTAGTGCCTGTGCCCTGATCATATTCATTTCGCGCAAGAAGAAGACTAGAGCTTGCTGAAGCAGCAAGAAGAATTGATAGAATAATTTTTTTCATTGGTTTAAGAATAGGTTTGAAGTATTTGAATTTAAAATAGAGTTTTAAAAAATTGTAAAAATTGTGTGCTCATAAGCCTTTGCTTATTTCACATTTTTCCCTTGAATGGCTTGCTCTGCCTTGAACGCTGCGGCTATTCGTACAAAATTTGCTATCTCGCGTGCTGCGTCCGCAGTCCAATTTATATTCTCTTGCCAAGAAGAGTCATCGTTAAGAATATTTATTTTTGAAGCAGCCTTATCAGCATTAAAAACATCAATATTAGTAACAGCAAGCGCTGCAGTAGCAAGAGCATTAACTGCCCTTGCTGCACGAGCAGTATGAACAATAGCCTGGGTAATAACAGCTGTCTTCTCCCCTGCAATAGCGCCATCATTAGCAGATTTTTTACTAACAGCCACAGTCTTATTAGCAGTAGAAAGAGCAGCATGAGTAGCAGCAACGGCTCTTTCACTAGCATCACGAGCAGAATAAGTAGCAGCTATAGACTCATTATAAGCATTTTGAGCAGCAGTAGCCGCAGCAACAGCAGCTTCAGCAGTGGCCTTAGCAGTATTCATATCAGTTAGAGAAGCCATAAGAACAGCATAAGCAGTCTCCAGAGCCTCAATATGAGCAGCAGTAGCAACAGCATTAGCTTTAGTAGTATCATAAGCAGTCATTGCGGCAGCGACTGCAGCAGCAGCATTATTAACAGAAGTAACAGAATCAGCTGCGATCTTAGCAGCATTAGAATAAATATCACCCTTAAGATCACTAACAGCTTTAGCAGTGTTAAGATCTTCTGCTGCCTTACCAGCAACTTCTACAGCAGCAGCAAGGGTTGCTGTCGCATTACTAACGTCAACAGTACCAGCAGCAGCATTAAGAGCCTCAACATGAGCAACACCATTCTTACCAAATTCTTGAATAGCTGCATTAGCAGCTAGAGCAACCTTGGCAGTAACAAAAGCAGCATTAACAGCAATATAGGCCGCATCAAGAGTAGCTATAAGACGAGTTTCGCTAGGATTCTGAATAAAATTATGCATTGTTTTTGAAAAAAATGGCCAAACATGATTTTTAACCTGATTAAAAACAGCTTGAGCTTGAGCATTCCACTCTTCCCAAGAAGGACCATGAGCCCTAGCAGCCATCTCCTGTGTATCAGCAAACGCGGCTCTCTGAAGAGAATGTTCTTTTTGTTCAGCCTCTATTCGTAATAAAAATTGCTCTGAATCCATATTATTCACCTCTTTATGAACACCCTCCGTTTTACTTGTACCAGCCACCACTTTTGTGTCATCACCTTGACCACCAATCTCGATAGGAACATCCCAAATGGCACTAACATCCTTAATCGCTTCTTTCAATTCTTCAGCAGCTTGATTATCAGCTTTTGCCTTTGCATCAGCTTGATCTTTAGTAATACGATCCGCTTCTGTATTGAGCTCTTGTTGTTGTTGTAGCTTTTCTACTGCTTGCTTCCGCTCCTCTGCCTCTTTCTGATCTTTTGCTGCTTCTTCTCTTAAGGTTTGGGCTTCGGCAACCTTTCCTCGTGCTTCCGTATCGATTGCTTTTCCTAATTTTACTGATGAATTATAAAAACTAACACCTACATCATTCCAACAAGCACCTTCATCCGTTTTTCCTGCCGTATAAGCTCTCGCTGCTTTGGTATAAGGCTCAACAGAACATTTGTTTTGCTCGGCTGCTTCGCGCCATTTCTGAGCAACTTCTGATTTGCCATCTGTCTCGGCCTTCATCGCTTTTTCTAGTTTTCCTGCTGCAAAATAAAAACTATTTCTAGCTTCATCCCAACTCCTACTTTCATCTTTTGCTCCTGTAATATTGACTCTGTCTTTCTTTTCCTTCATTTCCTTTTCCATTGCTCTCCACGTTTCTATCAACTTTTTATCAGCCTCTATTCGTAATAAAGATTGCTCTGAATCAATACTATTCACCTCTTTATGAGCACCCTCAGTTTTGCTCGTATCAGCTAGCACTTCTTCCTCACCAGTTTGACCACCAATCTCTATAGGAACATCCCAAACGGCACTAACATCTTTAATCGTCTCTTCTAATTCTTTAGCAGCTTGTGCATTAGCTTTTGCCTTTGCATTAGCTTGATTTTTAGTAATACGATCTGCTTCTGTATTGGGTTTTTGTTTTTGTAATTCCTCCGCTGCCTGCTTCCGCTCCTCTGCCTCTTTCTGCAATTTTGCTGCTTCTTCTCTTAAGGTTTTGGCGTCGTCAACCTCTCCGCGTGCTTCCGTCTCAATCGCATCTGCTAGATTATTTACTGCACTATAAAAAACAAGACCTGCATGAGCCCAACTTTCACCTTCACTTGTTTTTCCTGCAGCATAAGCTCTTGCTGATTGAGTATAAGCCTCGATAGAGCATGCATGTTGCTCGGCAGCTTCGCGCCATTTCAGAGCTACTTCTTGCTTGCCTGCACTCTCGGCATTGATGGCTTTTTCTAGTTTTTCTGCTGCATTATACAAATTAAGACCAGCCATATTCCAACTTGTACCTTCATCTGTTCTTCCTTCGGCATAAGCTTTAGTTGCTTGGTCACAAAATTCGACAGAACATTTGTTTTGCTCAGCTGCCTCTCGCCATTTCTGAGCTTCTTCTGACTTGCCTGCACTCTCAGCCTCAATTGCTTTAACTAGTTTTTTTGCTGCTTCATTAAAATCCTGAATAGCATTATTCCAACTATTATCTTCCTCTGTTTTTCCTGCATCATGAGCTCTAGCTGCTTGAATATAAAACTTGCCGGAGTACACGTTGTTTTCCGCTGCCTCACGGTATTTCTGAGCTAATATTGACTCGCCAGCTACCTCAGCTTTGATAGTTTTTTCTAATTCATCTGCTGCGCAATAAAAATTCCGACCAGCCATATACCAATTATAACCTTCATATGTTTTTCCTTCGGCATAAGCTCGCGCTGCTTGAGTAGAAAGTTCGGCGGAGCGTTTGTGTTGCTCGGCAGCTTCGCACCATTTTTGAGCAATTTCTGGCTTGCCTGCTACCTCAGCTTTGATGGCTTCTTCTAGTTTTTCTGCTGCATCACACAACCTTTTCTGAACATCAGACCAACTCCTTCTTTCCCCTTTTTTTCTTTCAAGCTTTGCTCTACCTGCTTTGACATAAGGCTCGACGGAACGCACTTTTTGTTCGGCTGCTTGACGATATTTTCTAGCTATTTCTGGCTTTCCTACTACTTCGGCTTCAATCGCTTTTTCTAGTTTTTCTGCTACCCAATGAAAATCAAAACGTCCGGTATCCCAATAATCACCTTCAGCTCCTTTGATTATTGGGTTGTCAGTTACCAGTTTCCACTGATCGGCAGCTTGTTGGGCAATTTCTGCAGCTTCTCGGTACCCGTCTGCTAAGATCTTCTTTCCTGCTTTTCGAGCTTTATTTGCTTTTGTCCAATAGTCAGAAGTTTTCTCTAAAATATTGGCAATCGAACTCCATAAGTGGGTAAGTTCTCCAGAAGTAGTTTGTGCTTTTGATTTAGCTTCTTGGAAATTTTTATGAGCAATTTTTGCAAGCTCAGAAGCTTGAGTTATTTTACCTCTCGCTTCAGTTTGAAGTTTTTCAGCTGCTTCTTTAATAAGTTCAGTCTCTCTCTCTGCAGACGTAAGGTTAGGCCATCGAAGTGCTTCTTTTCTCCCTTCTTCTTGTGTTTCTAGTTCTGCTAATTCATCCTCTGCTTTCTTAGCCGCCTTTTCAGCACTTGTTTTTGAAAGCAACTTCCAAGATTTATCTGCTTTTTGCCGTAGTTTCTCTGCCAATTCTTTTGCTTCTTGAAGGTTATTTGTTATTTCTTCTTCTCGTGCATTGTTCAGTGTTCTGAGCTCATTATTGTACTTCGTTCTCTCTTCAGGAGGAAGTATTTTCCACTCTGTTAAATCGCCTTCCTGATAGCTTTTAACGGCTTTTTCTCTTCTAAATCGGAGTGCTCTATCTTTGGATTCTATCACGGCTCTCCAGATAGTTGCTATGTCATTCAGTCGAGTTTCTTCTTTTTGGTATATTTTGAAGGCTTCTTCATCAGCTCCAGCTATTACTGTAAGCCGTGCAAGAGAGCGTTGATTTTCATCGGCCCAGGAATCTTTACAAGGAGCTTTAAATACCACTGCATTGGCTTCTTTTTTCCTCTCTTCTTCAGAGTGTGTGGTTCGATGAACCCAAGCCTCAGTAGCTCCTGGAGTTTTCTTTCTAGCTGCAGTTAAAGCATCGCTTTTTGCTATTTGAGTGTAAGATTGCCAAGCATTCACTTCTAATTGATCTACTTTTTCGTAAAGACGCTTAGCTTCTGCTCTATTAGCAGGAGCGGTACTGCTGTCATATTTTTTCTTAGCGATTCGTTGAGCCTCTTTAACTTCTTTAAAACACTCTCTAATGTCAGCTTCTCTTTTTGCAAGAAGAGTTATTTGATATTGCTCTGCTTCTTTTTTTATTCTCTCTTCTTGGGAAAACTGATTCCCATCTATTTCTCTCTCGTCTTTATCGTAAGAATTAGTAACTTCGATCCATAAGTCGTTGACCGCTTGGTCTGCTTGTTTTAGGTTATTGAGGGTTTCATTAATTCCGGTTTCTTCGTGTTCTGAATAATGCGCAGAAGTGATGCTATGGTGGTTACGTGCTAGTTTGAGCCATTCCTCTTGAGCTTGAGTGGCTATTCTTCGTGTCTCTTCAGCTGCGATTTTAGCCATTGCTGCTACGTCACGAGCTACCTGTTTTTCTTTTTCTTTAACACCAGATTTTGCGCTAATGGTAAGTTTTTCTGCAAGGAGATCTTTTGCTTTTTCTTCGGCTTCTTGGGCTTCGCGTTCTCGTAAATCGGCTTCTGCTCTTGCTTTCCATCGGGTGGTATTTGACTGCCATCGTTCTTGGAGTTCCTCGGCAATACGTTTTTCTTTTTCGAGTTTTTCCTGTTCTTGTGCCGTTTTAATGGCTTTTTGGTCTGCTTTTTTCCAAAACTCTAAGAGAAGGGAAGGTTCTAGTGAGGAATCAGGAGGCAGTCCTCCATTAGCAGCCCTTTTTATTTCAGCTCCATTTTCTGGATTATCTGAATTCACAATCATCTCTTTCCATTTTGTTTCAGCTTCTTCGACTTCTCTATCTGCGCTTTCAAGATCGCTTTCACCTTTTTTATTAGAAGTTTGTCGAGGTTGAGACCCTTTTGAAGCTGAAGTTTTTGATGCCTCTTCGGTAACGCTCCCAAGAACACTGATGGCTTTAGGTCGCCATACGCCAAGACTACTGCCAAGATTACTTAGGCTTTTACTGACACTGCTCGCTAAAGTCGCTGTTTCGTCATTTTCGCTGGCTTCTTCATTCTCGTCAGTTTTTGCTAGTTTTAGATTACGTTCTCTTTTTGCTATTTTGGCGGCTTCAGCAATAAGTTGGTCGACCATTTTTCGTGCCTCCCAGCGAAGTTTATTTTCCGGAGTTGGTTTGAGACTTTCAGCCATGATGGAGACTTCCAGCTGCTCTTCATGATTCATAAAATCTCTAGCAGTAACTTCGGTTATAGCTGGTGAATGAGATGATGACGAAGCACCAGGTAACATAGCCGTAATGCTAGCTCGAGTTGTTTCTCGCGCTTCT
>DATEBV010000096.1:0-5690 GCA_035287205.1 Chthoniobacterales bacterium | reverse complement strand
GTGCTGAGTGGGATGCCATAAAAATGGGCAGCAGCAACAGCCATGGCAGCATTGCGAAGGTTATGTTCGCCTGTCATAGGAAGATCAAAAGCTTCACCAAAGAGAGTAAAACCACAGTGTCCTTCTTTTTGCCATGGCGAGAGAATGCGATTACCTGCATTTTCTGAGAAGCCTACTTCTACAAGGGGTGCTGATGCATAAGAAGCAATGTCGAGGCAGTTCACATCATCTCCATTGAGTAAGATCATTCCCTCAGAAGGCACTAATTGAAGTAATCGACGGAAGCTGAGCTTGATCTCTTCTAAGTTAGAAAAAATATCGGCGTGATCAAATTCAATATTATTGATGATGGTAAGTTCCGGAAGGTAATGAAGAAATTTGGAACGTTTATCAAAGAAGGCAGTATCATACTCATCTCCTTCTAGAATAACATAGCGTGAGGTGTCAGGATTACGGAAGCAGGCTCCTTGACCTAAATTATTAGGAATTCCGCCAATGAGGTAGGATGGGTTCTTTTGGGCAACTTCAAAGATCCAGGCGATCATGGAAGAGGTTGTGGTTTTGCCATGAGTTCCAGCAACGACAATATTATGGCGGCCTTGAAGAAAATGAGTGCGCAGAAGCTCAGGAAGAGAAGTATAAAGAAGTTTGCGATTTAAAACGGCTTCTAATTCAGGGTTGCCACGAGAAATAGCGTTGCCAACAACAATAAGAGCTTCTTCTTTAGGAAGATTTTCTGAACTATACCCTAGAGAGAGCGGAATATGATGTTTTGCAAGAAAATCAGAAATCGGAGGATACGGTTTTTCGTCAGAACCAGTAACCTTCCAACCTTGCTGATGTAAGGCTACAGCAACCGATCCCATGGCGGTGCCACAAAGACCAATAAAGTGAATGCGTTTAGGGTAGGCGTTCAGATCCCCTCCTTCGGAGGACGGATCTGAACCAAATGATTGTGCTGCGAAGGTGTCGTGTAAATGCATTGTATAGTTTGTTAAGAAGCTACTGAAATCAGTATAGCTTGCCAAGTTGTAGTTTTTCGTTGGCGTAATCAGCTAATCCCTGATGAATCCGCTCCGCATTGGTTGGAGTGGAAAGCAGGTGAAGTGTTTCTTTCATTGCTTCATATTCGTCTGTTTCTAGCAAGATGGCTGTTTCTTTTTCATTTCGTATGAGTGTAACGGGGTCACGATTTTTGACAAACGCATTCATAAGTTTGGTAAATATTCGGCCAACAGGCCGAATACAAGTTTAAGTTATAAGTTTAAGTTTAAGTTGATTTTTGGTCACTTCGACAGGGTAAGAAGTGCGCCTCAGAACTCGTTACCCTTTACCATTTACTCGTTACTTTAGAGTCGCTCTGCGAATCTAATTAATACACATCCTTCCGATAACGCTTTTCTTTTTTCATAACATCAACATAAGCAATAGCTTCTTCCGGTGGCTTTTGACCTACAGTTTCAACAACTTTTATAAGAGTTTGTTCAACATCCTTAGCCATACGAGAAGCATCACCACAAACATAGAAATAAGCGCCTTCTTCAAGCCAATTAAAAAGTTCCTGAGCCTGTTCTAGCATACGGTGTTGAACATAAATTTTATCAGCTTGATCGCGAGAGAAGGCCGTGTGAAATCGATGTAATATTCCCTCTTTGTGCATTGTTTCTAATTCTTCTTGGTAAAGAAAATCAGTCTTTGAGTATTGATCCCCAAAAAAAAGCCAATGTTTTCCTGGAGCATTACTAGCTTTGCGATCTTGTAAGAAGGCTCGGAAGGGAGCAATACCAGTTCCAGGTCCTACCATAATGACCGGGCGACTATGATCCTCAGGAAGTCGAAAATGTTTTGCCGAGTGAATAAAAATAGAAACGGGAATTTCTTCTGTTACGCGTTCTGCTAAGAATGTGGAGCACACCCCTGAACGTTGGCGTCCTAAGCTTTCGTATTGCACAGTAGCTACCGTGAGATGAATTTCCTCAGGGTGTACCTTGGGAGAGGAGGCAATGGAATAGAGACGAGGTTGAAGTTTGCGCAATAGCTTCACAAATTCTTCAGGAGTGAAACGGGCCTGAGAGTGTTCAAGGAGAGGATCAATGACCTCTCTTCCCCAGAGGTAGGTTTCAAGATCTACTTTGGCTTCAGGAGTTATATAAGTAGCAAAATGAGCTGCCGAGGGATCTTTTTCAGCAATGGCTGTCAGAAGTTGTTTGGAAGGCTCTGTAATTACATAGTGACGCAGGAGAGCTTCTTTGATGGGAATGATCTGATTATTGGGATCAGGGACATGCTCCTCTCCACTAAAATGGAGTGCTTCAAGAATTTCATCTACTAATGAAGGATGATTTATAGGAAAAACCCCTAGAGAATCTCCTGGTTCGTAGGTAAGACCAGAATTAGCAATGGAAACCTCATAATGGCGCGTGTCTTTTGAGGAAGAAGGGTGGGTTAACTTGCGATTAGTGCGCAGTACAGCAGGGAAAGGATTCTTGCGAGAGTAGGGAATAGGTGGGATGGAGGGTGAAGTCATAGCTGTGCTACCAACATCTCTTTATTTCTACGAAATAAAGAGATGTTGGTATAAATGGGCATTTTCTTTCTGTGGAGCCTTAGAACCAGTCTTCGCAGTCTACTGAAACCATGATGGGCTTCGGCACTCCGGTGTTGAAATCCTCAGGCGTGTTTTGTACACTCCTCAAGGCTTGTGCTCCTTGCGCGTTAGCGTTATGATCCTCAGCGACTTTAAAACAGGTTTTTAACAGGCATTTTGTTATGCGTTTAGATTGACATGATTGCTTCTCTTTAGCAGGATCTAATACCAACGTCACTTCATTTCTGAGAAATGAGGTGACGTTGGTATTCATATGAAACGTTTTTCTTTTTTCTTTTTTTCTTTTTTTCTTTTTCTCGTGGCTTTTGTCATGCAGCAGGGAGGACTCTCTGCTGCAGAGGCACCAACCATTACTGTTCGCAAGGGAGATGCACTCAATGTTGCTTTTTCTGGTGTCGGTGGTAGTGAGGGAGGTTTTATTTCAAAGGTTCTTTCGAATGATTTAAATTTAGCAGGATGGTTTTCTTTGCAGTCCTCTGAGAAAGCTTCCTTTGTTATTAGTGGCGTTGCTGCAGGAGGCGTCTTGCAAGGGAAGGTAGTCGATCGTTCTGGTGGTACAATTCTCTCTAAGAGTTATTCAGGAGAACCTCGAAGTGCTGCTCATCATTTTTGTAATGATATTGTCGAGACACTGACAGGTCATCATGGCATTGCTACTAGCAAGATTGCTTTTGTGAGTACTAGGAGTGGACGTAAAGAGATTTATATGGCTGATTACGATGGTGCCAATGGACGGCAGCTTACCCATGATAATGCCATTAGTGTTTCACCTTCTCTTAGCCCTGATGCACGTCGCCTTGCTTATACTGGGTATCAAAGTGGTTATGCTGATATCTATCTTATTGATCTTACCTCAGGAGCGCGGCAGCGTTTGATTAAATTTCCTGGAACTAATTCAGGCCCTCGCTTTTCCCCTGATGGGAATCGCCTAGCCTGCACTTTGAGTAAAGATGGTAGCCCAGCACTTTATATTGTTGGATTAGGAGGAGGAGCTCAGCGTGTGACTCGAACTCGTGGTGCAGATTCATGTGGGACATGGTCTCCTAATGGAGCCGAGCTTATCTATTCTTCCGATGTCAATGGAGGCCCACAGCTTTATCGTATTAGTGCTTCAGGTGGGGCCGCTCGGCTTGTGCCAACTGGATTTGGTTATGCAACGGAACCTAATTGGTCGCCCGATGGGCAGCGTGTTACCTTTAATGTTCGCTCGGGAGGAGCTTTTTCAGTGGCGGTTCTTGAATTAAGCACAGGTGCTGCACGTGTCGTGGCTCAGGGAGAGAATCCTGTTTGGGGACCTGATTCTCGGCATCTCCTTTTTAGTACGAAAGATAGCCTTGTTCTTTTTGATATTCAAAATGGCAAATCAATTCCTGTGATTAGCTCACTTGGGCAACTTAGTGAGCCAACCTGGTCACGATAACTATTCGGCCAATAGGCCGAATAGTTAGTTTAAGTTTTAAGTTTAAGTTAATTTTTGGTCACTTCGTGACAAGCAGGAAGAAATTCACAAAGAACACAAAAAAGATGCTGAGGAATTTGCGTTTCTTCAATTTATGGCTTATCATCCATTGGTGACCGTTCAGAGCCCACCTCCTTCGGAGGTGTACCTCTCAACTGAGAAAGGTATAAAGGCTGAAGGTTGAAAACAGACTGTTCAGTAGCTCCTCAACAAACTATGCAATGTTCTTACACTATACATTCGTAGTCTAACCATTTAGTTCAGATCCGTCCTCCGAAGGAGGGGATCTGAACGCCTACATATTATGAAACGTCATCAACTTCTTCGTTTCACTCTTTTTTTACTACTATTATTATTAAGTATTGCCGGACTCTTTCTTTGGAAGTTTTTCCAATCAGAGCCTCAGACGATCACCTCTTATCGTGCACGCAATATTCAGCATCGTGTTGATCCTCTTCATGAGGGAGCCTCCCTTCTTCAGAGTTCTGCCCTCGACGCTCTTGACGGTGAGTTTACAAAGCTTGTTAATAAAGTTATTCCATCGGTGGTTAGTATTACAACGATGGATGCTCCTAATCGCGAAATTTTGTTAAGGCAGTTTTTTGGTCTTTCAAAACGAGAATCAGCTCCTTCGAGTAAGATGGGATCAGGAATGATTGTTTCTGAAAAAGGTCATATTGTAACCAACTGGCATGTGATTAAGGACGCCATGGAAGTGACTGTTCAGTTGGATGATGGGCGAACTTTTCCTGCAGCGCTCACTGGATATGATGAACGAGCCGATATTGCGATTCTTAAAATAAAGGCCACAAAATTAACTCCTATTACCTTGGGTGATTCCGATCAAGTCAAAGTAGGACAAATGGTGGTGGCTGTTGGCAATCCTTTTGGACTTCAAGAAACAGTGACGCAAGGCATCATCAGTGCTAAAGGGCGCCGAGCTATGAGTGAAGCCGCGAACGAATTTTTTCAAACGAGTACTTTAATTAATCCAGGGAATTCTGGTGGTCCTCTCGTTAATATTCATGGAGAGGTCATTGGCATTAACAATTTTATTATAACGCAGAGTGGAGGGGCTGAAGGATTAAGTTTTGCTATTCCTTCTAATGTGGCTCGTCGTGTTTACAATGATATTATTGAGCATGGAAGGGTCATTCGACCTTGGTTTGGTGTCGTAATGCGTCCTCTCAATAGCGTGCTTGCTCAGCAACTAGGTCTTCCTAATACGGCAGGAGCACTTGTTGTGGCAACACTCGTGGGATCACCCGCTGAACGTGTAGGGATACATTCAGGAGATATTATTACGACCTTTAATGACCATTCCATTAAAGATTGGATTGATCTACGTAATCGTATTGCAGAGACCAAGGCAGGTGAAAATATTGTCTTAACCATCCTGCGAGAAGGACATTCTATGAATATGAATGTTACAATTGAAGAAGAGCCAGGAAGGCAGGAATTGTAACGAGCACGTGTGTAAAAGTGAACCGATTTTAAAAATGGATTTTTATTTTTTCTTGGTACTTTGATTAACAACAGACAAGTAACGAGTAAAGAGTAACGGGTAACGAGTTTATTTTGTTGCCTTCGGCAATTAGTTTAAAAAGTTGCTTAGTATAACTA
>DATEBV010000095.1:0-2132 GCA_035287205.1 Chthoniobacterales bacterium | reverse complement strand
TATGCAATCCAGTATAGAGGCGACGATAAAAGCAATAGAAGCATGTACATCAGGAGACTCATCGCTTGCAGAAAGGTATTCAGTAGAAGCAAAAAAATCAGAACAGGCAACAGAGTTGATGAAACAAGCGGCTCAAGCTTACAAAATGGGGAAAAATTTGGAAGGGTTTAGCTGGTATTTGATAGGAAAATGTACTGAGCAGAGCTCAGCAATAATGCTTAAAGCCATTGAAGCACGTATAGCAGGAAGCATACCTCTTGCGGAAAGCTATACTGAAGAAGCACAAAAATTAGAAGAGGCTTTAGAATTGATACAACAAGCAGTCAAAGCTTTTGAGGCAGGGAAGGTGTATGAAGGAGATAATTTGGAATTGATAGGCCTATCTATTCACGAAAGTGTAGAAACAATGATCAAAGCCATCGAAGCACGTATAGAAGGAAATGCATCTCTTGCGGAAAATTACACGATAGAAATAAAGAAATTGGAACGGGCCATAGGACTGATGAAACAAGCAGTCGAAGCTCTTAAAGCAGGGAAAGCTTCAGAGGGACATAAATGGCGTTTTATAGGCGAGTCGGTTAGGGAAAGTGCTACTATGATGATTAACGCCATCGAAGCAAAGAAAGTAGGAGACGTATTTCTTGCAGAAATTTTTACAATAGAAGCAAAAAAATCAGAAAGAGCTGTAGAGTTAGCGGAACAAGCAAATCAAGCTAATGCAGTCGAGAAAAAATTAGAAGCACGTGATTTGATGTTAGCAAGTGTGTGTATGCGTCTCAGTGCGCAGAGAATGATGCTAGCAATTGATGCACGCAATGAAGAAGATGAAGAACTTTTTAAAAAATATAGAGCTGAAGCAAAGGAATTGGAGCAATGTTCTCACATTTTTGAAGATAATGAGCTCACACAAGAGATCTCTAATAGTGAGTACGAAGAGAAGCAATCAGGGGCTGATCAACCTTGTGTTGAGAATAATGAGTTGCCATTAAAGTCTCAGGGGGATGACAAAACTTTTACAACACAAACTGATCTTGAAATTATAGAAGGTATAGAAGGAGAATATTTATTTCCTCGTATTGGTGGCGGCTTCTATCGAGGACAATGGTACAAACAGCATGCCTTAGAACGGATGGCTCCAAAGACTCCAGAAATGAAGGCATTGCTTTTCGACCGTGCTATTAAAAGAGCACAAAGAGCGGGCTTGAATATTGATACTGACTTATTGGAGAATAGGTACGATGACCCTCTTGCGCTAAAAGCTTATTTAAATAAAAATGCTTCTTTAAAAGCTTGGTGGTCTCAAAATGGTCCCCAACTACGAGCCATTCCCCCTTCTTTAGTAGAACAAGAGATTGCGCATCCCGGCACAACCAAACTTGATGTGAGGATGAGTGAAGAAGGTGATATTATTACAACATTTTTCAATAGACGAAAAATCAAGAGGGTCTCAAGATCTCCACTCAACATATAAGTTTCTATTCATGAAAGAGAGGTTGTATTGTTTGATATTGCTCCACCAAGCCTTATTTTAGAGGCTTCTGCGAGCACCTCATTAAGTTAGTGAAAAATATTTTGCAGTGCTTATAAAAAACCTTGCAAGTTTTGCATGAACAGCCTACATTAATATTCAACATAGTCTCCAATTATATTGGTTACGAGAAACATTTTCTCTATTCTCATCCTTTCCATAAAAAACTATGAAAAAACTATCTCTCCTTGTCACCTTAGTTTTAGTGAATCTTCTTCATCCCACCGTTACCTTTGCCATGGATTCAAAGATGATAGCAAAAGCAACGAAGGAAATTGCAAAAGATATAGAAAAATTATCTGAAGATGAACAAAATTTTGGTAGTGAGTTAGACGGAAGTGTTAAGGGGAGGGGAGGTAGTTCCCAACAAGCCTTCCCCTCTTCTAGTTCTAGGAGTGGAGGCTCTTCTTTTGCCACTCTTTTAGGGCCTTCAGCAACCGTAACAGATTTTGCCTCCTCTTCTTCTTTGTCAGGTTTAAACGCTCCATCTTTTCCTAACACAAGGGGCGATAGTATTAAGATAGTTCAAAATTTGGATGATTTAAGAACGTCGATTGGACAGATTATTAAGAGTACTCTTGATAAAGAAAATAGGACTTTAGCC
>DATEBV010000094.1:0-3821 GCA_035287205.1 Chthoniobacterales bacterium | reverse complement strand
CTTCCAATCCGATTGGCTATACAATAACTTCTCTAGCCGTTCAAGAGATTCCTTTGCCAATAGTTGATAAGGGAGATGCTCCGCGCTTAAAGCTTTTAGAAGATATGGATGAGTTAACACCTCAACAAGAGAATATGGTAGAAGAGCGCCCTCGGCGCTCTAGCAGTGATGGTGGTGATTTTCCTTTGCTCAAAGAGATTAACGAAAAAAAGAGAATATTGATAGAGACGTGGGAAATATTGGCACAAGAGGCTGATCGACGACGTGTCGAGCAAGAAGGTCGAGAAGGGAAAAATCCACTATTATTTTCCAATCACAAAACGCTCTATGCTGCTTGGAAAAAACGAGATAATGTTCTCTTAAAAGCTCAACGAGAAACCGTAGTACATGCTGAGAAAGAGGCTCGCGATGCTCGACGGGCAGCAACTTGGGAGCAGGATAATGCTCGCTGGAGAGCTCGAGCAAGAGCTGATCAACTTTTGGGAGAGTTCAAGATTAAGAAAAATGATTATAAAATTTATAATCAACAACCAAATTTTGAAGATGAGGTTTGGAGAGAAGAACAGAAAAAAAAGGAACAGCTTCTTGATCACTTAAACATACAACATCAACAAGCCCTTCAGGAATATGAGAGAATGGCCAAAGAACATCCTACTGTTAAAGCTATCCGTAATGAAGAGGAGAGAAAAACGGCCATTGAACAACTCGAAAAATCTGATCGTGTTGTTGTTAAGCTGAGGGAAGATTTTCAAGATCAAGTTTATCAAGGAAAAGCCTACGTTAGAACCCGAACAGATGAAGCTACGCTAGAAGAAATAGAACGTTGTCAAAAAGCCTTGCGTGCACGAAAAGCAGAAGCCTTAGTAGCATTAGCAGAGAAGAAGCTTGCGTTGAAAGAATATGCCGAGCTTGTAAAACGTGAAGCCTTAAAAGATGCCAAAGATAATATTCCAGGAGATAGAGAAGCTTGGAAAGCAATGGTTTTAGAATCAGAACAAGAGGCTCAATCTTTTAAGGCTGTGTATGGTGATACTGAAGAGAGCCGTCAGCACAATGCCATCGCTGCTTCCGATCGCGCTGGCTATGAAACTTGGTTAGCTGAGTACCAATTTCTTGATGACATCCAGAAAAAATGGATTGACCGATTAGAAGAGCTGGCTGAGCGACGCCAAATAGCAGCCCAAGCTTATTTTCAAGGCAATCTACTTCCTTGGATCATGCTTACTTTTCAAGAACGATATTACTACAATGCTCCTTTCTACAGAGCTCGAGACGTTGCATTAGCCGCAACAGTAAATGAAGCCCTCACTCAATGGAAGGGCATTTGTAATACTTTAAAACAGATGCAGAGTTCTTTTATCGTCTATTCAGAAGCTTACAAAAAGAGAATAGAACAAGAAAAAAAAGAAGCTTATCAAATTTTAAAAACACAGTTACAGGAAAAAATTAAATCCATGAGATTCGATATAGAATTTCGTAACAAAAAATATCCTGATTATCAAAAAGTTGTTAATTATTGGACGCAAGCACTCTTAATAAACAATACTTCTTGGAATTCAGAAGAACTTATAACCCTTTGGGTCAAGGCTGCCGAACAAATGGAAGAGGCCTTTGATGTCTATGCATATAATGCTGACGCTAGGAAATATAATAGAAATATTGGGGACAATTGGGCAAATGAATCAGAAACGAGTTATAAGGATTCTGATCATGCCGATTCTCTAGAAAAAAGTGCTCTCCGCTTAGCTCAAGCAGCAGAATGGTTGTCTCAAGCAGCTGAGATAAAAGATTATGTAAAGTCGGAGTTAATCGAACTTTGGATGAAGGCAGTAGAACAGTCAAAATTATCAGCAGAACATTTATTGTCTGGATTTTCTCTAAAGGATAATAAGAGTGAACGTTGTTTATCTGAATCTGTAAAATATTTATCTAAAGCTGCTGAAGCTCAAACTGACAATCAACAAGATTCTTTGGTAGAAATAGCAAAACGTTTTCAGAAAGCGGCAGAGCATTATTATAGAAATGTAACTCATACCTCTGCTTCAGAAGATGCAGCACAGACTCAGCATTGGGAGCATATTGCTTCTTCTCTTGAAAATAGTGCCTCTTATTTATCTCAATCGATGGAATGGTCCTCTAAAGCATCTGAAGCAATGGATGACAATCAGTTAGAGATTGCTGCACTTTGGAAAGAAGGAAGCAAGCAAATGGAAGAGATTGCTAAAGATTATGAGAAAACTGCCCAAGCAACAGATGTGAAAAATATAGAACAAGCTGGACTTTGGAAAGGAGTTGATTCTGAGAGTATAAATAATTTGCTGTCTCATGCAGAAACATCCATCAATGCAGCCTCTGAAGCTATTACGATTTCTGAAAATTTAGGAATTAACACACTATACCAAGAAATAGCAGCATTTTTTCTAAGATCTGCTGAACAATATAGGATTTTTTTAAAGAACAAGGCGCTAGAAGATGATGGGAAACTTAGGCAAATAAAAAATGCTAGCGATTTAATGTGGGAGGCAGTTCCTCATTTACAAAAGGCAACAGAATATTTATCTAACGCAACAGATGCAGAAGCAGAAGGACTATCAGATGTTGCTACCCTCTGGAAAGAACAGGCGAGACAAATGCAGGTGATTTCTGGGAGTTATCAACAAGTTGCTCGTTTAGATAATCCAGGAGATTTCCGAGAAATGAGGTCAGCTCTTTGGAATAGTGAAAGATGCTTGTCTCAAACTGAGGAATATTTATCTAAGATATTGGGAAAAAAGGCATGCTATCACTCAAATACTGCAAGGTTATGGATGCAAGAGGCAAAGCAGATGCAGGCAATTGCTGAGGATTATCGACAAATTGCTCAGAGATCAGTTTTGGGAGATGCAAAAAAAATGGAATCTTGGGAGAATACTTTCACTTCCCTAAAGAGCAGTGAAGCTTTGTTATCTCAAGCTGCTACTTGGTTGTCTTGGGGAGAATCAGGTAACGATGCCAAATTATGGGTTAAGGCAGTAGAGCGTCTGCAAATTGCTTTAGAACATCAGAGAAAGTATATTCAAGCGGATGCATCAATAAATGAGGAACAAACTCAACATTGGAATCATACCTTTTCTATTCTCAAAGAGAGTGCAGAGCGCTTATCTCAAGCAGCAAAGTTGAAGAGGAATAAGGAAGGCTCTAAACAAGGCAATCATGATGATGCTTACTTTCTTGAACAAAGTGCTGATCTTTTGTCTGAAGCCGTTAACTATATATCGAAAGAAGCAGTAGCAAGGAATGCTGGTCTAACAGAGATAGCTACACGCTGGAAAGAAGCCTCTGAACAAACAGAGATGCTTGCAGAATGTTTTTATCGAGAAACTAAATTACGAGAGGAACAAGAGAATGAAAGAAAGAAACAAGAGAGTGAGAGGTGGGAGCATGAAAGATGGATGCGTCAAACTTGGGGAAATCACTCTCATGATGATAAAGAGAATAAACCTGAAACAGGAAAATATTATTTATCAAAAACTATAGAACAACGCTTAGCAAAAGAAGAATCAGAAATGAGGTCTGTTATGATGCGCCATTATGAAATGATGCATCGTCATAACATAACTCAAGCTACGACTTCAAGAAATAGAGAAGAATCACGAGAACCAAAGGAAATAAAACTTTATTTTCTTGCTCAGAGTCGCTCTTATTTATTGGCAGCTGCAGAACAGCTGACAAAAGCAAATGAAGCAGCAAACGCTGCAAGATCAGATATAGAAACATGTTGGTTGAAAGCGGCAAAAGCTTCTCAAGAAGCAGTTGAAAGTTTTAGAATAGGTGTTAAAGCT
>DATEBV010000093.1:0-3764 GCA_035287205.1 Chthoniobacterales bacterium | reverse complement strand
TAGTGCAAAACTTGATGAGACAAGGCGGACGAAGGATTTTACTGCCGTGGCTGTATGTTTCATACTGTCCCAAGTACAATTCAAGTCCAACGCAGTATTCATGAAGTTTTCCACAAGTTGTAATAGATGAGTATGAAATATCCGGGTTAATTCTCTTCAAGACATTTGAGATCCTACCTTTCTCGCAATTTCTCCACCAATAGCAAGACTTGCAGTGGCTCCAGGGCTAGGAGCATTAAGAACATGCAATGCATTGGGTCGCTCGATAAAACAAAAATCTTGCAGCAACTCTCCTTGCGGATTCATTGCTTGAGCACGCACTCCAGCCCCTCCCTCTTCAAGATCACTTTCTTGAAGCTCAGGAATTAATCGCTGCAAAGAGGCACAGAAAAGTTTTTTACTAAACGACCTCTTGATTTCCTCCCAACACATTCTTTTATGTTGCGCTATGAAGTTCCACAATCCTCTATAACTAAGTGCATCCAATAACTCGGCAGGATGAATTATTCGTTTTGTATACCCCTCACGAGCTCCTGCAAGCACCGCATTAGGTCCAGCTTCTACTCCTCCATGAATCATGCGTGTGAAATGAACCCCTAAAAAGGGAAAAAGAGGATCTGGCACAGGATAAATCAGATGTCGCACGAGGCCTTCACTGCCAGCTCTAAGTTTAAAATATTCCCCTCGAAAAGGAACAATACGCACATTACGTTTTTCGCCAGCAAGAACACTCACTTTATCACTATAGAGACCGGCACAATTAATCAAAAAATCACAACGATCTTCTCCTCTTTTTTTCTTAATAATCCAAGAGTCACCATCGGCAACAATATCCACAACATTGGCAGAAGTCTGGAGCTCTCCACCTGAGGCTCTCAAGATTTCTGTCATTTTATGAATCACTGCGTGGTAATCAACAATCCCCTCTTGAGGCACTCTTAATGCAGCAACGCCTGCAGCATGAGGCTCAAATTCCTTAATGCGATCTTGAGATAACCACTCGAGGCCACGAAGACCATTAGCTTTACCTCGCTCCAAAAGCAACTTAAGACGTGGCAATTCTGTATCATCAATAGCCACCACAATCTTACCGCAAAGATCATGAGCAATCCCATGTTCACGACAAAACTGTACCATCATATGCAAACCTTCAACAGCCAAACGGGCTTTCAGTGATCCTGGTTTATAATAAAGACCGGCGTGAAGAACCCCACTATTATGAGTGGATTGATGGCGACCTGGCTCTGATTCTTTTTCCCAGACAACAATCTCTGCATCAGGAAGCCTCTCACGCAGTTTAAGAGCCGTAGCCAATCCAATAATCCCTCCACCAATAATACCGATACGCTGTAATCGTTCAGAACTCACCTTCTGCGAAGGCGAGTTCTGAATGAAATGACCATCTCGTTTACTAGTACCTTGAGTCACTTAAATATTTCTAAGGTCATGCTAAACCTCAGGAGAGATAATTATTCGACCAATAGGCCAAATAATTTTGTGTTTCTTTGTGTTCTTTTGTGGCTATTTTTTCTTCTTCGTTATTTTCTCCTCACTCCAAAATCCACCACGGGCCAATCATTCAACTGAGCATGCTTTAGCAACTGCTCGTCAGGATTGACCGCAATGGGATGGTGAACCTTTAAGAGTAAAGGCAGGTCATTGTGAGAATCACTATAAAACCAAATTTCTTTGTAATCCTCAAAAGAGCATCCCTGAGCCACACACCATTCCTGTAAACGCGTTACTTTTCCTTCTTGATAAGAGGGTGTACCAAAGGAACGACCTGTGTAATCGCCTTGAAGATCTCTCTCTACTTTGGAGGCTATGAGATGTTTTATTCCTAAGAACTCAGCAATGGGTTCGGTTAGAAATTCATTAGTCGCCGTAATGAGTATTAAATCATCACCTCTTTTGTGATGCTGTTCAATAGCCTCAATTCCTCTTGGCAGCAATAAAGGCCGAATCCATTCTTCAACATATTCCTTACGCCATGTATGGAGTTTTTCTACAGGATGACGTGTTAAAAATTCTAACTGAAATTGCAAAAGCTCCTGTATATCCAAAATACCTTTGCGATAGGCTTCACAGAAAAGCGCGTGTCTGGCTCGATAAGGCACAGGATCAATAAGACCGCGCTCGATTAAATAAGTACCCCACTGATATTCAGAATCTCCATTAAGAAGGGTATGGTCTAAATCGAAAAGAGCTAACTTCATAAGACTTCTTGGGAAATTCTACTTCTACTCATAAACTGCTACGTCGCCCCGGTGGTCAAAGCCTCGAGTACTTCTGTACACTCCAGTTCTGCGCTCCGTGACTCCTTGCCCTTCATGAGCATAAGCGAATTTCGAAAGAAGTCTATAACCCGAGTTCCTCCGTTGAGATGGATGAGATTTTGAAGCCAAGTATATTGCAAAAGATCACCAGTGGCAACTGAGGAGCTCGGGTTAATGCCCTCTGCAAGTGTTATTCCCACTAACCACTAACAAAAGGTTACTCCGTTGGCTCAGGAGCTACTTTATTAGTAGACTGATCTTCCGGCGCTCCTGAGGTACAACAAGAAGGAGCAATAGGCTTTTCTTCTGCTTCTTTTTGCTGCAGAGCCTTTTTCTCTTCGTATCCTGGAATAGTCTGAGAAGCAGGATGCCTCTCACAAGCGGCTCCAACAAAAAGAAGAAGAAACAAAAGAGAATAAGAACAAAGTAATTTCATAGAAAAAATAGCGATTCCCTCACTAGAAAAAGTTTTAAAATTTAAAAAGAGTTACTGCACCTGAAGTACAGTAACTCTTCTAGCGTGTAAAGCTGTTAAGCAACAGCCGCAGCGGCAGCTGCACTCTTACGAGTTTTATTAATGATACTCATCACAGTCTGAGAAGGACGTGCACCAACACTGAGCCAATATTCAGCTCGAGGAAGGTTTAGTGTAAAATTCTCACCTGTCTTTTTCGGATCATAATGTCCGATGAGTTCGATGAACTTGCCGTCACGAGGCGAACGTTGGTCTGCTACGGTGACGCGATAAAAAGGATGGTTACGTGCTCCTTCACGACGGAGTCTAATTGCTACTGCCATGGTAATCTATTCGGTAAATGTTGATTGAGTCCACCAAATCCATTTTTAGCGGATCCGGCGAACATTTTTTTCATCTTCCCCATGTTTTTTGTCATTTTTTTAATCTGACTAAAACGCAAGAGAAGATTGTTGACTTCAGTCACAGAAGTGCCACTACCACGAGCTATTCGTTGGCGGCGGCGAGCATTGAGAATCTCAGGACGCTTTCGTTCTTGAGGAGTCATTGACAAAATAATTGCCTCCACTTGTGACATCTCTTTTCCACTAACTGCAGTCGCTGGTAGATTAGCAGCTCCTGGCAACATGCCAAGAAGATTCTCTAAGGGACCCATACGACGAATCATTTTTATCTGACTTAAAAAATCATTCAAATCAAGTGAAGAGCTCTTCATCTTTTTCTCAAGGCGCTCCATTTCATCAAACTCTACAGCCTCTGCTGCCTTTTCTACAAAGCTAACGACATCCCCCATTCCCAGAATTCTGCCAGCTAAACGATCAGGATAAAAAGGTTCCCATTGATCAATTTTTTCACCAACACCAGCAAATTTAATCGGTTGCCCTGTTACACTGCGTAGTGAGAGAGCGGCCCCTCCACGAGCATCACCATCGAGTTTTGTTAAAATAAGACCCGTTAAACCAAGAGCAGCATGGAAGCGCTCTGCAACGCTCACTGCCTGTTGCCCCGTTGCG
>DATEBV010000092.1:0-3410 GCA_035287205.1 Chthoniobacterales bacterium | reverse complement strand
AACTTCTAAAAATCAGCTTCCTCTTATGGATGATGAAGCCATTCTTCGAGTCTGGAAAAAAGCCGATCAAGAAACACTCAAGTTGCAAAAGAAAGAAGTAGCTGCGCTGAGTTTTAAGGAGGATTGGAAGGCCAATAACAGTCGCTGGAAAACGTATCTCATGGCAGAGCAATTAGCCCAGGAAGTTGTCACATTGGAAGAAGATGTCGCAAGGCTTCAAGAGAAGGGGTTGATCATCAAGGATAAAAATGCGAGGGGTAAGGGTTCTGATGAAGAGGTGAAACAGGCCTGTAAAAAAGTTGCAGCAGCTGAAGCAAAGCTTATAGCAGCTAGGACTGAAGCTCAAAAAACTCAGGCCGAATATGACACTTTAGCTTCCAATCATCAGAGTGTGATGCGAATGAATGATTCAGAAGAGAGAGCAGTGGTCCTTCAAAAATTAAAACAATCAGATCAAGCTGTGACTGATCTTTGGTGTGCTCTTACAAAATCCTATACTAAGGATGAAATTCCAGAACCACTGAGCCTAGAGTCTCAACAGATGCAGCAACAACGAGAAGTGGCGATCTATGAGTTAAAACGGAAACGCGACCTTCTGCACTGCTTTGAAGAAGCCGATCAGGCGGCCTTAGCAGCCAAGCAACAGTATAAGAAAGGCGACAAGAAAGGAGCAGAAGCTCTCTATGAGGATGTTGATCAAAAGGAAATTGTCGCATGGAAAGCCTACACAGAAGCAGCAAAAAATGATGCGCTGGAATCTGCGCGCAAAAGAATTTCAGGAATGATGACCTTTTGGGCTGAGAGAAAAAGTAACGCTGAAGCTGTACGTAAAGCCAAAGAACTAGATCTCTCCTTCAAAAAAAATCAAAAAGCTATAGGCGGCTGGGCTGATGAAAATCAACGTGCTTTGGCACGGCTTACTGCACTTGCAGCAGCAGAGGAACAAGCCTTTATACTCTACCAACGCGAAGAGCAACGGCTTACTGATATTGAAAGTCTCTGGATTGCCATTATTGAAGCTAAGAAAGAAGTCCTCAGGACACGCGCAGCCACAGCAGCAGCGGCCTTTTTAGCAGGAAATTCGATGCCTTGGTCCCAGCTGAGTTCCGAAGAACGGAGTGCGTACAATGGTGAGATCAATGAAATAAACAATGTTTATGAAAAATCCTTTGCAGACGAAATAACAGTAGCTGAAGAAGAGGTGGAACGAGTACGGCACAAAGTAAAAAAAGCATGGCTCTATACTGATGCATCTGATAATCAAGCGCTTGAGTCGGCTCAAATGGCTTTAGACAATCTCCATGCAAAAACAAGAAATAGGCAAGAGATGCGTCAATTGGGGGGGCTAACTCCAGAAAAGAGAATATTAAAACTGAATGAAATGAAACAAAAACAAGTCGTTCAAAAACGCAAGCCGTTATCTCCAAAAATAGAACCATTGCAGCTCAAAACAGAAGCACTTCAAAAAGAGCTTAGAGCCGTTCGTAGTTTGGAAATAAAGAAGGTTAAAGACGCAATAAACGATGCTAACAATTCACTTAAATATGCTCTTGCTGTAACAACCAAAGCTCGTCTCCAAGAACAAGGGAAAAATAATGTGGTAGAGCTTTGGATAGAGGCCTGTAACAACTACCATCTTTCCATAGAGCACTCTATTCAAGCTGCTAATGCTTATGTAGCTAAAAAGGATGTTCGAGGGGAAGAATATGAAAAGAAAGCAAAAGGGGCACGCGATGATGCTTGGAAGTGCTATGGTGCTGCTGTGGCTACTACTAAAGCAACTGGTGCTCAGGAGGCTAGAAAAGAGAGTGTAGCAGCCCTTTGGTTGCAAGCAGCCCAACAAAAACGAATAAGCAATGAAGCTATCACGGCTTTTACTCAGGAACTTCAAAAGATTTGGGATGTTCTTTATTTACAACATAACGACTTGTTTTTAAAAGCTAGCGAAACAGAAAATAGCGAAATCAAAAATCGCTATCTCAAGGCAAAGATTGCTCAAGAATATTTTTCTCATGTTGTAGGGAATTACATAAAAGAACCTTCAGAAGTAACGTTGATTGCCATTCAAAATGCTGCTGCCATTATGGCAGTTAGTGCTGATCGTGTTTACGGTTGTCTTCCAGATTCTTCTGCCCCTGGACTTTCCTATTGGGGTCTTAGTGGGATTTATGCTAGTATTGCCGAATTGAAGGTTCTTGATGGTTATAGTCTCATTCAATCTATTGGAGATATGATAGGCCATCCAGTGAGATACCCTAATATGCTACTCACAATTGCACGAGTAGATGCCCTTTCTTCACTAACACAGATAGCAAACAGAATAAATAGAATCAATTTCAGTGAATTTGATAAAAATGAAAATGATAGCGACGGGATCAACTACTGGAAGAAAACAGCAGAACTTCTTGTTGAGATGATAAAAACTCTTAATGATTTTGCAGAGGCCACAGGACAAGGGTTCGAGGAGGGGAGGGGCTCTGTTCCCTTAACTATTATAGAGTCATAGCAGGGAATGGAGATGGGGAGGCAAATATCAAATCCAATCCAAAAGTAATTTTTAGAGACGTGTTTCTTAAAACTTAACGATTTTTTCTATTTCTAATGTTTTCAAAATTTCAAAACACTTCAAAATCATGAAAAACTTTTTTCCCCTTTTCCTTGGAGCCTTATTAAGCTTTGCAAGCTTTAGTAGCCTTAACGGTCAGGTTGAACTAATCAGGATACAGGAGACAGGGAACAGGGAGCAGGCAATAATCAGGGAACAGGGGACAGGGGACAGGGAACAGGTAAAAAATAATCGAAAGGGAGTATTACAATCAGAAGATCAGATTGACCAACGAGTTGGATCTACTACAAACTACGAACTGCCAACTAAGAACAGTAACAATCAAGGGAATTCCCTTGATTGTTACTTAATGATGAACCCTGCTGTTGAAGGAGCAGAAGAAGCTATGGAGTTGGCTCTTAGTGAAACAAGAATTCCCTCAAAGGTGATAAAATCAATCAGTTTAGGAGTTCCAGCAAGTGAGGCAAACTCTCTATCTTCCTTTTCAGCTTCAGGTAGAACAACAGCTAATGTTACTGCTAGCTCTCATCAGAATAAAGCATCTTCTTCTGAAGAAGCAGAGATCAGTTCCTCATCGGATAATCAAACGCTGAAAGACATGCTCCTTGCTGAAATCCAGTCTAATATTGAAATGCTGGGAACAGCCAATGTTGCTGGTAAATTACTAGAACAAGAAGAACAAATAAAAAATAAGTTAGAACAAGATCATCCTAATATCACTTGGGATTGGAATTCAGTAAATCTTGATGAGTTAATCCATCAGGCACTTGAAAAAAAATATGAGTTAGCATACCTTGCTAGTTTGTGGACTGAAAATGAAGTAGCTGACCAAGCGCTAGCGGAA
>DATEBV010000091.1:0-8092 GCA_035287205.1 Chthoniobacterales bacterium | reverse complement strand
TAGTGCAAAACTTGATGAGACAAGGCGGACGAAGGATTTTACTGCCGTGGCTGTATGTTTCATACTGTCCCAAGTACAATTCAAGTCCAACGCAGTATTCATGAAGTTTTCCACAAGTTGTAATAGATGAGTATGAAATATTCGGGTTAGTTCACGGAAATTCATAAATAGGCATGAAAGAGGATGGAAGTTGAGGTCACAAAGTGACCAAAAATTAACTTAAACTTAAACTTAAAACTTAAACTTATATTCGGCTTGTGAGCCGGATATTTATTCCAGTGAACATACTCTACGATAGTTATATTTATGCACTTCAGAAGACGGGGGGCATTAATAGGTATTTTACAGAGATTATTGCAGGATTGCCTCCTTCGTTTCATCCTTTTCTTTTCAAAAAGGTGGAGGAGAATATCTTTGCTCCACATCATCCTAAGTTAAAAAACTTATGGATTCCCAATAGTTTGCGTTTTAGTAATGCGCTCTTGGCGCTAAGAATGCGTTCGATAGATTTGATTCATCCTACCTATTATCATTTATGTCAGCCGTTATTATGGGAAAATATTCCAGGGAAAGTAGTCATTACAGTACATGATTTTACCATAGCACGATTTGCTCAGAGATATTCACGGAGTGCCAAGCTTATAAAAGATCAAACTGCAGCTATTAAAAGAGCAGATTATATTATCTGTGTTTCTCATGCTACGAGAGATGATCTGCTAGAAAGATTTCCTGAATGTGAAATGAGAAGTAGTGTTATTCCGTTAGCCTCTTCATTAACATTGCCTAATGAATTAATGCGTAATCCTTTTGAAAAGAGATATTTTCTCTACATAGGGGCACGAACATTTTATAAAAATTTTATTCTAACGCTCCATGCTTTTGCTGTGCTTCAGAAAAAATATGCTGATCTTCAATTGGTGGTTGCTGGTCCTCCATGGAGTGATGATGAAAAACAACTGATCAAAGAACTTGGGATTTTTGATTCGCTTAACATAGTAGAATATCCTGATGATCTCCAGTTAGGAGCCCTTTATAGAAATGCCGTAGCTCTTTTTTATCCTTCTGAGCATGAAGGTTTTGGATTGCCTCCTTTAGAAGCAATGAAGATGGGAGTACCTGTTATTGCGCTGAAAACAAGTAGCCTTCCTGAAGTGGTTGGAGAAGGAGGCATCCTTATTGATCCTGAGCACGTATCACCTAGTGTATTGGCAGAGGCAGCAGAGTCATTACTTAATTCGGAGAGCCTTTGGCATCATTTCTCTTGTGAAGGTTTAAAACAGGCAAGTAAATTTTCTTGGGAAAAGACTGTTCAGCAGACTTTAAATGTTTATAGCAAACTAATGTAAGGGATTTTTCAAATAATCTACAATTACTGAAACAGAGCAAAAAAATGAATAAAGCATTTGTTATTAATCTTGATTCTCAAGAGGAATTGTTTCGAGAGGTTCAACAAGAATTTCTTCCTTATGGAGTGGAGTGCGAGCGTTTTGTAGTGACACCCGATGGTAACAAACAGATAGGATGTACGATCACGCATCTCGATTTAATCGCTAAGGCCAAAGATAAAGGGTGGCCTTATGTGATTGTTTTAGAAGATGACTGTACCGCTCGAGAAGCTATGAAAGCATGGCCGGCTCTTTCGCAATTCTTACTTCAAGAACGTAAGCGATGGGATATTTTTCTTGGAGGAGCTTTGTATGTTCACCCTAAAAAGCTTCAAACTCAGTTTAAGCCAATAGAAGTAGAAATGATTGAATGCCTGCATGCCGTAACGGCTCATTTTATTATTTACAATCAGAGCTCGTATGATCGGATGCTCCAGTGGCATGACCTTCCACAGCCTCTGAATGAACGACCAAACATTGATCATCTTTTTGACAAATACCAATTGAGAACGTGGGTCTCTTCTCCTGGGATTGCGTGGCAAAAACCTCGTCCTGGATGTGACTGGACAGAGCACTTTCAACATGCTGAGGATAAACTTCGTTATTTTAGTCAATCTCTGAGAGGTTGTTTGAAATATCGGCTTTTTGGACGGTGGTTCAAAACGATTTCGTAATCTTTCATGATCATTAAAAATTTTTTAACAAAGTATCGTAGGATCTTAAGCACGCATCGAGCCCAAGTATCTTTAACGACTCATTTAAGTACCTTAGAATGCAATAGGAAAATTGGAGAGGCTCTTCGTACAAAAAAACCTTTTTTTCTGGGACGCCTTGGATGGACGGAAGGAGATGCTCTTGGAAGATTTTTAACGGAACGATCTGTCCCTGATAAAGTGAAGGATCCCCTCTGTCGAGTATCAGGGGTTTTTCCACTCGAGGATGAAGAGCTCAAGGAATTTTCAAATATCTATGTTGAGTCTCTTCGACACGCTAATATTCTTGGATGGGCATCATCAACACCTTACCAAGGATGGCTCATACGATCTTATGCTCCTCAATCCCTCGTGGCCGATTTTCACTCTATAGAACCTTATTTTTGTGAAGAACCGTGGTCATGGTCGCTGCAAGGATTAAAGGTGTTGGTCGTTCATCCTTTTGCAGAATCGATCTTAACGCAATATTCTACAGTGCGTCAGAAACTTTTTCATAACCCAAAGGTACTTCCTGAATTTTCCTTAAAGGTTATTAAAGCTCCACAAACTATCAATGGTCATTCTACAGAATATGCTTCATGGTCTAAAACGCTTGAGGCCTTAAAAAAACAGGTGCAGCAAGAAGATTTTGATGTAGCCATTATTGGTTGTGGAGCCTATGGATTTCCTCTCGCTGCTACAGTCAAGGAGATGGGAAAAGTAGCACTTCATTTAGGAGGTGTAACGCAACTTCTTTTTGGTGTACGAGGACGTCGTTGGATGGTAGAGCAACCAAAGTATCATTCTATCATGACCGATGCTTGGTGTGCTCCGTTAGAACAAGAACGTCCTAGTGGATGGGAAAAGATTGAGGGCGGCTGTTATTGGTAGGGGTTTTAATGTGTACCATCTCAAGCCGCTTCACTTCTTACCCTGTCACGAAGTGACCAAGAATCAACTTAAACTTAAACTTAAAACTTAAACTTATTATATTCGGCTTGTTGGCCGAATATTTATATAAAGCCGGCGATTGTTAGTTGCTAGAGGATGAGAAGAGCGTTTTGGAGGTACAAGGACGAAGCGATCAGAATCTGTTGTTGAGAAGGAGGCAGTATTAATAATAGTGACTTGAAAGCCAGTTGCTGTCAGACGTTCTTTTAAGTCATCCCCATAGATTCTCAAATGATCGCGTTGGCCGAAATTTTTTAAACGTTGTTCTGGATCCGTGATGCTAGGATCTTCATCTGTTGTTGAAGGAGAATCTTTTTGAGGGGCAGTGATGATGGCTATACCGTTTGGTTTTAAAATACGGTAAAGTTCTCTCATGGCAGCACGATCATCAGGGACATGTTCTAAGACATCACAGGCAATAACGACATCAAAACTCGTATCGGCAATTGTAGGCATTGCACTCATATTGAGTTTAAGATCGATATCGCCACGATCATAGTCGCTGGAGATATATTTTTTAGATGCTTTTTCTATGCGGTGACGCAACTGACGTTCAGGAGCAAAGTGGAGAACTGTTTTGCCAGCAAGGAGAGAATGCTCTTGTAGTTCAGGAAAAGACGATCTTCCATCCAGCATTGCTGTTAGCATTCGATGACGAACTTGGCTGCCGCAATGAGGACAGACAGTTCCGGGATGCCATGCATCATCACCAAATCTAGCGCCTTCCCATTGGCATATATTGCAAATGGTTCCTTTTCCTTGCAGTTTTTTTAAAAGCCTTCTTTTGTTTCGAGTAGTAGTTTGTTGATGCCAAAAATTACCTAGAGACCGTCGGATAGTGAGAGGAAGGATATTTTGAATGCGCATGGAAGAAGAACAGAAATTAACCACAAAAGAGTACTAACATAACCGAAACAGCAAGAAATTCACCACAAAGAACACAAAGATTACACAAAGAACACAAAAAAGAAAAAATAATTTTTATAAAAATTATTTAACCTAGTACCTCATATCACCTAAACGTTCGGATTAAATTGGGCGAAAAAAGGGGTCAGCTACCTCATATGAGCACCGTAGGTGATCATGTGTGGGACTGACCCACTTTTTGGCGATGTAATGAACTGGCACCTTTTGTAATAAACTGTCGGACTGACCCCG
Organism: Chthoniobacterales bacterium; assembly: GCA_035287205.1. GTDB lineage: Bacteria > Verrucomicrobiota > Verrucomicrobiia > Chthoniobacterales > UBA6821 > CAIWMF01. The sequence continues at coordinate 3,906 of DATEBV010000091.1, read as the reverse complement.
TCATGACCCCGTCATCAATGCTTTCACCTGTTAGTATCATCATTCCTGCTTATAATGCTGCGGAGTACCTCTCAGCAACACTGCGCTCGTGTTTGCAACAGACGGTGGCACCCTATGAAATTATTGTTGTCGATGATGGGAGTAGGGACGGAACGGAGGAAGTGGTAGCCGCATTTGGAGGAGTAGACTTCTCTCGAAACTCTACTGATGCTGCGAATTGCGGCGTCGCGCCGGTGCTCGGAGCGTCGAGTATGTTATATACGCTCAACTCCTGTGCGCCGTCGACTCCTTGCACTTCATCAGCATCAGCGAGTTTGGAAAGAAGTCTAATAGTGCGCTACGTGCGGGTTGACAATGGGGGAGTCTCACGGGCTAGGAATATTGGAGCAGCTAAGGCAATGGGAGAATGGTTAGACCTTGAAGACAGGTTCTTACTTTTTTTAGATGCAGATGATCAACTCTTGCCTCATGCTTTGGAGCAATTGTTAAAAACGGCGATAGCGCAAAAGGCCGGGGTAGCCTATGGAATGGTTATTGAACGTCGTGAAACACCTCAGTTGGCCAGACTGAATGGTTTTGATTATGCTGCTGGCGTTCCACCTCACGGAGGCGAACGAAATTTTTGGCGTAGCGCTATTATTACGCCTGGTTCTGCTTTAGTCAGAGCGAATCTTCATCAAGCAGTGGGAGGTTTTGTCACAGGATATGAACCGATGGAAGATCGTGATTATTGGATCAAGTGTGGATTGTTGGATAAGATAGCATTTTGCGATACAGTGGTGCTGGATAAAAAATGGCATCCTGCTTCCCATGGATCTCAGCATAGTAAGCGTATTTATCGAGGACAGTTGGCTCAGCGAGCTTTGAAAAGCTGGGCCCAAGAACGAGGAGTTTCAATAGAGTGGATGCCTGAGGATCAAGTTATTGTAAAATCAGCACTTGATGAAGCAGTCTGGCGTCGGTGTTATGATATACTCAGACCACTACTTGATGAAGCAAAGGTATTAGGATTTGCACATTGGAAGGCGTCACTGCTTGTGATCACCAACATCCTTCTGAAAAAGGATGTTGGTAGATAGTTGTCGGTTGTCAGTTGTCAGTTGTCAGAAAATTAAGATCGATACCATCTGTGTTCATCGTTAGCATGTAACTATTCTGCCAACAGGCCGAATAGAGGCTATAGGCTGTAGGGGGTGGTGAAAATCATAGCAATATCCATCCTATAATTAGTGCTAGTTTTATGACTGCTAACATTTCTAAAATACGCAGAAATTCACCACAAGGAGCACAAAGATACACAAAGAACACAAAAAAAGAAAAAAATTAATTAACCGCAAAGAACACAGAGAACGCAAAGAATGAAAAATATTAAAGAATTTTGTAAGAGAGGCGGAGGAATTCATTTTTAAGAATTTTTTATTTTCGCAATCTATTCTCTGCGTTCTCTGCGTTCTTTGCGGTTAAATATTTCTGTGCTCTTTGTGGTGAATTCTCTGGCATATTTTACCGATGGGTTAGCCGAATATTTATGTTAGCACTGTCCTCATTCCTCTAATCACTAAATAAACTCGTTACCCTTTACTCGTTACTCGTTACATGTCTGTAGCTAAACCAGGTACCAAACAAAAATTAAAATCCATTTTCAAAACTGGGTCACTTTCGGACAAGCTCTACTTCCGGGCAATTTCTATAATAGGAATGTTCGTGATGAGTCTGCTTGCATTGGTATCACTCATTTGGCCATTTCATCGAATGTTTTGGGGTATTCCAATTAGCAGTAATGAAGGTTGGAATGCTTTTTATGCCGATGCTGCCATGGGTAGAATGCCACTCTATCCTTCGTTAGAACAACTGATCACTAATAATTATCCGCCCCTTTCATTTTATGTGGTTGGTTTTTTTGGGAAGATAATAGGGGATAATGTCTTAGCAGGACGATTTATCTCGTTTGGTGCTGTATTAATAATTGCTTTTCTCATTGGAGGAATGATTAAGAACCTGTCTTCAAAGTCACCTTCAGCTGCGAAGGGCTTCGTCGCGCCGGTGTTGGAGCGAATAGTTACGATTTCAAGTGCTGTTATTGGGGGATCCTATTTTGCGGTCACCATGAGCTGCTTTTTTAATACCTATGTAGGAATGAACGATCCTCAACTGCTAGCTGAAGTGATCATGCTGATTGGATTCTGTGTCTTTCTTCATGCCTACTCGCTAACCGTTCAGAGTTCACCTCCTGCGGAGGCAAACTCTGAACCAAATGAGCGGTCTGTTCACTGGTGGTACCGTTTAAGTGCACCGTTTGTTAAAAAGGGTTCTGAACAGTTATCAGATCATAGTTACGCATTAGCAATTCTTATTATGGTGATTGCTGGTTTTTTTAAACACAACATCATTACTTTTCCTTTAGTTGCACTTTTCTTGCTGATACGGGAGGGACGATGGAGGGAATTAGTTAATTGCTGTTGTTTAGCTGCTATCCTAATAGTTACGGGGTTTATTTTGTGTTATTGGTGCTACGGGATCGATTTTTTTCATAATTTCTTAACACCACGTACTCTTCAATACTCCAATTTGAAGATGCCAAGCAGTTGGAATGTTTTCTATGTTTTTCGAGCAATGTATGTTGGATTGCTCTTATGGTTTTTTATACGCTGGAAGTATTATTATGCCTTTCTCACTAAATGCTTAGATTATTTTACTTATTCTTTTTTTAAACATTCGATTAACCCATCTGTAGAATGTGAGGGAGAATCGATGCGTTATCAGAGTGATCCATCAAATTTTAATGAGTACTCCGATTTGCCTACAGCCTACAGCCTGCAGCCTATAGCCTCTATTCGGCCTGTTGGCCGAATAGCTACAATGCAACTGATCGATAGTATTATTGTGATTGGTTTACTAGTTCATGTCTTACAGCGTTTTGGAGATGGAGTATGGAGTAACTCTGGGTTTGATCTTCTGATCGGTGTTTCCTTAGCAGTTGGTTTCTCTTGGGATTGTCTTTTAAATCTAAATAAATATTCGGTTGGCCCATCTGTAGAATGTGAGAGAGAATCGATGCGTTATCAGAGTGATCCATCAAATTTTAATCAGTACTCCGATTTGCCTACAGCCTATAGCCTACAGCCTATAGCCTCTATTCGGCCTGTTGGCCGAATAGTTACTTTTGTCCTTCCGATAGTAGTGCTTATTCTTTTATGTAATTGTTTATTAAGGGCGCCTCGTTTTCATTCTCCTTCTTACCTAGTTTCTTCGGAGTTTCAGCAAGAGCTTGAGAAACGTAAGCAATATATTGCTCAAAAGATTGATCAAGTTCGCACGACACGAGGGGATGTATTTTTTGAACCTTTTGTTGTATGGCGTGCTGGAAAACCATTTGTCGTTGATGCATTTAATGTAGAAGAGCGGATTAAAGCTGGTAAATTACCGCATGATATTATCGAACAGAAAGTTAAGAATCATACGCTTATCACAATACCATGGGACTCAAGCAAGCTCTTTTTGGAGTAAGCGTGCTACCAACGTTACTTTATTTCTGCGAAATAAAGTAACGTTGGTAAAATCCTTTAATTATTAACATGTTAAAGAATTTTTATAAAAATTCTTTTTTCTTTTTTTGTGTTCTTTGTGTAATCCTTTGTGTTCTTTTGTGGTAAATTTCTTCCTGTTTGAGAAACGTTAGCAGTTACAAAATTAGCACTAATTATAGGGTGGATATTTCTACGATTTTCACCACCCCACATCCGATTCATGATTAATGAACAAGATCTAGTACCTCATACCAACGATAATTTCGCATTCGCCAAAAAGTGGGTCAGTCCCACACATGATCACCTACGGTGCTCATATGAGGTAGCTGACCCCTTTTTTCGCCCAATTTAATCCGAACGTTTAGGTGATATGAGGTAC
>DATEBV010000090.1:0-5161 GCA_035287205.1 Chthoniobacterales bacterium | reverse complement strand
TTTTCCCTCTCAATTCTTGTTTGTTCTGCGATCCTTGCTTTTTCCTTTTCTTCAGCGGCTTTCTTTTCTTGTTCGATTCTCGTTTGCTCTGCAATCCTTACTGCCTCGCGTTCTTGGGCCGCTTTTGCCGCCTCAGTAGCTCGTTTTTTCTCTATTGCTTCGTTCTGTAAAGCGTCTTTTTTTTGCTTGCATTCTTTTACCTTGGTTATCCAATGATTTTTTTTGTTTTCTGCTCTTTCAAGTTCAATGTTATATTTAGAGCTTTTTGTCTTGACGATATATCCTTCGCAATGATCAGCGACATGTTTTTGATATTCCTTACAAATCTTAATAACCTCGGCGTAGGCTCGTTCTGCTATTCTACTTTCTTCTGATGCTTCATTCCAGACTTCCTCGGATGCTCCCTGTTTTTCAGCCTTTTCTCGAGCCAGCGTTGCGGCTGTTGCTGCCTCTTCGGCTTGTGTTTTAGCATCCTGGACCATCGTAGAATATTCAGCTTCAAAAGCAGCCGCTTTCTTTTCTTTAGCTGTACTCTCTTCTGATAATTTAAGCTGATTGAGGGATTCGTCAATCGTGAGTTTGCTGACAGGATTGAACTCAATGGCCGTTGCTATTGGAATCGCAGAGGTTGCAACATTCTGTTCTGTTCCTATGATATTAAATCCAGATAACGATGGTTTAGGAGGTGTGGTAGAAAGTGGTCTTTGAGGAGCAGCTGGCAGATTGATGGAGCTCTGGTTAATATCAAGACTCTCTCTTCTCATGAAATTTTTACCAGTAGATGAGGGTGTCGAGGCTTCCTCGCTAGAAACATGAGCCGTTGCAGCTTCGAGTGCATCAGAAGCCTTGCGTTCCGTCTCTATTGCTGTTTTAAGCCTAGATTCTGCTCTGGCGTGTTGAGCAGTATTTCTCAAATCGATTGCGTTAAGGGTCTCATGAGCTGTTGTTACTCGTGCTTTAGCAAGTTTTTCAACAAGTTCTTTTACTTGCCAATCATAATAAGCCTCATCCGCATAGGCTTTCCCGTGAATAATAGCATTAGCAGAATCGAATTTTCTTTGAGCCGCTAAGGTCTCTTTTTTAGCTTCTTCCCATGCATTATTACAATCTCTTTCTTCCTCTGCTGCCATATGTCTAGCGGCCTCCCACTCTTTCGCTTCTTGAGAAATTCCTTCAGCAGTTCCGCGCTTTGCAAGTGACATTGTGGCTACTTTAGCAATACATTCCAAATAGATGTTATTACAAATCTCTTCTTTAAGAAGTTGGGCTGTCGAATTTTCTTCTCCTCTTTCATCGACCGTCGATACGGCCGTTGCTTCTACAGCTCTTTGACCTGATATCGTTGTCCTCCCAACCGAAGAGTATGCTGAAGCGCTTGCTGCTATAGGCGTTTGGGGTGGAGTAATTCTTTGCCCCAAAACTCCTAATTCATCTCGCAAAGCTGCCGTTCCTTTTTCAAGGTTTTTCAGTTCTACAGAATTCATCATCAGGTAACAATTCAAGTCGTCATCTGAGTTGGACAATTCTGCGTTTGCAGTATTATAAGAAAGAGTTCTTTCAGTGCTCTCCTGTATATTTTCACTTTGTGCAAGAAGGAGGTTAGAGCTTGTGGCGCTTATCAAAGCTCCGAGAAGAAAGGGGAGAAGGATTTTCATAGGTTTGTTAAGGGTTGTATTTTTGGCTAAAGGAAGGGACAAGGTTACCTAAAGGCATCAAGAATGCTTACAAATTTTCAAAACTATTTCAAGGTAATTTCTGCTCTTTTCACGTGATTACGACTAGATCTCATCTCTTAGTCATGTAATGTTAACTTAGTAAAGTTACGCCTTCGGACTCTTTACCCTTTACCCTTTACCCTTCACTCTTTACTTCTTCTTTTGTGTCCTTTTGTGTTCTTTTGTGGCTAATTTCCGTTCTTCTGGCCTTTCTTTTGTGGTTAATTTCTTTTTGCAGTTTTCTTTACGTGTCGTCGAAATCCATTTTGTATCAGCAATCTCCAGACCATAAAGAAGGCTTCAATCACAATGTTCATTGACATTTTTGAGGTTCCTTGAAAACGGTCAGTAAAAATAATAGGAACTTCAATAATAGAAAACCCTTTTCGCCAAGCCCTGTGACTCATTTCAATTTGAAAACCATAACCATTGGATTGTACCGTTTCTATGTTAATGGCTTCTAATGTGTCACGATGCCAGCATTTAAAGCCTCCTGTGGGATCACAAATAGGGAGTCCTGTGATCCAATGAACATAGTAAGAAGCCCCAACGCTCAGAATGAGTCGACGCAAAGGCCAATTAATCACCCGAACACCATGAACGTAGCGAGAGCCGATGGCTAAGTCGGCTCCTTGTTGCTGGATAGCTGTAATAAGAGAAGGAACATCTTCTGGATTATGAGAGAAGTCAGCATCCATTTGGATGATATATTCATAAGCATGTTGCAACGCCCACTGAAATCCAGCAATATAGGCTCGCCCAAGTCCATTTTTCTCCTGACGACTTAAGAGATGAATACGGGAGTTGTTCTTTGCCTGCTCTTTAACCCAAGTTCCGGTCCCATCAGGAGAGTTGTCATCAACAACGAGAATATCTATATCTCCAGGAAGAGCTAAGAGTCGCTCTAAGAGATGAGGTAGATTATTGATCTCATTGTAGGTGGGAATAATGGCTAGGATCATCTCTTTTATGCAATGTTGGAGCTTTTCAGTAGTTGAAAATATTGTTTGGACGCTTTATGAGCTTCAGGTAAGTAAAGGGTAAAGAGTAAAGAGTGAAGAGTGGCTGGCGCAGTGGTATAGCTCCATATTCTAAGACTTATTTTCTAAAAAATCCGTTTTGTCAGAATAAGAGTTTCGAAATATTGATTAATTTTCGATCTTAAAACACTCTTTACCCTTTACTCTTTACTCTTTACAGCATCCATAGGATGCTTCTGATGCCATTCTGTTGCCTGTTCATAAGCATGAGCAGCACGGAAGAGACGCGTTTCTGCAAAAGAAGGTCCTAAGAGTTGTAATCCTACAGGGAGTTCTACACCATCACGCTTGGAAAAACCACAAGGAAGACTAATTCCACAGATGCCAGCTAGATTGGTAGCGATTGTAAAGATATCAGCAAGGTACATTTTAAGAGGATCCGCCATCTTTTCACCACGTTGAAAGGCTGTTTCTGGAGAAGTTGGCGATACAATAAGATCAACTTTTTTAAAGGCTTCATCAAAATCCCTGCGGATAAGAGAGCGAACCTTTTGGGCTCGGAGATAATAGGCATCGTAATAACCACTGCTCAGGACATACGTGCCAAGAATAATACGGCGTTTTACTTCCGCCCCAAATCCTTCTTCGCGTGTTTTCTCATAGAGCGAGAGGAGATCGGTTGCTTTTTCAGAGCGACGTCCATAACGAACTCCGTCAAAACGTGCTAGATTAGAGGAGGCCTCTGCTGTTACAATAATATAATAAACAGCTACAGCATATTCGGTGTGAGGAAGAGAGATTTCTATTGGTTCTGCACCAAGAGAAACAAGTTGTTTAATAGCCGTTTCTACTGCAGAACGAACACCTGGTTCAATTCCTTCCACAAAGTATTCTTTAGGAATACCGATGCGTAGGCCTTTAAGGTCACGGCCAATTTCAGCTGTAAAATCTTCCTGGGGCAATTTGAGCGAGGTAGTATCATGCTGATCCTGGCCAGCAATAGCATTGAGAATGAGTGCGCTATCTTCAACAGTATGGGTGAGGGGACCAATTTGATCCAATGAGGAAGCAAAAGCAATGAGGCCATAACGGGAAACACGTCCGTAGGTAGGTTTCATTCCAACACAGCCGCAGAGGGCTGCAGGTTGACGGATGGAGCCCCCGGTATCAGATCCAAGGGTTGCTAGTCCCATTCCTGCGGCTACAGCAGCAGAGGATCCTCCACTCGATCCACCCGGAATTCGCATAAGATCCCAGGGATTAGATGTTGTGTCAAAGGCCGAGTTTTCAGTAGAAGAACCCATGGCAAACTCATCCATATTGAGCCGACCAAAAGGAAAGGCCCCTGCTTGACGAAGACGACTTACCACAGTAGCGTCATAAGGAGAGTGGTAACCATCTAAGATATGGGAGGCTGATTGACAAGGTGCACCTTTAACAACAATCGCATCTTTCATTCCAATAGGAATACCTCCAAGAGGCTTTGTAAGGTCTGCTTGCTCAGCTTCTTTACGCGCTGTCTCATGATCCCAGGAGAGATAAGCTTTGATTTGTGGGTTAAGAGTCGTGATCCGAGTCTCTAATTCATCAAGCAATTCAAGAGAGGATATTTTACCCGTAGTAAGGAGACGACGTGCTTCAGCAATGGTTAGAAAGGGAGACATATTGTAAATATTCGGCCAATAGGCCGAATAGTAGTTTAAGGGTTTAAATGTTTAAGGGTTTAAGAGTTTAGGATGAAACAGAAGGCTCTATTGAATTAGTAAAATAATAACTACCAACGTCTATGAAGGCGTTGGCAGTGTTTAAAGGTTTACAAAATATATTATTTCAGTTCTAAACATCATATTTATCAAAAATTTGATCTCCAATTTTTAAATCCTCAAACTTCGACAAAGTAGTTTTATAAAACTCATTCTTATCAGATATCGGAACGGTTACCTTGGTTGTTTAGGAGTTTAGGGAGGGATAAAATGTAGGAGCTACAGAAAAACTTTCCCCTAAACTTTTAAACCATTAAACCCTTAAACTACTATTCGGCCTATTGGCCGAATAGTTACTCTAAGACCTTAGGTACCATAAAGAGTCCGTTAGCATCGTGTGGTGCATTTTTAAGAATTACACTTTTTGGCAAGCTCTCTAAAGAAATATCTTTGCGAACAACATCAAAGACAGAGATGGCATGGGCCATTGGTTCAATTCCTGTAAGATCAAGGCGATTGATCTGCTCCACATGCTCTAAAACACGATCAAGCTGTTGAGTGAAAAGCTCTGTTTCCTCAGCGGTAAGCTCTATGCGAGCAAGCCGTGCCAGATAAGAGACATCCATAGGGTGGGAGTGAGTAGGCATAAAAACTAGAGTTCTTTAGTGAACTAATTTTGAAAATGGATTTTTATTTTTGTTTGCTACCTGGCTTAGCTATAAGCAAGTAAAGAGTAAAGGGTAACGAGTTTGTTTTTTAGCTT
>DATEBV010000089.1:0-21602 GCA_035287205.1 Chthoniobacterales bacterium | reverse complement strand
ATTCTTCAAAAGCGCTAACAGATTCATGAACTGCACCTCGTTTGAGGGCATTTACTATATAATCTGACAGAATTTTAATAGGACCTGTTGTTAATTGTTCCTCCAACAACCAGTTACTGCAAAATATTGAAAGAGCCATTTTTTTTCTTGTTTGATCTGTTGTATCTATTCTTTGCCTTTTTCTAAGAAGCGCTGCGTTAGAATTCTCATCAGTCATAATAATATCTAAAACCTTTTCATTATTATTTTTTTGCATTCCTTTTTTTAAAAACTTTATTTCTCTTTTATTTTCAATAGCTTTTACTTTATGTTGTAATTTTATTTCAAGAAATCTGCCAATATTACTCCAGTCAAATGCTGCCTTCTCTTGTTTTAAAGCAAATGCTACAACTGCTTGTTTGAATGAATTTGCAGCATACTCTGATATTTCTGCTGCTTCTTGATAACTTTTTGCAAAGACCGTATTTCTTGCTTCTTGGTACTCAATAGCTTTAGTTTTATATATTGCTTCTTTTTGAAGAGATTCTAATTCAGACTCCCTCCACCCAGCATCTTTCTCCTTTTTAAAAATCTTTTCTTTCACTACTAGTATATACTGATCTTCTGCTTTCTGAAGTATTTGGACTGCTTCTCTATAACCTTTTGCACTCTCTATTTCCCCAACTTCTCCGGCTTCTATTGCTTTAATTTGATGATCTGCTTTTATACGAAGAGATTTAAGTAACCATCGGCAACTCTCTTCTTCATGCTTAAGTTGATAATACCTTTCATAATTCTGCCCCTCTCTTCCTGTGTCAGCATGCATGAGTGAAAATAATAGTTTTATTTGATCAATTACTTCTTGAAAGGTTTCTGCAATTTCTTGATAACTGTTGGCAAACAATACTTTTCCAGCTTCCTCTGCTTCTATCATTCTAACTTGGTAATCTGTTTTTGCTTGCAAAGATTCTCCTTCTTCTTTTTCCAAAGAGTATCTGCTAATTGCTGAACGTTTTAACAAATCAGCTGATTGTTGAGAAGTTTTTGCTGCTTCTTGGTAATCCTTTGCAATCTTTATCTTTCCAACTCTATATGCTTCTATTGCCTTAACTTGATAGTTTGCTTTCTTTTGAAGAGAAATTCCTTCTAACTCCCAGCGAACACTTTCATATTCTTTTTTTTCTTGACGATCATTCTCTCCAGATGTTATTACTCCAACTCCTTTAGCATCTATCACTTCTATCACATCAACTTGATGATCTGCTTTTAGCAGAAGACTTCTTCCGTGGCATTTTCTGCTATTACTCTCATCCTTTCTTCCTAAAACCAACTTCTCCGCTGATAGTTCAAATTGATCTACTGCTCGTTGACATAATTCTGCTGCTTCTTGGTAACCTTTAGCAAGTTTTTTTTTCCCTTCTCTCTCAGCTTTTAGTGCTTTGAGCTGATAATCTACTTTCTGTTGAAGAGAAGATTCCATCCAAACCCAACTACTATTTTCACGAACTTGACTTGCTACCCCCTTTTTAACAGGTAATTGATATTGATTTGCCGCCCAGTCACATATTTCTACTAGTTTTTGATAACCAGATGCTAGTACCTTTTTCCCTGCTTCTTGTGCATCTATCGCTTTTATCTGATAATTTGCTTTCTGTTGAAAAAAATCCCCCATCCATTCTAAAATTTTACTCTCATTTTTTTTGTCTGTAACGCATTTTCCAACAGATAGCCTATATTGATCTGTTACCTTTTGTAATGTCTCTAATACTTCTCGGTAACTTTCCACAAGTATTGTTTTACCAGCTTCTTGTGCTTCAATCATCTCTACTTGATAACTCGCTTGGTTCTGAATAGAACCTGCCAACCAAGAATAACCGAATCCTTCACTTTCTTTGCCTAACGTATATGCTATCAACGCCTTTTTTTCCTCCTCTATTGCTTCTTCTAATATTCCTGCTGCATCTTGATACCCTATAGCAAGTATATCCTTCCCTGCTTTCTTTGCCTCTATAGCTTGAAGTTTTCTTTTAGCACTTGAATAAAAATACCTGCCAATCCAAATACAACTATCCCTTTCATCTTCTTTTTCTAACACCTCCATCTCTAATCCTTGCTTTTCATAATCAGCTGCTTGTTGATATTGACTCGCTAGATTTTTCCAAAGTTCTTTTTCCTCACCTTGCAATAGTTCTGCCTTTATTCCTGCTTCTTTTGATTTTAATTCCCAAGTAGAAATATCTGATAAACAGTAAAAATTCCAAATCTCTTTTTCTAACTGTTCTTTATTTTCGAGAGGACGACTAACAAAAAGTTGTTTTATTTTATTTACAGAAGTTTCTGATTCTTCTGCTACTTTCTTCCATAAAAAAGCTCTTTCTTGTTCTCCTTGACTAAATAATTCGCCAAACTTATTCCAACTATCCCTTGATTGCTTTAATTTCGTAACAATACGATCCAAAAGATAAGATGTTCTTCTGCTTCCCCCTTCTTGTAAAGCCTGTGTTATTTCCTCTATCTGTGCACTTATCTTCACAAATTTTTCTTCAAATTTGAAAGTGCTATTCTTTATTACATCTCCTTGGCTAGGAACGACAGCACTTTTTGATTCTTCCCCCTCAATGAATGGAGTTTGAACAGCATTTAGCACTCCTCTCTCTGAAGATGTTTCAGAAGACACAAGTGAACTCCGCGAAAGTTTTATAATATCTTCCAACTCTTGTGTTGTTTCAGGATTCATCATTAAGTAAGAATTCAGGTCTACACCTGAATTGTTACAGTTCGCAGTTCGTACTTCGTGGTTCGTAGTAAATTTAGCTCCTTGCCCCATTTGATTTTCTGATAGTAGTTCTGTTGTTTCCAATCCTGTCCCCTGTAACCTGCACCCTGTAGCCTGATTATTGTAGTTCGTAGTAGTTTTGCCTCCTTGTTCAATCTGATCTCCTGATAGTAATTCTGTTTCTCTGTGGTCTTTTGTCTGGCTTTCAGTTTCCTTTAGCCTATAGCCTTCAGCCTTTAGCCTATTTTCATCCTGTAACCTACAACCTATAACCTGATTTATTGTCTTTAACCTATATTCATCTTGTGCAAGAAGAGAACTAGAATTTGTAGCAATTATCAATACTCCTAGAAGAAGTTGATATAAGTTTTTCATAGTTTTTTTAAGGTTGTTTATTTTGTTCTCTTCTCCGCTTCTCTTCATTCCTTCATTCTTTTGTAGTTAATTCTCTGCTTCTTCTAAGTATTCACATAGACTGTGCAACTCAAACCAATCAAATATACTAATCAGCTAAGCTTACTGTCAGGTCTCTTTTTATTGTGTTCTTTTGTATTCTTTTGTGGTTAATTTCTTCTCTTCTCCTCAGTCTTTTGTGGTTAATTTTCTTCTCTGCTTCTTCTAAGTATTCACATAGACTGTACAGCTCAAACCAAACAAATATATTAATCAGCTAAATTCAACGTCAGGTCTCTTTTTATTGTGTTCTTTTGTGTTCTTTTGTGGTTAATTTCTTCTCTTCTCCTCAGTCTTTTGTGGTTAATTTCTTTTTTCAAATATGTTGGTAGTTATTTTTTACCAAAACGCTCTGTTCGAGGCGCCAATTTACCAAGTCTTATAAGACGTGATTCGATAGCTACTGCAGTACGTTGATGATTCCGAGCTAGATTCTCTATTGAGATCCCTGAATCAAAACCGATAATAAGCCTTTCATTCTCTTGAGGAGTCCAGGGTTTACCAGCTGCTGCTAACAATAACTTTTTTTCTCCCTGTCCAGCCTCTCCTCCTGCAGTATTAATTATTTGAATAGGATTAGCAGGTTGTTCCATCTGAGCAGTCGCTGAGGATGATGAAGAACAAGAGGCCGCGGAGGGCAAAGCTTGGAATATATAGGGTACACCTGAGGGCTCTCCCTCCGGAGCAACGAAGTTCATCGCTATTGAAGGTGACTGTGAAGAAAGGTTCTTAACTTTTTCTTCCAGAGCCTCCACTCCAACAAGCAAAGCTCGAAGTATTTTCGCTGACTGATAGCAACTTTCTTCAGGAAGAAGGATACCTGTGAGCGGATTCCTACCTTCTATAAGTGCACGTAAGATAGGTATGGCTTGTATCGCTTTACTCACCTCAGGAGTAGGAGGAAGTGACAAAGGTCTATTAAAGAATGAAGTATTAGGACTAAACTCATCCCTTCTTTGCCTTTTAGGAGCAGATTCTTGATTCAAATTTCTATCAAACGAAGCAACTTCTGTTGTTATCCCATTGATATTAATATTTTGCTCATTTCTAAATCCATTAGAGTTCGTTAAAAACTCTAAAATATTCTTGAGTCTTTCTGCACTCAATGGATCTGCCTGAAAAAGTGCAAACTCATTTAACTCAGGTATGCTTTCTGCAATTGCTAATGAATGTTGAGCTGCAATGAGAGCCTTAAGATGGGTTAATATTTTCCTGTTTTCACTTTTATTTTTATTTTCATCACTACTTGAAGATTCCCTAGACTGAATACAAGAGAAATTTTTCTCCTCATTAATAAGGAATCGTGTTGCTGCAGGACAAGCTAAAAGAGCATATCTGAAATTGTCAAGAGTTGGAGAGAAAAGAGCTCTTATTGTATTATCTCGTTGAACTTCTTCAGAAGTTATTGTATTAGAGATTGCCTGACGCTGATTGGAGTTAGGAACACTACTTCTGGTTGCATAACTCGAAGAAGAAGATGTAGAAACACTCTCGTTTGCTGAGACTCTTTGATCATTAGATCTCGACGTCTGTTGTACTCCATTGTTGCTTATCGATTTCCAAATGGCTTCCTCTTCATCTGCAGCCGCAGGGTTCATCATTGGGTAACAATCAAGGCCATTACCTGAAGACTTCTTTTTAAACTCTACTTCTTCTAATGAATTGCTACGTCGCGCCGGTGCTCGAACTATCGAGTACTGCTGTACACTCAAGTTCTGCGCGCCATCGACTCCTTGCACTTCATCAGAACAAGCGAGTTTAAAAAGAAGTCTGTTACAGTTAGCAGTGACATTATCAGGAAGGGGCTTCCCAATTTCTTGCAGCCTATCTTTATCCTGATCATATTCATTTTGAGCAAGAAGAGAACTAGAGTTTGTAAAGATTATCAATGCTCCTAGAAGAAGTGGATATAAGTTTTTCATAGTTTTATAGTATTTTTATTTTGAGTTCTTAAATTCTTTTTTTGTGTTCTGGCTCTTTGTGTTTCTTTGTGTTTCTTTGTGTTCTTTTGTGGCTATTTTCTTCCTTCTTACTGTTACTTCAATTCAGTTTGAACTCACTTTTTTTCTAATGCTCTTACTTGACCCTCTAACTTCTTTGCTGTTTCCATTGCCATATAACCAATACTTTCTTTATGACAAAGGTCTCCACCCAAGCGATCTCCTTCTATTTCATTTTCTGAAACATAGGCTTCTGCACTTTGTTGATAATATGCAGCAGATTCTTCATATTGCTTGACGATATTAAACCACGATTCCGCTAGTTCTCCCTTATTTTCTTTTATAGCTTGAGTTGCTTTTGCTTGTGCATTAACAGCTTCCTCTAAAGAACGTATACTCAACTTAATAGACTGAAGCGCCTTATAAAAATGATCGTAATGATCATTTCCTGATATCTTGGCCATTGCTATTTCGTTGTAATACCTAGCCGATTCTTGCCGTTGCACGGCTATTTTCCTCCATAATTGTGATGCCTCAACCTCTCCTTTTGCAGCTGTATCGATCGACTTTTGAAAAGCATCCACAGCCTTTTTTAATTTCTTAACACTCCTTATCATAGCAGTAGCAATATCGTTAAAACGTTCGTATTCCTGTTCTTTTTTTAAAGAACGTGCTTCTGCAGCTTTTCTAAGATAGTTAACAGTAGACTGTGATCCTTCCACTACTTTTTTCAATATCAGAATAAGCTCTGGACTTTTAAAAGAGGTCGTTGCTTGAATATATTTCTCTCTGTATTCTGCAAGCTCCTGCCCTTTCTCAACAGTACTTTTCCAAGCCTGAGATAATTCATTACTTTTGGAAGCATTCGTTTGTTGAATACTATCTTTAATAGCCTGTTGAATATCCTCAGCAACTTGAATCCAAGCAAGAGCTTGCGGATAGTCTCCTAATTCATGAGCGTTTGCAACATAGCTCCAATATTTCTCAAAAGCTCTAACAAGTACATGATCTGCCCCACGTTTGAGCGCATCAATAACATAATCTGATAAGATTTTAACAGCACCTTCGGCTGATTTTGTCTCTGCAAGCCATTGTTCACAACATATTGACAAAGCCATTTTTTTCCTTGTATTAGACTTGTTTTGAAAGTGTATTTCGTTAGTCCTAGTGCGAGAGGAAAGAAGATTCTTGTCTTTTTTAACGACACTTTCTTTGGAATCCTCTGTTTCTTTCTGTTCAACAACTTTTACTTGATCAGCTGCTTTTGATTGAAGAAACTTACCAACAGTATTTAAGGCAATACCTTCCTCCTCTTTTTCTAGAGCAAAAGCTTCTGCTGCTTGTTGATAATATTCTACCGCAGCTTGTGCTATTTCTATTGCTTCTCTATACCCTGCTAAGAGAGCCTCTTTTCTAGTGTCTTGCTCTTGAATGATTTTTTTCTGACACTCTGCCTTTCGGGTAAGAGACAGTGCTGCCTCAGCCCAAGCAGTAGCTTCTTTATCTTTTTCTGAAGCAAAGGCAATGACTCCTTTTTCCCATCGATCTGCAGCATGTTGATATATTGCTGCTACCTCTCTATAGCTAGCAGCCAGAGTTATTTTCCCTACTTCTCCTGCCTCCACTGTTTTCGCCTGATAGTCAGCTTGTGATTGTATGGAATCGCCTTCACAATACAAAAGATTTCCATCTTTTCCTTCGATACAAGCTAACGCCGATTCTTTTTGCTTCTCAGCCGCTCTCCGTGATGTTTCTGCTGCTTCATCATAACCAGCAGCCATCACCTCTTTCCCTGCTTCTCGTGCTTCAATTGCTTTTTTATAGTAATCTGCCTGTGATTGAAAAGACTTACCTGCAGAATCCCAACTATCACCTTCATCCTTATTATCTAAAGCATAAGCCTTGGCTGCAAATTCCCTATGCTCTGCAGCTTGTTCGCACATTAAAACTACTTCCCTATAGGCTTGTGCTAGCATTGAGTTACCAACCTCCTCCATTTCATGCGCTTTTACTTGATAAATCGCCATAGTATAGAACGACTTGCTGTACTCACGCCAACTATCACCTTCAGCCTTTTTTTTCTCTACAGCATGAGCTTTAGCAGCTAGTTTTCCTTGATCTGCAGCTATCTCCAATGTTACAGCTGCTTCTTTATAACCTGCTGCTAAAATTACTTTACCTACTTCTTCTGCTTCGCTTGCTTTGGCATGATAATCTGCCTTCGTTTGGAGGAATTTGCCCACCCAATACCAGCTAGTACTTGCGCTCTCCTTCCCTGCAGCAGAATCTTCTGCTGATTGTCTATGATGGCCGGCAGCTTTCCCGGATATCACAGAGGCTTCTCTATAGGCTGCAGCGAGCCTTATTTTCCCAGCTTCTTCCACTTCATATGCTTTTGCTTGATAATCTGCCATTGTTTGAAGCGACGAACCTTCCCACCCCCAACTATTGCCCTCACTTTTTTTTCCTTCCGCTTTTCTCTCAGTTGCTTGTTGATGCTGATCTGCAGCACGATGGGATATTGAAATAGCATTTTTATAACCTTCTGCTAGCATCACTTTACCAGCTTCTCGTGCTTCACTTGCTTTTATTTGATAGCTTCCTACAGATTGGAGAGAATTGCCTGCCCAATATCGACTTGTACCCTCACCATCTTTTTCTGCGATATAGGTTTCGGCTGATTTTTTATATTGATCTGCAGCACATTGGAATGTCGCGGCAATCTCTCTATAGTCAGCTTCAAGAATTGGTTTTTGGGATTCTCTCGCTTTATCTGCTTTTATTTGATACTCTGCACTGGAATGTATTAACCTACCGGTCCAAGCCCAAGAATTTCGCTCACTGTCTTTATCTGCCAAATGAGCCTCTGAAGCTTTTTTTTCACAATCAGCAGCAACTTGATATTGTTCTGCGAGACCTCTCCAAAAACCCTCTTTTTCACCCTCCATGAGACTTGCCTTCTCTAATTCTTCTGATTTCAAAGACCATGTAGCAGCATCCGATAAATAGTAGGCATTCCAAGTCTCTTTTTCTAGTTGTTCCGCAGTCTCTTTCTTCCCTAAAATATAGCTACCAATAAGCTCTCTCATTCTTTCTGCGGATACTTCTGATTCTTCAGCCACTTTTCTCCAAAGAGAAGCTCTTTCTTCTTTTCCTTGATCCATTAATTCATGAACTTTATTCCAACTGTCTCTTGCTTGTTCTAGTTTAGTAGCAATGCGATCCCAAAGATAGGAATTTTCTCCACCACGCTTTTCCTTGGATGCTTGCTTGGTGGTTTCTATTTGTGATATAATTGCTGAAATTTTTTCCTTAATATTAGTAAAATTTTTATCTACATCTTTATAATTAACGAAATAACTATTTTTATTATCTTGAGGAGTATTCTCTATTACATTCCCTTCGCTAGAAATTATCGTACTTATTGAGCACTCTCCTTCAATTGGTAGAACTTGAGCAGCATTAAGTGTTTCTCTTTCAGAACATGCTTCAGAAAGAAAAAATGGATTCCGTGAAACTTTCAAAACCTCTTCAAACCCTTGTATTGTTTCGGGATTCATCATGAGGTAACAATTCAGGTCTGTACCTGAATTGTCACAGTTCGTAGTTCGTGGTTCGTAGTTCGTAGTAGTTCCAGCTTGTTGGTTAACCTGATTTTCAGACAATAATTTTACCTTCCTGTTGTTTGCGATCTGTTCCCTGCAGGCTGTTTCCGAATTGCTACCTGCAGCCTGTAGCCTGTAAACTGTCACCTGCTTACTTTCACTTTGCGCAAGAAGAAGGCTAGAACTTGCTGAAACAGCAAAAAGAGTGAATGAAATAATTTTTTTCATAGTTTGGTAATATTCAGGGCCCATCCTAGCAGCTTTAGCTTTTTTTTATTTAAAATAGGTTAAAATTTAAAGATTATGAGACTGCTCCATTTCAGCTGCTTTTTTTACTAATTCCTCACCCTGTTTTCTTAGACCCTCAGTTTCTTGTTCATTTTTTTGAAAACAAGCCTCTATTGATAGCCTATAACATTCCGCTGCAGCTTCGTATTGTATTGCATTTTCATGCCAGAGCACTCCTAAAGACTCATTAGACTTCTTGCCAAACTCTACTTCTGCTGCGAATTGCTTCGTCGCGCCGGCGCTCGAAGCATCGAGTAGCTCCTGTACACTCAACTTCTGTGCGCCGTCGACTCCTTGCACTTCATCAGCATAAGCGAGTTTTGAAAGAGGTCTATTATTTTCTCTATACGCCTCCCTAGATTTTTCGAGACTATTAAAGGCTCTTTTTAAATAAGAGGCACAAGACTCAGCAGAGTTATTTGCTTGATTGAAACAATTAACTTCTTCCGTATTTTTCTGAATAATAGCTTCAACATATTTTTGATAATGCTCAGCAAGGAGCTGATTTTTCTGAGCTAGTTTCTGCCAGAATTCTAATACAGAAGTATCTTTTTCAGAAACATTATTTTCTTTACTTGATTCTTCTAAAATCTTGGAAGCCTCTTGTAATAAATGAATCCCACTTTCAATAGCTTTTTCTGCTTGATTATAATAGATGATTTCTTTTTTACCCGCTTCAAAGCGAGCTTGTATCATTTTTTGAGAATATTTAATAAAAAGTTGACTTTGTTGAGCTAGTTTTTGCCAAAAGTCTGCTTCTTTAAACTCATCCGGTTCATAGTGGTACCAATTCCACTCTTCATCTACTTGCTGAAATTTATCAAAGTATCTTGGAGCTTCTTCTAATTGACTCAAACTCATATGTTCAAAAATGATAGAATCATCAAAAAGGTCCATTTTTTCTTTGTTTCCTTGGATACAAGCCCCAACTTTCTTTTGAAAATATTCTGCAAGAAATTGATTGTATTCGACATTCTGGTCCCAAAAGGAAAGACCATTTAAATCTCCTGATGTTTGTGCCTGCATTCTTCTCTCCCAAGAATCAATTGCACGATTACAGGCATCATCAGCATAGGTAATCTTGTAGGGAGTATCAACAAAGTCATTATAAGACATAGGAACATAATCACTTGTATTTATGTTTTCTATTTTTGCTCTGTTTTTATAGTAGGCTCCTAATTTAAAATGATACCTAGCTAATCTAGAATCCCCATGTTTTAATGATTCAGCAAACTGAACATAGTGGGCTATCGACTTTCCCTCAAAAGCAATTGAACTAGTTATATAGAAAGCTCTATCATAGTCTCTACAAATCCTCTTTTCAGCTTGGTTGTTAATAATATTCTTAGCAGAATTTAGAATTGACTCCGCAGCACTCTCTAGTTTTTCAATATTATTATTAATAGAATCAAGATTTTTATAATAAAAACGCTTCAGTGCAGGATCTTCTGCGTCTAAAAAAGCATTAGCAAATTTATTTTTATACTGAATAGCAATATTAAGTATCTCTTGGGATATCTTTAACTGATCTAGTAGAAAAATTTTGTCTTTAATAGACTTCTTCCCAACCTCTACTTCTGCTGCGAATTGCTGCGTCGCGCCGGTGCTCGAAGCATCGAGTAGCTCCTGTACACTCAACTTCTGTGCGCCGTCGACTCCTTGCACTTCATCAGCAGAAGCGAGTTTGGAAAGAGGTCTAATGAGCTGTTGATTGTCTTGTATCACTTTTTCTTGTTCCAGAGCAATAGGA
This sequence comes from Chthoniobacterales bacterium, assembly GCA_035287205.1. Classification (GTDB taxonomy): domain Bacteria; phylum Verrucomicrobiota; class Verrucomicrobiia; order Chthoniobacterales; family UBA6821; genus CAIWMF01. Next base: position 10,811 of record DATEBV010000089.1, on the reverse strand, counting down.
CTCCTAGGATTAATTTGTGCAATAGCCTCATCTGCTTTGGCATCTATTTGTTGGTAAAATGCTTCTTTTTGATCTTTAAATGTTTCCCATGAATCAAGGATAGGAGTAAAAATTAAGTTTATCTTTTTTGCTTCCTTTAATATAGTTTCAGAGAGATTTTCATACTCTTCTTTTTTGCTAGTAAGATCTTTAATTTGATTCAATAGTACAAGATCTATAACTATACCTTTAATATCTATTGTTGTAACATCGTGATTCTTACTGGCATTACTACTCGTATTGTCACATTCATTCGTAGCAACACTTGTTGTTGTATGGGGTAAGGAAACAGCTGCAGTATTTTCTTCTCTTACAACGGTTCCTGAGTCATGGGATTCTAGTGCCCTTGGAAGTCTTGTTTCTCCAAGAATCAATTTTTCAATGGCTTCTTCTGCACTTTCAGTTGATACTGGATCCATCATCAATTTGGGCGTTACGCCCAAATAGGAGATGGAAGATGGAAGATGGGAGATTGGGACAAAGTCGTTTGCTAAGAGCGATGATTGGTAATCAAAAGCATTATGCTCATTTTCATTCATTACTCTTCCTTCGGCTTTCTGAAAACTGCAGTCTTGAGCCTCAACTTCCATCTTCCATCTCCTATCTTCCATCTCCTGCCGCTGCAGCGGCATCTCCAGCCTATAGCCTTCAGTCTCTAGCCTATCTTCCAACCTGCACCCTGTATCCTGCTTATTGTCACTTTGAGCAAGAAGAAGGCTAGAGCTTATCAAAACTCCTAGCAGAAAAGGAAAAAATATTTTCATGTTTTTATAATGTTTTTATTTGTTATTTTTTAATCCTCTTCCTCTACTTGTACTACTTCTTTTTCTTCATCACTTTGTTCTTCATCACTTTGTTCATTGACTTTCTTTACTATTCCATCAGCTTCCTCTCTCAACATTTCAGCCTCTGAATCTAAATTATCCGCTTCTGCAAGCGAAGTTTCTCTCGTGCGTGCTTCTGCTGCTTGTTGATATTTCTCTGCTGCTTGTTGATATTTTACCACTGCTTCTCTTAATATTTGAGCTTCGTCAATATTTCCATTACCTTCCTCCTCGATAGCTTCTCCTAGTTTTGCTCCTACAAAATGAAAACTATAACCTGCATTATCTAAACTGTTGCCTTCTTCTGTTTTTCCTTCGGCATGAGCTTTAACTGCTTGAGCATAAAGATCGCCAGAGCGTTTGTTTTGCTCGGCTGCCTCTCGCCATTTCTGAGCTACTTCTGTTTCTCTTTCTTCCTCAGCTTCGATAGCTTTTTCTAATTTTTCTGCTGCTTGAGAAACACCAATACCTGCATTATCCCAACTGTTGCCTTCTTCTGTTTTTCCTTCGGCATGAGCTTTAACTGCTTGAGTATAAAGATCGCCAGAGCGCTTGTTTTGCTCGGCTACCTCTCGCCATTTCTGGGCTTCTTCTAGTTTACCAGCATTCTCAGCTTCGATAGCTTTTTCTAACTTTTCTGCTGCTTCATAAAAACCATCACCTGCATAAAGCCAAAAGCTACCTTCTTCTGTTTTTCCTTCGACATAAGCTTTAGCTGCTTGGTCATAAAGCTCGCTTGAATGTGTTTGCTTCTCGGCTGCTTCGCGCCATTTCTGAGCTTCTTCTAGTTTACCAGCATTCTCAGCCTCAATTGCTTTTTCTAACTTTTCTGCTGCTCGAGAAAAACCACTACCTGCATTATGCCAACCGTTACCTGCTTCTGTTTTTCCTTCGAGATAAGCTTTCGCTGCTTGGATATGAAGATCGCTTGAACGTGCTTGCTTCTCGGCTGCTTCGCGCCATTTCTGAGCTAATTCTGTTTTCCCGTCTACCTCGGCTTCGATAGCTTTCGCTAGACTTTCTGCTGCATTGTATAAACTAAAACCAGTATCCTTCCAATTGTTGCCTTCATCCGTTTTTCCTGCAGCATAAGCTTGAGCTGCTTGAGTATAAAAATCGCCACTGCTTTTAAATCGTTCGGCTGCTTCGCGCCATTTCAAGGCTTCTTCTAGTTTTCCAGCACTCTCAGCTTCAACCGCTTTTCCTAATTTGTCTGCTGCATTATAATCCCCCTTACCTGCACCACACCAACTGCTACCTTCTTCCGTTTTTCCTTCGGCATGAGCCTTAGCGGCGTGAATACAAAGCTCGCCTGAACGCACTTGTTGAGCGGCTACTTCACGCCATTTCTGAGCTTCTTCTAGTTTACCAGCATTCTCAGCTTCGACCGCTTTTCCTAATTTTTCTGCTGCCCAATAAAAACCAATACCTGCACTATCCCAAAGGTTACCTTCTTCTGTTTTTCCTTTGGCATGAGCTTTCGCTGCTTGGGTATAATACTCAACAGAACGCACTTGTTGTTCGGCAGACTCACGCCATTTTTTAGCTATTTCTGGCTTGCCCTCCACCTCAGCTTCAATCGCTTTTCCTAATCTTACTGCTGCATCATAAAAAGTACCACCGGCACCATTCCAACAACTACCTTCTTCTGTTTTTCCTTCGGCATGAGCTTTAGCTGCTTGGGTATGATACTCAACAGAATGCACTTGTTGATCGGCTGCCGCCCTCCATTTTTGAGCTATTTCTTCCTTGCCTGCCATCTCAGCCTCAATTGCTTTTGCTAATTTATCTGCTGCATTATAAAAACCATTGCCGCCATTATTCCAATAACCACCTTCTTCTATTTTTCCTTCGGCATGAGCTTTAGCTGCTTGAGTATAAAGATCAACACTGCTTTTAGATTGTTCGGCTGCTTCGCGCCATTTCTGAGCTAATTCTGTTTTCCCGTCTGCCTCGGCTTCGATGGCTTTTTCTAATTTTTCTGCTGCATTATAAAAACCATTACCTGCATTATCCCAACTGTTGCCTTCTTCTGTTTTTCCTTCGGCATGAGCTTTAACTGCTTGAGTATAATACTCAACAGAACGCACTTGTTGTTCGGCAGCCTCACGCCATTTTTTAGCTATTTCTGTTTCACCCTCTGCCTCGGCTTCGATAGCTTTTTCTAGTTTTTCTGTTGCATGATAAAAACCATTACCTGCATTATACCAACAATTACCTGCTTCTGTTTTTTCTTCGGCATGAGCTTTCACTGCTTGAGTATAATACTCAACAGAACGCACTTGTTGTTCGGCAGCCTCGCGCCATTTTTTAGCGACTTCTTCCTTGCCTGCCATCTCAGCCTCAATTGCTTTTGCTAATTTATCTGCTCCATTATAAAAACTCTGCCCAGCATACTGCCAACCATTTCGCTCATCTTCTTTTCCTACATTACGAGCTTTGGCACCTTGGGTCAAAGACTCGACTGCTTGTTGGTTTTTCCTATCTATATCATGCCATTGTTCAGCTAAGCCTCTATTACCATTTACTTCGGCTTCATTTGCTTGAGCCAAATATTTTGCATGTCTGGCCTGTACTAAAAGCAAGTCAGCAGCAGTATCCAAACGATCTGCTTCTTCTTTCATATCTTTAATCCATGCTTGTGCAGATGCTATGTATTGCTCTGCTGATTCTTTGCTTCGTGCAGCTGCCTCTTTCCAAAGTACGAAAGCAACACTTTCTGATGTTACTGACGCGACAACTCTAATAGCACTATTTAAATATTCAATAGCCTCATTAAATCTATCAATGCTTTGTTCTAATTCCCATTGCTCATCAGAATTAGATGAGGCATCTTTCATAACTTTACTTTTTAGAGAAGACTGTTTTAGCTCTTCGATTTGAACTCGTAATGCTGCTTCTTTTTCTTGAATTTCTTGTGTAAGCAAAATCTCCTGTTCTTTGACCACTTTTGTCTCAGCAACTTGTGTTTGATCTAAGGTTTTCTCTGCTGCTCCATGATGATCGACGTGCAAGGTTGCTTTTTTCTGTCTGCATTCTTCTACTTCAGTAGCCCAATGTACTTTCTTTTTTTCCGCTTTTTTAAGTTCAAAATTATACTTAGAACATTTTGTTTTCAGCATACCTCCCTCGTAATGCTCTGCCGCTTGTTCCTTATACATCTCATAGAGTCCTACAAGATGAGAGTAAGCCTCTCCCGTTATTTCAGCCTCTTCTAGTGCATCATTCCATGTTTTCTCGGACGCTCCCTGTTTTTCTGCTTTTTCTCTTGCAGTGGTTGCAGCTTCTGCCGCTTCTTCGGCTTGGACCTTAGAAGTCTCGATCATCATCGAAAACTCTGTTTCAAAAGCGGCTGCTGCTTTCTCTTTTTTAGCCGATACCTTTTGCTCCTCCTGAACGCCCCTCTCTGGTGATAAATTCAAGAAACTGAAATGTTGACTCGGAGGATACGCCTCATGAAAATGATCGCTAGGATAAATAGCAACGGCTTCCGCAATAGGTATCGATAAGCTTGCTAAGTTTTGTTCTGTTTCTAATTTTTTCGTTTCCAGTACATTCAGTGCTTTCTTTTCTTCTTCTATTGCCTTTGTAAGATCCGTTTCAGCACTAGCACTCTGTTCAGTATTTTTCACTTGGATAGCATAAAAAGTAGCGCGAGCCGTTTCTACTCTTGTCGCAGCAAGTTTTTCAGCAAGCTTTTTTATGTCAAAATCATCATATGCTTTAGCAATATTATCTCGTCCATAAACGGAAGAGGCATCGTCTAGCATCATTTTTAATTCTTTATCCGCAATTTTTTTCTCTTCTGTAGCTGCTTCTAATACTTGTTGACTCTTTTCTACATCCCTCTTCGCCTTGTGCTCTGCAGCAGCCCATTCTTTGCTTTCTTGTGAAATCCCAAAAACACCTTCGATTCTCACCCGTTCTGCTTGGGGCATTGTGGCAACCTTTGCAAGACACCCCAAATAGATATTATCACAAATCTCCTGTTCAAGAAATTGAGCTGTAGAATTTCCTCCAATTGTTTCATGCCCTGTCGATACTGCTATTGCTTCTATGACTCTTTGATCTGACACCACTGGAAACGCATTGGAGGAACTGTAGAAGACACTCCCAACGGGAGAATATATTACAGAAGTTGTGACTATAGGTGTTTTGGATGGGATGGCTGTTTTCTCTGGAGACCTCAATACCTCTTTTAAACCTTCTACCCCCTCTTTCATATTTTTCACTTCTGCAGGGTCCATCATGAATTTTGGCGGAATGGCCAAATAGGAGATAGAAGATGGAAGATGGGAGATAGGAACTGTATCGTTTCCTAATAATGATGTTTGGGCCAAAAGATAATGAGCACTAAGTAAAACAGCTAGAAAACAAAAAAGACTTTTCATATTGGTTTAATTTTAAAGAAATATTAATTGAATCACTTCCTACGAAGCCATTGATTCTATCACTAAAAAGAGCAGCATTGGAAACAAGCTTGGCTGTGTTATCTGTTTGATTGAATTATTTCCCAACTAAACTTCTTTTTCCATTCATCGATAGTTTCAATCAAGGTCATTAGAGATCACCAAATGAATAATATAATAGTAATTCAGAGATCCCTAAACCTTTGGATCGTAATTTTCGAAGCATCCTAAAACCTTGCTGAAGCTGAAGCCGATTCCTGCGCCCTCTTAAAGGCTGCAACAGCCCGAGAAAATTCTGCAACCTCACTCGTTACAGCAGCGGACAAGTTGATACTTTCTTGGTAACGGCCATTCCAACTATTTTTTTTTGCCAAGGCTGCTGCATCAGTAGATGCTTTAGCAAAAACTTCGGCTCCTTCTAGTGCTTCCTCTGCTTCAACGGAACTCATGGCTATAAGTGCTGATTTTCCAATTGCCTTCAGCGTAGCTTCGCTTGGATGCACCATAAATTCCTTCATCGATGGTGATACCGGTGATCCAAATTTTTCTCGTGTCATTTTCATAATGGCGTTGGCTCTCTCTAATCGTTTATCCCACTTAGAAGTACATCGACTTGTTTCCAAGGCTTTTACCTCAGAAAGACTAGCTTGCTCTGCCCAATAATTTTGTTGTTGTGCGACCTCTTCGCTATTCATTCCAATTCTTTGAGCCTCCTGATTATTTTCATTGTGACAAATGGTTACAACTTCTTTGGCGGCTACTCCCGCTTCGCGCCAGGTGCTTTCATTCTTCGCAGCACGTGCTCGAGCAAAGACGGCTTCTATGCGTGTTTGCCATTCAGGCGCTGGCTTTGCACCGTGAGCCTTGGTTTCCTGTTCTATTTTGTATTTTGCCACAGCACGTGCAAAATCTGCTGTTTCGCGTATAGCGCTTATTGAAAAATTCATCGTAACTTGGTGATCACCAGGTGGTTGAAATGTTTTTTTTGACATCTCTGCTAATACCTTGATATCATCGGCTACTCCATCGGCTGCACTGGCAATCTCGAGGGCCTCGGAGGCGGAGGCAGAGACGGAGGCGTAGGCGTAGGCAGAGGCAGAAGCGGAAACGGAGCAGGAGGCATAGGCGTAGACGAAGGCGTAGGCATAAACAGAGGAGGAGGAGCAGGCAGAAGCGGAAGCATCGGCATAGGCGTAAGCGTAAGCATAGGCGGTAGCGGTGGCGGAGGCGTAGATAGAGGCGGAGGCCGTGGCGTAGTCGGAGGCGGTGGCGTAGGCGTAGGCGGAAATGTAGGAGTAAGCACAGGCGCAGGCGCAAGCGCAAGCGGAGGCGTTCTCACGTACCGCGAGCATCCTCGCTTCGCTCGGATGCTCGATGAAAGCCTTCATTGCTTGTGAAACAAAAGGCCATACTTTATCTTTAATCATTGCCATCATAGCATCGGACCGCTCGCGTCTTGCATCCCATCCATCTGCGCAAGGAGATATTCCCAACGCTTTAACTTCTGCTACACCTGCTTTTTCCATCCAGCACCTTGTTTGTAGAGTTGCTTCTTCTTGACTCAGTGCTAGAGGGCTCCTTCCTTCTTTAATAGCCTCTATAACTCCATTCCAATAATTTGATACTTCATTAGCTACTGCTTTGGCTGTATTCCATCCACTTTCACTTTTTGCTGCGCGTGCTCGAGCAAAAGCGGCTTCTACTTCTCCTCTCTTTTCTTCTATAATACGTTGTGCTTCGACTTGCGCGACAGCTTGGGCTTTCTCTAGATCACTCTGGTTATCAGTTGATCCTCTGGCATATTCTACCGATGAGTTAACTGAATATTTACTTACTGACAATACTTCTGCGATTTCCTCTCCTCGTCCAAAAATTCCCAAAGCTTCTCCTATAGCTTTGTTTCCCTTTTCAATAGATGATGGGTTCATCATTAATTTGGGCGTAATGCCCAAATAGTAGCTAGAAGATGGAAGATGGGAGATTGGGGCAGAATCGTTTGCTAAGAGCGATGATTGGTTATCAACATCCTTATATTCAACTCCATTTATTACACTGCTTTTGATTTTCTGGAAGCTGCAGCCTTGATCCTTAACTTCCATCTTCCATCTCCTATCTTCCATCTCCTGCCGCTGCGGCGGCATCTCCAGCCTATAGCCTTCAGCCTTTAGCCTATTGTCACCCTGTTTCCTGCAGGCTGTCTCCTGATTGCTACCTACAACCTGCAACCTACAACCTATAACCTGATTAGTTGCTTCTAGATTTTTTCCAATACCATCGTCGGATTGGCTTGGCACCTTGGCTAGAAGATAATGAGCGGTGAATAAAACAGCTAAAAAATAAAATAACCTTTTCATATTGGTTGAGAACGTTAATTGAATCAATTCCTACGAAGCTATTGATTTTGCCACTAAAAATTAAAAAACGAAGAAAAAATTTTGCATTATTTTACTACCAATATCACTTTATTTCTGCGAAATAAAGTGACGTTGGTAATCACGAACTAATGAGAAAGAGCAGCACCCATCGCTTCATCTGCAAGTGTCCTTAAGGCAATAACATCACTTAACGTTGGATTAGGATTCTGTGCTGCAAGAGCTCGTAGAGTTTTCAATTTTGCGCTTAAGGTAATCACTAGAGGCCTTTTTTTTGCCTTAGGACTTAAGGTATCCATGCGTTCAATAAAGTAATCCATGATAGGAAGACGCACTAATCCCGCTGCTTTTTCAGGGGTATAATGATCTGCAGCTACATGGGCTGCCATTTGAAAACCACGTAACCAGCCACCAAGACTGATAAGATCCGCCATGGTACCATCATGAAGCTCGATCATAGAACTCTCCACAGAACTTTGACAGCGATTCAATTCTTCGCGGAGGCCTTGCCAATCACCACGCTCACTGAATTCAAAAAGACTCTTACTACGATAGGTAAGCTTTTCTCCTGCAGCAAGAGCAGTCGTATTCTTAATGAGTGCTCGACCAATATCGACAATCAGTGCTTGCTGACGAGCAATGGTAGCAACAAAACCATCAGCAACCAAAGCCCCAAATTGTAATGCTGTTTGCAATCGATTATTAAACGTAGCGTTATTATCAAAAGCCTTAATCATATCCACCGGTGGTGGTTGAAAGAGCTCAAGATCGCGAAAAACTTTACTTACCAGGGGTGTTGTTACCTCATTAACTCCTAATTCCTCCATCATATGTTCCCTAGCTGTTTCTTCAAAACCACTTGCTTCATTAGACTTCTTTCGAAACTCTACTTCTTCTAATGAATTACTGCGTCGCTCCGGTGCTCGAACCATCGAAGACGTCTGTACACTCAAGTTCTGCGCGCCGTCGACTCCTTGTACTTCATCAGAACAAGCGAGTTTGGAAAGAAGTCTATTAGATCCCTTGAGACACTCTACTTCTGCTATGCATTGCTTTGTTACTCCGGCACCTGAGTTCTCAAGTACGTTTTGTACATTCTGAAGTTTGGGTACGAGAGTTCCTTGCGGTTCATTAACAGTAGCGAGTTTTGGCAGAAGTTTATTTTGAGAACTAGAAGAAGGAGCTTTCGTGGAGGTGTTATGATGCGGTTCCGTTTGAGCATTAAGGTAAGATCTCCATGACAAGAGAAAAACAAGGAACACGAGCAAAGAATATTTTAAGTAATAACCCAACATAAATTAATGGAACTATTCGGCCAACAGGCCAAATAGTTAGTTCTTGGTTCGTAGTTCTTAGTTGGCTTTCTCGCTTAAGCTTCGAAAGCCTGCTCCCACGAAGTTGTATTTTATTTTCAAATGATTTTATCAACAAAGCCTCTTAAATAAAGGATCCGATGATTGAAGCTTTAACTAACAAAAAAGAGACTAACAAAGAGGAATCTAAGAGTGAATCCAATTTTTCAAGTTCTTTTCTTATTACCGAGAATTTTACAAATCTCGTTTATAATTTTATTTTCTTGTGGACTGATTGCCTTTTGATGCGTTGCATTTTCCTGAGGCAATTGAGGATAGAGAGTTGCTTTTCCTTGGCAAACTAAATTATCGACGTATTTTCGCGAAGCTTCTGTCATTGCTGGATGTTTATAAATAGAAGGCCTTATTCCTAATCCTAGTGCTTCTGAAATCATCGAGGTTGACTCTCCAGGGAGAATCATAATAGTTCTAGGATTTTCTAAACAGAATTTAAGAGCTGCTCCCCAAAGACTTTCTTTACCAATTTTGAAATCCACTATTTTCCAATCTTCATTAAAGCTATTGTTCATAACAAATTGCGTAAGATCGTCTATTTTTGTACGATGAGCCATTTTATCTACTATCATCATACCATGAATTCCTTTGTATTTTCCTGTTCTTGGGCCATTTAAAAAAAGTATTTTTTTATTTGAAGGCAAGTTACGAATCAATGAGGAGACCATTTCTGGAGTATAAAGAACCCAATGACTCTCCTTATCCTCTGTATCTCCAGCAAGCATCACTATTATTTCAGTTTGGTTATCAATAAGTTTTGAATTTTCATCCTGAACGTTTTTAAGATTTCTTGTATGAAGAACACCGTCAATAGTGATGAGAATGTTCTTGTTTTCATGACCATCAACCGCACATTCAGGCATGATGACAATGGTTTCTTTTGGAAGATCTTTTATCTCTTCAAGCCATTGCCACGTTAACAACACATTTGTATTTTTGGATTGGGCAACTCTCTTAAATGCTTCACATCCACTACGACCTGCACCAATAACAATCTTTTGTGATTTTAGATGAGCGTTAGCATTAATTGCAGAACGAAGAGAATTAATCATTGCTTGCTCCCCTGTATTAGAACTTAAAATATCAGCAAAACAGGTACTTCCTAAAAAAATAATCAATAAAAATACTTTTTTTATAATGTTCATTATTTATCTAACTACCAACGTCTATGAAGACGTTGGTAGTGTTTAATGGTTTAAAGGAAAGTTTTTCTGTAACTCCTGCATTTATCCCCTAAACTTCTCAACTCCTAAACAACTATCAAAGTGTCTACCTTGGTTATGAAATTGTTTTTTTGATCGTTTATAATTTTTGTCGAAGACCTAATTTACCTGTAGCCTGTAGCCTGTAACCTTTAGCCTTAGAGCTTTCCAAACAAATCATTTTTGGACAAGCTCTACATATAACATGATTATTTCGAAGTCCGATCATTTAATTCAGATCCTTCCTCCGAAGGAGGTGGATCTGAACACCAATTTGCAATTTATAATTCATACCATCGGTAAGGCTGCTCGACAAGCTGCCCGTACCCTAGCCTCTTGCAGTACTGATCAAAAAAACAAAGCCCTTCTCCTCATGGCAGATCAGATTAAAACTGATCAGAAAGAAATTTTAGATGCCAATTTGATAGACGTTACTGCGGCTATGAAAGGAGGATTAAATTCTTCGATGGTTGATCGTTTAAAACTCTCTCCTGAGTCTCTTGATGAAGTAGCAGAGGGCATTCGTCATGTGGCAAGACTTCCTGATCCTGTCGGAAGGATTTTGAGGGAGTGGAAACGTTCTAATAAACTATCTTTT
>DATEBV010000088.1:0-3637 GCA_035287205.1 Chthoniobacterales bacterium | reverse complement strand
GCGTACGCGCGCTCATGCGCAGTCGACACATACACAGACGCAGACTCAGACGAAGACGCAAACGCGGACGCAGACGCAGACGCGAACTCACGTACCGCGAGCATCCTCGCTCTGCTCGGATACTCGATGAATGCTTTCATCGCTTGTGAAGTGAAAGGCCATACTTTATCTTTTATCATTGCCATCATGCCATCAGCCCTATTACGTTTTATTACCCAAGCATGAGAATCATCACAAGAAAATTGTCCTAGAGGAGATGCTCCTAGGGCTTTAACTTCTGCGACACCTGCTTTTTGTAGCCAACAATTTTTTTGTATGGCAGCTTCCTCTTGGCTCAGTGCTAGAGAGCTTCTTCCTGTTTGGATTGCCTCGACTACTTCGTTCCAATAATTTGAAATCGACATAGCTGCTGCTTTGGCTTCATTCCATCCACTTTCACTTTTTGCTGCGCGTGCTCGAGCAAAGGCGGCTTCTCCTTCTCGTTTTTTCTCTGCTATGATACGTTGTGTTTGGACTTGGACGGCAATAGATTTTTCTTTCACTTCTCTCTCTTGATCTATTTTTTTCGTAGCTTCAAAAACCCTTTGGCCCCTATCACATTCTTGTTGGTCATATTCTATAATACCTTTGAGTTCCTCTCTTAGTGGAACATGCGCTGCTTTTATTTTTTCAATCTCTGCTAGTTCCTTTTCTTTAGCCTGCGCCTCTTTAATAGCAGCAGCTTTCGCTTCTTGGTCAACAATAACTCTTGCCTCTTGTATTGCTGCAGTGGCTTTTATTAATGCTTGTTGCATTAGTTCTAACTCTGCTTGACGTTGTTCTACCATCTGGATAGCTCTTGTTTTTTCACTTTGTAATATTGCTAATTCAGCTTGAACTTTTTCTTTAGCTGCTTTGAGTGCAGGTTTCAGGCTCTCTTTCTTGTTTATTTGAGTCTCACATTCTGCTAGTGCTTGTTTTGCTTCTTCTAGTTGCTGAGAAACTGCAAGAACCTTTTCTTGAGCCACTTGTTCAGCTTTTTCTGCCTCAAAAATCGCTTGTTTTGACTGTTCTACTTGAGCAATTTTTTCGACATTATAGGCAGACGAAAAAGCACGAGGTGTTATTTTCTCCTCTGGGTGTTTTTCCTCTTCTCCTAATCCTAATAAATTATGTTCTAAATTCATACTACTAACGCTCGAACTACTCATACTGCTATCACTCGAACTACTACTTATACTACTTGATCTACTACGATCACTTGATAACTCGTCATTTTTTGAAGATTCTTCGACAGCTTGAAAGCTCACCTCCGAAGAAGGAAGATCTGAACGCTTACCTTCAGGATTTGAATTTAATACTTTTGCTTGTTCTTTTAACGCATCGGCTTTTTCACAAGCCGCTCTATATGCAGTACTCAAGCTATCACCTTCATCTTTTTTCCCTGCAGCATACGCTACAGCAACCTTTATATTAGACTCAGCAGCAAGTTGGTATTTTTTGACTGCTTCACGCCAAACTTGAGCAACTTCTGGCTTTCCACTTCTCTCCGCCTCTATGACTTTTTCTAGGGTCATAGCAACCGACTCTAAATCATCAGCTGCACTGTCATAAGCAGAAGCTGCAGCATCCAAAATGTCCCCTACATTGACCCAATTGTTCTTTTCATCGTATCTCATCACACCAGATGCTGCAGCTGCCTTATCATAAGCTTCAGCTGTAAGTTGATCTTGTTTAGCTGCTTCACGCCAAGCTTGGGCAACTTCAGGTTTTCCGTTTGCTTCTGCCTCTACGCTTTTTTCAAGGTGTTCAGCAACTTTCTTTAAGAGATAGCCTGATTTATCATAAGGATTGTACATACCATAAACGTAATCGTATTTATCATTTCCTAATGAAATTGCTGCGGCTTTTTCTGTATAATAACCAGCAGCAAGCTGCTTTTGCTTAGCTGCCTCACGCCAAGCTTGTACAACTCCTGACCTTCCTTTAATTTCTGCCTTTATCGCTTCTTCTAACAGCCCAACAGTTGATTGTAACCTGCTAGCTGCAAAGCGGTAAACAGAAGATGCACGGTCCCAATTTTTACTTTCATCTTTTTTCCCTTCAGCATATGCCGTAGCTGCTTTTGTGTAAGACTCAGCTTCAAGTTGATTCTGCTTGACTACGTCGCGCCAGGCTTGAACCAATTCAGGTTTCCCATCTGCTTCTGCTTTTATGGCTTTTTCTAAATTACTAGCTCCTTCCTCATACCTATCACCTGCGTATCTCCAAAGAGGATAAATTCCATCTGTTTTTCCTTCAGGATATGCTGCAGCTGCCTTATCATAAGCTTCAGCAGCAAGTTGGCGTTTTTTGACTACTTCACGCCAAGCTTTGGCAACTTCTGGCTTTCCGTTTGCTTCTGTCTCTATGGCTTTTTCTAGACACTCAGCAAGCTTTTCTAAGCGACAAACTGCTCGTCTATAAGCCAAGGGTACTTCACCCCAATTTTTACCTTCATCTAAGTTCCCTGCATCATACGCTATAGCTGACTTATTATAAGCTTCTGCAATAAGTTGATTGTACTTAACTGCATTGCGCCAAACTTGGGCAACTTCTGGCTTTGCGGTTGCTTCTACTTCTATGATTTTTTCTAGGGAATCAGTGACCTTTTCTAAGCCATTAACTGCTTTTGCGTAAGCAACATGGGAATTATTATGAAGGAATGTATCCCCGAACCAGTTTGCATACGTTATCCTCATATCTGCCACAACTATTTTTCTATGACATTCTAGGGTAAGTTGATTCTGCTTAGCTATCTCGCACCAAGCTTGAGCAACTTCAGGCTTTCCACTTACTTCTGTTTCTATACCTTTTTCTAGACACTCAGCCATCCTAGAATAAACCTGACCTAAATTATTCCAATTATCGTAATACTCATTCTGTTTTCCTGAAGAGAGTGCTGTGGCTTCCTGAGTATAATACTCATTGTAAAGTTTATTTTGCTTGGCTACTTCACGCCAAGCTTGAGCAACTTCTGGCTTTCCGTTTGCTTCTGCTTCTTTAGCGTTTTCTAGGTACTTAGCAACCTTTTCTAAGCGATAAGCTGCTTTGCTGTAAGCAAAGCCTGCATCATCCCAATTTTTACTTTCATCTAATTTTCCTGCAGCATGTACTAGAGCTGCCTTTGTGTGAGATTCAGCGGAAAGTTGATTCTTCTTGGCTACTTCACGCCAAGCTTGAGCAACTTCTGGCTTTCCGTTTGCTTCTGCTTCAATAGCTTTTCCTCGGTTTGTTTCTGCTTCAATAGCTTTTTCTCGTGCTATTTTAATTTTTTCATTACTTTCTAAGGTGACTGCCTCTTGTTCAACAGATTTTGTTTTTTCGCCTCTTTCATGATCTGTTTTTGTCGTAGTTTCAAAAACCCTTAGATCCCGATCACATTCTTGTTGGTCATAGGCAATGGCACTCTTGAGCTCTTCCATAACAGGTGGGTGCGCTATTTTTGTTTTCTTAATTCCTGCCTCTTCTTGTTCCTTGGCCTGTTTCTCAGCTTGGGCGAAGAGATAACGTCTCTCCTGAGTAATTTTAGTAGCTTCGGCTGCTACTTGTTGGGTACTTTCAAGAGCTATTTGGCATTCTTGTATTTTTTGCAACGTACTCTTTTTGTCAGCTCGTA
>DATEBV010000087.1:0-8886 GCA_035287205.1 Chthoniobacterales bacterium | reverse complement strand
TGCTGGGAGTGAGAGAATGTAATCTCCTAATCGGCCAGCAGGCCGAATAGAGGCTATAGGCTGGAGGCTGTAGGCTGTAGGTACCGCTGCTGCGGTAGGAGATGGAAGATAGGAGATGGAAGATGGAAGTGGAGAGCTGGTACTGCAGGCAGAATTAGAAGAATGTGGATGATTCGCTGGAGCACATTCTACCGATGGATTAATCGAATATTTACAATATTTTTCAACTCCTCCAACAATTTCCTCCGTTACTTCTTCCTCCGTTTTTGGATCCATAGCAAGAAGTGTTGTAGGATGGAGAAAAAGAAGCACGTGTAAAACGAGAGAAGAAATGGAAAAAGAAAAGATGTTTTTAAGAAAAACTTTCATAGAAAAATAAGGTTAGCTAATTCGTACATATTCGACCAACAGGCCGAATATAAGAGGGCAAGGGCTCAGTCCTTTTCTATAAATCCTGGAACCTTTTCTAGTTCTTTTTCTTGAGCCTCTATAGATTTTTTTAAGGAATTGGCGGATTCCCATAATTGATGAGCACTTGTGTAATTAGCTTCAGCAGATTTCTTCCAAACTTCAGTAAATTCTTTCCAATGCAAGCTGCCCTCCTCTCTATTGGCTATTATCACTTCAGCTTGCTTCTTATAGTTATCTGCTGCAAGTTGGTACTGTTCGGCGCTTTGTTGAAAAAGACAAGCTACCTCACTTTGTCCTTTTTCTTGAGCCTCTATAGCTTTTTTTAAGGAATTGGCAACTGCTGCTAAACTGCCAGCACTTGAGCAATTAATCTCAGCGGCTTGATGCCATTGAAAGCCCTCTTGCTGTCTTTTTGCCAGATACGCTTCAGCTTCCTCCCAATAATTATCTGCCGAAATTTGAAGTCGCTCGGCACTTTGTTTCAAAAATAGGGCAATATCATTTTGTCCTTTTTCTTGAGCCTCGATGGTTTTTTTTAAGATTCTAGCAGCATCCTCAAATCTGCCAGCACTACGTTTGTAGACTAATTTTGCATTATATCCATAGAATGATTTCAACCCACGCTCACAACGATGCTTTTCATTAGTAGATTGGTCTAAAGCAACTTGAGCTCTTACTTGAAGTAGCTCTGGTGTATAGACAATGCCGCTGGCTTTATTTACAAAATCATCTTCCTTTTTTCTATCCCCATTAGCAGCTGCTTCAGCTGCTTGAAAATAATATTGAGCTGTATTTTGAAATGCCCCTGATGCACAGATAACTCTGCGGACTGCTCTTGCAAAATTCTTTGCTTTTATTCTATCGCCATTAGCACTAGCTTCAGCTTCTTGACAACAATAGCGACTTGCTTGTTCATAAGCTTTTGCAGTTTCTACTTGTCTCGGACTCTCCGCTTGAGTTATCTTTGTTAATAAATCTATTGCATCGAACATATTACTCTCTGCTTCTGAAAAATCCTCTTTCTTTATGCTATCTTCGCTAGTAACAACTTGTATAAAATACTCTTGTCTTAGGATATTACATTCTAAAGAAAATCCTTTTATGCGAAGCAGGAAGGCTGCAGGAACATCTCCCTCTCTCATCTTCTGACTAAATTCACAATAAGAAATAATGGACTCTTCGGCCATCCTAGCTGCAGTTTGAAATTCTTTTGCGCGATAACCTCTTCCCATCGCTGTTTCAGCAGTCGCCTTAACAAGACAACGATTTCTTTTCTCTGCAAGTGTAAGAATAGCCTCCGCTGCTTTTTCTAGCTTTTCAATGTTGTTATTGATGGCATCAATTTGGGCTAACAAAATAATTTTGCTTCTTGTTGCCATTGTTCTCGCCTCTTCTGTTTCTGTATCTTTATCATACTGCTCAAACGCACGCGGCAAATAATATGAATAAGCTTTAGCATCCTCCATTATTTTCATCGCTTGGCTAAGAGCCACTAAACGGTACAGTTCAGGAGACATTTCTGAAGCCAATGCAACTACATTTTGATAACAGGCTTCTTGTTCTTCGGGAAAGCGACATTCACTCCATCTCTCAACGGCTCGTTTCCAATCAACGATCTTTTGAGCTAACTCAGGACAAGTTAGACAAGGATATTGCGCTTGAAGCTCTTGAACTGTTTGCTCATGCTCAGCTTTGTAAGCTGCTTGTTTTGGTTCAGGTGATCTTAGAAATTGAGCAATCATCTCTGCTGGGAGTGAGAGAATGTAATCTCCTAATCGGCCAGCAGGCCGAATAGAGGCTATAGGCTGGAGGCTGTAGGCTGTAGGTACCGCTGCTGCGGTAGGAGATGGAAGATAGGAGATGGAAGATGGAAATGGAGAGCTGGTACTGCAGGCAGATCCCTCAATAGTAGAGTCTATTTCAGTGGTTGTCTCCATGGGTATTTTAAGTCGTGCTGTTTTTCTTTCTGAAAATCCAAAAGCATTCTCAGCTTCAGATATTTCTTCAGGATTCATCGTAAGGTGACAACGCAGAGCGTTGTCACAGTTCGTAGTTGGCAGTTCGTAGTTCGTAGTAGCATCAGCTTGACGTCCAATTTGGTTTTCTAACAATAATTCTACCGTTCTGTTGTCTGTTAGCTGTTCCCTGCAGTCTGTAGTTTGTAGTTTCTGATCTTCTTCCTCCAACCTATAGCCTATAACCTCCAGCCTATTTTTCAACATACAACCTATAACCTGATTAGTGTCTGTTAGCTGTTCCCTGCAGTCTGTTTCTTGATTGCTGCCTACAACCTGTAACCTACAACCTGTTACCTGATCTGTTGCCTTTAGCCTAGTCCCACTTTGTGCTAAAAGGAGACTTGTACTTGCTGAAACAGCGAGAAGAAAGGAAGGAAGGAATTTTTCCATAGAATTTATAGAGTTAATTTTTTTAGAACCTGCCTTCATAACAGGTAAGTAATGAGTGAAGAGATGGATTTCTCATGGTTTTGTGAAATGATATTAAAATAATGTAGAGAAATGTCTAGAAGTAAATCTATTTCTTCCGATTCTTGTTTGCTAGTTTTAGTTCTTCTTCTGCTCTCTTTGTCTGTGTCCATAACGCATCAGCACTAGAGCGAGTAGAAGCAGCTAGATTCTCCCACTGGCTTCCATCAACAGCATCTTCTCTTAGTTTAGCTTCTACAGCTTTATGATAATATTCAGCAGACTCTTGATTCTTCTTAGTTGCTTCGAACCATAGAGCGGCAACTTCTTCTTGACTTGCTTCCCTGGCTTGAATTGCTTTCTCAAATGTGATGGAGGCTTCTCTGAATTGCTGAGCGCTAGCCTTAGCCGGATACCTCGCTTTACACAATCGATTGTAATCAATAGTGTTTCCGCTTGCTTCAGCATTTACTTCCTCTCGGTAATACTCTACTGACGCTTCATATTGCCTGGCT
Source organism: Chthoniobacterales bacterium (assembly GCA_035287205.1). Lineage (GTDB taxonomy): Bacteria > Verrucomicrobiota > Verrucomicrobiia > Chthoniobacterales > UBA6821 > CAIWMF01. The sequence continues at coordinate 5,534 of DATEBV010000087.1, read as the reverse complement.
GTTCTGAACCAAAGGACGGCAAGTTCTTCCTGATTTGCTTCCTTTGCTTGAATGGCTTTCTCCAATGCAACAGAGGCTCCTTCTAATAGTTGCGCACTATACTCAGCAGAATCAGCTGCTTTCTTATAACGATCGTAGCAGATAGTATTGAACCTTGAAGTTGCTTCTCCTGCCTTGCAATAATACTTGGCAGATTCTTGATATTGATGGAAAGTTTTTCTCCAAGATATGGATACTTCAGGATATTTTTCTATGCCTACATCAACCAACTTTTCAAGGATTTTAACAGATTTTTCTGACTTCATGACACTCTCCTTCATAAAATTAGCAACCTCTTTGAAATGCTTATATCCTTGCTCGTTTTTTGAGGCACGTGCTTCTGCAGCTTTTCTTAAATAGTCAGCAGCAGACTGCAATCCTTCTATTATCTTTTTCTGTTCTCCTTTAATTTCTGGCGTTTGAGAAACTAGAGATGCTTCAATATATTGATTCCTGTATTCAGCTATTTCCTGCATCACCTGAACAGTATTCTTCCAATCATTAGATAATTTTTTATTTTTATTTTTAAGAGCCTCAGCTTGTTGAATGCTATCTTTAATAGCTTGTTGAATGCCTTCCGCTACTTGAATCCAACCAAGCGCTAGAGGATCATCTCCTAATTCATGAGCCTTTATAACATGATTTCTATATTCTTCAAAAGCTCGCACCAGTTCGTAATCAGCCCCACGTTTGACAACATCCATAACATAATCTGATATGATTTGAGGATATTCGGTAGCCAATCCTGTTTCTGCAAGCCACTTTTCACAGAACACTAATAACGCTTTACTCTTTATTGAATGATCAAATTTTTGACTATTGCTAATAGGCTTTGAATGAAGAACTCTATTGTCTTTTTTTATGACACTTTTTTCGGATTCTATTTCTTCTCTCTTTTCAGCAGCTTCTGCCTTGTGATCTGCTGCTGATTGGAAATATTGACTTACTTGAGTTAAACTGCTCTCTTCATCTTTTTTTCCTTCAGCAATAATCTGAGTCGCTCGTTGGCAGTACGCTGCAACTTTCTTTGATATTCCAGCTGCCTCTCTATACTCATCTGCGAGCATTACTTTTCCAGCATGTTGTGCTTTATTTGCTTTTACTTTATAATCTGTCTGCCATTGAAGAGAACGACCTATCCAATAAAAAATGCTTTTATCCCATATTTTCCCTGTGACAACGGTCTGGAGTAATTTTTGATACTGTTCTGCAGCATCTTGCAACATTATAATAGCTTCTCTATAGGTAACAGCGAGCTCTGTTACTCCTGTTGCTTCTGCTTGACTTGCCTTTGCTTGATAATCTGCTATAGCTTGAAAAGACTCTCCTTCAAAAAACCAACAGATACCTTCACTCTCTTTTCCGTCAGCATAGACCTGTGCTGATAGTCTGTACCGATCTGCAGCACTCTGTGATGTTGTAGCAGCCTCTCTATAGGCTATTGAGAGGATTGTTTTTCCTTCTTCTTCTGCTTCACTTGCTTTGGCCTGGTAGTTTGCTACAGCTTGAAGAGACCTACCTAAGCAATGCCAAGCAAGCCCTTCATCTTTTTTCTCTATAATAAATTTTCCGTGCGCTAAGTCTTGCTGATCTGCAGCTCTTTGTGATACTGAAGCAGCTTCTCGACAGGCTACTGCTAAGACTGTTTTTCCAGCTTCTTGCGCATCAATTGATTTCACTTGATACTCTGCTTTGGTTTGAAGGGAGCAACCTTCAGAACGTAAGCTATCCCCTTGCTGCTTTTTTAATCCCACATAGCCCAGAGTTGATTCTGTATAGGCCTGAGCTGATCGTTTAAAGCGTTCTGCGGCATATTGTGATATTGCAGCAATCTCCCTATAGTCAGCAGCAAGAGTTGTTTTTCCAGCTTCTTGGGCTTCATATGCTTTTATTTGATAATCTGCCCTAGCTTGGAGAGATATGCCTTCCAAACCCCAACTAATACCTGCATTTTCTTTTCCTTCACCTCTAATTTGGACTGATTGTGCATGACTCTCTGATGCCTCTCGGGATATTGCAGCAGCCTCTTTATAGCTCACTGCTAGAGTTGTTTCAGCGATTTCTCTTGCTTCAATTGCTTTTTCTTGGTAATTGGCCTGGGATTGGCGAGACTTGCCTGAAAGATTCCAATGCTCAGCCTCAGTTACCTTCCCTTCAGCTTGAGCTTCAGCTGCTCGTTGAAAATGATCGGCGGCACGTTGTGATATTGCAGCGAGCTCCTTATAGTCCATGCTAAGGGTTCTTTCTCCGGCTTCTTCTACTTCATAGGCTTTTGCTTTGTAGGTTGCTGTAGCTTGGAGGGACTTACCCGAAGACCTCCTGTATTCTCCCTCAACTCTTTCCCCTTGAGCATGGGCTAAAGCTGCCAATTGATACTGATCTGCAGCATCTTGTAATAATGAAGCAGCTCCTCTGTAGCCAGTTGCAAGAGTTGTTATGCCTAATTCTTCTACTTCACTTGCTTTAGTTAGATAGTCTGCACTGGAATGTGCAGAACTACTTGCCCAAGCCGAACTAGTTTCTTCGTTTTCTTTTTGTAACCTACTACTTGCCGTCTGATGAACTTCATCACTACAGAACTGTTCTATGTCTCCAATGATCCCTTTTGCCTCTTGCGGATCCATGGCAAAGACAGTCACAGAGTGAAGAAATGTGAGTAGTGTAAAAATTTTCACTAGGAAGCAAAGAGATGGATTTTTCATGGTTTAAAAATAATGTGAGGGAATTTCTAGAAATAAATCTATTTTCTCCGATTCCTATTTGCAAATTCCTGCTCTCTCTCTGCCTTCTCCCTTAGTTTATCAGCACTACAATGAGCACTGGTCGCCAGCCCCTCCCACTGCCTTCCATCAGCAGTATTTCCACTTAGTTTAGCTTCTATTGCTTTACGATAATTCTCAGCAGATTCTTGATTCTTCTTGCTTGTTTCAAACCACAGAGCAGCGACCTCTTCCTGGTTTGCTTCCCTGGCTTGAATTGCTTTCTCCAATGTGATGGAGGCTTCTTCTAATCGTTGCGCGCTAGCCTTAGTTCGTACCCCTATTACTTTAAAAACGTGATCGTAGTCAGTAATACTCCTGTTTAGTTCCATATTTACTTCCTGCGGATGATACTCGATAGATTTCTCATATTGCTTGGCAGTTTCAAGCCAAAGGATGGCAAGTTCCTCCTTATTTGCTTCCTTTGCTTGAGTAGCTTTCTCCAATGCGATAGAAACTCCTTCTAATAGTTGAGCACAATACTGAGTAGAATCACCTTCCCGTTTAAGACTTTCATAGCAAGTAGGATTTACACTCGATGTAGCTTTGCAATAACACTCGGCAGATTCTTGATATTGATGGAGAGCTTTTCTCCAAGATATTGATACCTCAGGTTGTTTTTCTACAGCTCTATCGATCAACTTTTCAAGGATTTTAACGATTTCCTTCATACAATGAGCAGCATTTTTGAAACAGTCGTATTTTTGTTCGTTTTTTGAGGCACGTGCTTCTGCAGCTTTTCTTAAATAGTCAGCAGTAGATTGTAATCCTTCTATTATCTTTTTCTGTTCTCTTTTCATTTCTGGCGTTTGAGAAAATAGAGATGCTTCAATATATTGATTCCTGTATTCAGCTATTTTTTGCATTGCCTGAACAGTATTGCTCCAAGCAGTGGACAATGATTTATCAGTCGCTATCCAAAAGCCTGCTAATTCTTCATTCTTAAGGGCCTCAGCCTGTTGAATACTATCTTCAATAGCCTGTTGAATACTATCTTCAATAGCTTGTTGAATACCTTCAGCTACTTGAATCCAAGCAAGCGCTAGAGAATTATCTCCTAATTCATGAGCCTCTCTAACATCATTCCAATAATCTTCAAACTCTCTAACGACTTTATGATCTGCCCCGCGTTTGACAACATCCCTAACATAATCTGATAGGATTTTAATTGATCCTTCAGAAGATATTGTCTCTGTAAGCCATTTATCGCAATATATTGAGAGCGCAATGCTTTTTGTTGAGTTAGAGTACTTCTGCACATTCAAGTTCTGCATACTTTTAATTTCTTGTTCGCTATCAGCATGAGCAAGTTTTGAAAGAACTCTTGTGTTTGTTCTGATGATCCTTTTTTCTGATTTCTCTCCTAGGAAATAATAGCCATTACCCTCACACTCTTTTTTTTCAGCAAAAGACTGTGCTGTTTCTCCGTAGTGATCAGCAGCATATTGTAATATCATATCTTCTACCTGATGCCTTGCCTTCAATTGGAGATACTCTCCTAGGAAATAATAGCTATCACCCTCACTCTCTTTTTTTTCAGCAAAGGACAGTGCTGCTTCTGCGTACTGATCAGCAGCATATTGTAATATCGCGACTATCTCTCTATATCCTGCTGCTAGTGTCTCTTCTCCTACCTCTTCTATTTCATATGCTTTTACTTGATATTTTGCCTTCATTTGAAGCGACGTACCTTCCCGATACCAACTATCCCACTTATCTCTTCTTTCTGGATAGCGGCCCTGTGCTGCTTGTTGATACAGATCAGCAGCACGTTCTAATGTTACTACTATCTCTCTACAATTTGCTGCTAGGCTCGCTTTTCCTACATCTTCTGCTTCACTTGCTTTTGCTTCGTAGTCTGCTTCCGCTTGGAGAGACTCGCCTGCCTTATGCCAACTATAGCGACTAAAGTCCAACATGTTGTTAACACAAGTCTTAGCTGCTTTTTCAAACTGATGTACAGCTTGCCTTGATATTTCTACAGCTTTTTTATAGCCTCCTGCTAAATTCTCTTTACCAACTGCTAATGCCTCACTGACTTTTATTTGATAGTCAACACTAGAATGTAGAGAACTTCCTGTCCTACGCCAATAAAGAGATGCCTGTTCTTTTCTTATATCATCAACTTCTGAACCCTTTTTTGCATAATCAGCTGCAATTTTATATTGATTTGCTATCTCTCTCCAGAAATCTCCTTCTTTACTCTGTATTTGATTAGGCTCCTCTGCTTTCTCTAAGGCTTCTTCCGACTTTAATAACCAGGTAGAGATATCTGATAAAGAGTAAATACCTCTTACCTCTTTCCAATCGAACCTCCTCTCACCTGAAATAAAAGCTTGAAGAGACGCTCTTATCCCTTCTGCTGATGCTTCTGATTCCTCTGCTGCTTTTTTCCAGAGGGCAGCTCTTTCCATTTTTCCTTCATTGACTAATTTACTAAATTTATTCCAATTGTCTCGAGCTTGCTCTAATTTAGTCGTAATGTCATCCCAAAGATCAATTCCATAGCCAAGTCCTTTAGCACGTTTTTCCCTAGATATTTGCTTTGTTTCTTCTATTTGCTTTGTTAGCCTTATGATATTTTCTGATGCTATGTAGAGCCTGTCCGGAAGTGAAGTGATTTTTCAAAAATTGGAAAAAAAGGATTTTTTTCGTAGCAGCCCTCCCATAGTAGTAGTGCTTTTTTATCAAAAAAGCACTCAAAAAGCCAAAGTTATTCACAGTGCCATTCTTTAA
>DATEBV010000086.1:0-3348 GCA_035287205.1 Chthoniobacterales bacterium | reverse complement strand
CGCCAAAGCACTTCACAAAAACTTTTTTCATTAATCAGCTTCTCTCTGTATTTATCCCTTCCATCCCTTCCATCCCTGTTAATATTCTTCTTCTTTCATCCTCTTTCATCCATGTTTATGCATTTCGGTGAATTAGCCCTGCTGAGAAACAAAGCGACATTTTATTTACTTCCCTAAAAGAACACAAAAGTGTACCATTTGTGCTATGAGTAAAACCGCCATTCTTCGAGCCCGTGTTAATTCTGAAAGAAAAAAAGTTGCTGAAGAAATCTTCTCTACACTTGGCCTGTCCATTGGTGATGCTATTGATGTATTCTTCAGCCAGGTCTGTATTCAAATATGAACCTCTTTTGCTTCTGCTGCTTGCAAAAAAGAAATCGCTGCTTTTTGAAAAGAGAGTGCTAAATCATCCTTTCCCTCTGCTGTTGCCTCTGCTGCCGATTTATAATACGAAGAAGCTTCTGTATAGCGAGAAGCAGCTTCTTGTTGAGTATTCACAATACCATTTGCCGCCCGGACCGCAGACACGCCCGCATTGTACCAAAGATCACTTATAGTTTTCTTCTTTTCTTCTGAAAGATCTGCTGCGTTGGTAATTTCTATGACATTCTTAAAACAAAATGCTGCGTCAGTATATCGCGCTGTAACTTCTGGATGATTGTTAGCTGCTGCTTCTGCTGCTAGAAAAAAAGCAGCGCCTGCCCTACGCCATAACTCTGTAAAAACTTCCTCATTGTTCACAGCAGCTGTTGCTCCATTTTTATAACAAGCAACTGCATTCCTATAGAATTCAGCAACTTCAGTTTGATTATTGACACTTGCTTCTATTCCTCGAAGAGAAGCTTCACCTGCATTGTCCCATAGGAGTGTTACATGAGGCTTATTTTGTTCTACCGCTTGAATCGCATTTTCAAAATAGAGGACTGTTTCACTATACTGTGCAGAGAGCTCTCGTTGATTATTGTTGGCAGCTTCTGCTATTTGAACAGAAGTACCAGCAGCATACCTCAATAGTTTTGTTAAGGCAGTATTACCGGCCTCTTTTGCTGTCACGGCATTTTTATAATAAGAGGATGCTTTCGTATAATACGTAGCAATCTCTGGACGATTGTTGCTGATTGCTGCTGCTCCTCGAAAAGCAGAAAGAGCAGCATCGTGCCATAATGATCTGAAAGAAAGAGCATCGTTCTCTATTACTGGTGCTTCTGCTTCCTGTGTATAATAGGTCGCTGCTTGAGAAAATAATGTCGCTGCTTGAGAAAAACGTGCAGCAGCAGAAAGATCAGCTCTAGCTTCTTGGGTGTAGCGTGTCGCCAGCTCACCCGCTTGTGCATCATCAATATCAGCAAGAAGATCTCGTTGTCTGATCACTTCCACAAAATGAACATTGGAATCCATAGACATATCTTCTAGTGAAAGTGCCTGGATCAAGGCATCAATCTCATCGGTCATGCCATAGTTATGATTAGGGTTGGAACTTTCAAAAGCACTACTCATACGTTCTGAATAATCAATGCTCCGTTCAGCAGATTCCATGATGGATTGAGCGGCATTTTCTAATTGAGCGATCGTTTTATTAACGGAATCAATCTTGCTAGCATAAAAACTCAACCGAAGAGATCTATCACGCTCTTCTTGCTTAGTGTCATCGCTATTGGGCCTTGCTGCTTCAAGCGCGAGAGCAAATCGATTTCTATGAGCAACAGCAGTATTGAGAGCCTGAGTAGCATTATTGAGTTGCTTAGCTAAGAAGAGTTTTGTTTTTACAGCTTTTTTTTCTTCCGGTCTTGCATCAGTGGCATCAATTTCATGAAGGAGTGCCACTATCTTTTTAGGAGAAGCTTGTAGCCATTGATCTGCAAACTTTTCAAATTGCGGGTGTATTCGCTTTGCTTCTTGCAACATCTCATAGCACCGTTTCTCATACTCTTTTTTCTTAGGATCAGGATCCTTAAGATGCCCAAGATGCATCACCTCTAAGAATTTGGCTCCCATCGATTGTGACTCTAAGGGCTTCGTATTATTACTACTGATGGTCTGAGCAGGTTCTGATGATGATAGAACTATTGGTTGATCTCCCTCACAGAGCCTTGCGCGAATAAGATGGAGTCGCTCACTACTCAACGGCACCCCTCCAAGTATTTCTGATACTTCTTGAGGAGGGAATAAAGTACCAGCCTCTAATGGAAGTTCTCGTGCTAATGCAGCTCTAAGGGCTTTATTAAAGGATCTATTTTCACTCTTCTTAATACCAGCACCATCAACACCAGGCATCTCTGATGCTGCATGAACTGTACCGTCTGGATAAATAACAAATCGAGTTGCACGAGGATCAGCCGCAAAAGCAGTTTTAAAATTCTCTAGCGGCACATACGATTCTTGTGTGATGGTATGATCTCCTAAAGAAGCAGGGGCAGTCCTGACACGTATTGTTGGCCGCTCAAATGCTGAAGAAGATGAGGGTATCACGACAGCAACAGTATGCATTCCGTCTTTGCCATCGACCTTTGCTGATGGGTCTTGGATATTGTCCAAGTTTTGCTTGGTATCAACGGAAGGTATGAAGCCGTTATGATGAATAGAATCCATCCTGGTAAGATGAGCTATGAGGTAGAATGTTGGCGAGGATTTTTTGAAAAAAAATAAAATATCATTCAACAGCTAAACTCAAATAACACCTTGCTTTTACCCCCCCATAAAATCTTCACTTGTTTTCCCTTGACAACTTTTAAACTTGTCAATAATAATTCAACCCCAATTTGACTTCTTTAATCACTCAACGCTAATAACCTAACCATCAACTCTATAGTAAGAGGATACGATGAAACGACTATAAATAAATTTCGTCGCTCGTCCGTATTTTTGAGGGCACTAGTATCTTAAACTACTGAAAAGTTCGAATCAAATTTGGCTAAAAAAGGGGTCAGTACCAGCTAATTCATTAACGAAGTAATGAATTACGGGACTGACTCCCTTTTTGGTGGAATACGAAATTATAAATTATTTAATGTACTAGTTGAGTCGAATATTCACATCACTATGAAAACATTTTTCTCTTTCGGCATAGCCGGATTAATCCTCCTAACTTCTACTGGCCTCTATGCGCAGAGTGAAGATAGGCTGGAGGCTGGAGGCTATAGGCTGGAGGGAGCAGAAAGAACCCTTTCTGACAATATCGTTGCCAACTGTGACAATTCAGGTCCCGATCTGAATTGTCACCTGATGATGAATCCTGCGATGGTGGAAGAATCAGAAGAAGCCATTGAACAATTTATCCTTGGTAAAACCCAACTAGCACGTAAATATTCGGTTAAACCATCAGAAACATGTGATAGAGAATCAACTGAT
>DATEBV010000085.1:0-4997 GCA_035287205.1 Chthoniobacterales bacterium | reverse complement strand
TAGTTATATTGTTTCAGGAACAAATACAATTACCAATAATTTTACTGTTGGTAATCTTACTTTTGCTCCCAACAGCGAATTAATTATCGCTCCTACAGGAACACTGAATGTCTTAACGAATTATACAAGTAGTGATAGTGGTACACTTGAATATTTTGCAGGTTCTACGAATAGCCCGCCGCGTATTATTGTTGGAGGAACAGCTTTTCTGGATGGCGCTCTGATCATACAATTTCCTGATGGAACGCCTGTTTTTGGTGACCAATATGCCGTAATTTCTGCAGGGAATTTTACAGGAAGTTTCAATAGTATTACACTACCTAATTCCGATATCTTTCGTGGAAGGGGAATTATTATTGATGGTATATTCTACGTATTGGTTGCTCCCACAAGCTATACGCAAGTTGCTCTCAATCAAAATCAGTACAACGTGGCGCAAGCACTCAATAGCTTTATATCTGCTACCAGTGGAGATGAACTTGTTGTCAGTACAGCCCTTGATCATCTTACGGCAGCACAATATCCGAATGCTTTCAATCAGATTATGCCCGCGCTTTATAGCACTTTTTCCACGATGGCTTTTAATGAGGCTAATGCTCTTAATAATAATTTAATTCAACGTCTTGGAAATCTCCGTGTGGCAGGAGTAGGATTTAGCCAATGCGGATTTAATGATTCACCGATTCTCGATGACAATAAGAATCCGAAAGCATGTAAAAAAGATATCTTAACTCCATCAGTGGATAACCATTGGGGAGTTTTTATGGATGGCAATGGTATCTTTGCCAATGTGAATAATAATAATCAGCTTCCAGGATATACTATTCAGAGTGGAGGGGTGGCTCTTGGGGCAAATTATAAGTGGAATGAAACATTTGCTACAGGTTTCTATACAGGCTACCAAGGGACTCAGTCGAAGCAGACGGCAGGGACTTTTGTTTGTGACAATGCGTCACGTTTTGGACTCTTTGGTACCTATGGGTATGGAGGATTATTTGCAAATGCTATTCTAGGAGGCGATATGCACAATTATCAAGTGAATCGAGGGATCCAGTTTCCAGGATTGAGTCGTACAGCCAACAGTTCTCCTACAGCAGGGGAACTCGATAGCATGTTGGCTACAGGGTATGATATTAAACGTGGGAATTTTACCTTTGGCCCGATTACCAGTCTTCAATATACCTATTTTGGATTACAGCCATTTACGGAAACAGGGGCTCAATCGCTTGATCTCTCAGTAGCTAGTGCGAATGCTAACAGCCTCATCTATACTTTAGGAACACGTGGTTTTTATAGCTGGCAGATGAATAAAAAGATCCTTGTTGTTCCTCAAATCAATCTTGGCTGGCAGCATGAGTTCTTACAAAATCCTTATGCGATCAATGCAACGTTTCCTAATGGAGCGGGTTTTAATTATACAACAACGACTGCTCTTCGTGATTCACTGTATACAGGACTTGGTTTTAGTGTTAACCTTGCCAAAAAATATGATGCCTTTTTCTTTTACAATGCTTCGTGTTGTAATCCAACGCTCGTCAGTCAGAATTTCTCAATCTCTCTTGGGGTGAAATTTTAGTAAAAACCCTACCAAGGGGGCATCCTTGGTAATCACAATAATACAATAATGAAAACAAAAACCATCTCTCACACTCTCTTGGCCTCTCTTTTTTTAGGACTTCTCATACAAAGTTCTATGCAAGCAGATTTTTTGAATGATATTGCTGGAAAAGCGAATCAAGTTCAAGATGTCATTGGAAAAGTGAATGACGCAAAAAATACTAATCGATATAACGATGGTTATAGAAGGCGCAGAAATTACGATCGCTATCAAAATGCTTACAGAAGAAATCAAGATCAAGATTACCAAGATTTTAAAGATTATAAAGATTATCAAAGGTATCAAAATAACAGAAACTACAATTATCAAAACTCAAATGGGAATTCGGTAGAAGAGTTTTTTAGAAATTGGTAATTAGAGCCTGTTCGAAAGTGAACGGGTTTTGAATCTGAGCTGAGAAGCTTTAGGCTCTAGTTACCAATTATGAAGTAACTAGTGGGCTAGCATGTAATCGAAAGCTCCATTTTATACACAGCACAAAAAACTATCGCAACCAAATAAAAATTTTGGTAGAAAAGAGAATCATGTTAAACGAAACAGCTCTTGCTAACTTGTTAGAGCAGTAGAGTTGTTTTCCAAGCTCTTAAATGATGACTGGATTGCAAGTGTTGCCAAGTTTATCAACGTCACTTTATTTCGCAGAAATAAAGTGACGTTGGTAGTTATATTATGAAAACAAAAAACATCTCTTACGCTCTCTTACTATGTCTTTTTTTAGGAATTCTCATGCAAAGTTCTGTTCAAGCAGCTTTTTGGGATGGTATCGTAGGAAAAGCAAATCAAGCCAAATCAATTTATAATCAATCTCAAGATGTCATTGGAAAAGTGAATGACGCAAAAAACACTTATAATCGATATCGTAATAATTACAGAGGTAACCAAAACCAAAATTATCAAAATCAATGGAATAACAATTCTCAAAATTCAAATGGGAATTTAATAGAAAGGTTTCTTCGGAGTTTGTAGCTATTCTTAACTACCAACGTAGTTCAAGCAGGAAGAAATTCACCACATTAGGCATTCAGTCCCTGCTGCGCAGCGACTGAAGTAAAACAAGGGTTTTGTTTTATTGTTGTCCTTCTTAAAAAAATTAAAAATAGCTTTCGATAAATTTCAATTAAGCTGAGCTCGAATCAAACGGTCACCTTTACTTCAGTCGTTGCGCAGCGAGGACTGAATGTCTGGTGTGGTGAATTTCTTCCTGCTTGAGAAACGTTAGTAGTCATAAAAGTAGAACTAATTATAAGTTGGATATTACTATGATTTTCACCACCCCAGCTTTAGGTAGTCCTCATCCACCACGTCATATTGCCATTATTATGGATGGCAATGGACGCTGGGCTAAGGAGCGAGGTTGGCCAAGGATTAAAGGGCATGAGCAAGGATCTCAATCGGTGCGAGAGTGTCTTAATGCTTGTTTGGAAGTGGGCGTTGAATATTTGACCCTCTATGCCTTTTCTTCAGAAAATTGGAAAAGGCCAGCAATTGAAGTACAAGGGCTCATGGTGCTTCTTGAGCATTATTTAACTAATAAGATTGCAGAGATGAATGGAAATGGTGTTCGTTTTAATGCTATTGGACGTCTTGAAAAACTTCCTGAAGCAGTGCGACGACGTTTGCAAAAGACCATTTCTGAGACTGCTCACAATACAAAGCTGACCCTCACGCTAGCGCTTAATTATGGAGGCAGGGATGAAATTGTTGATGCTGTTAAAACAATAGCTCATCAAGCTGTGCGTGGAAAAATCGATCCTGAAGCAATTACTGAAGAAATAGTGGCTCAGAATCTTTATACCGCAGATATGCCTGATCCCGATCTTCTCGTTCGTACTTCAGGAGAGCATCGTCTCTCCAATTTTCTTCTCTGGCAGTTGAGTTATACCGAGATCTATGTGACATCCAAGCTTTGGCCTGATTTTAATAAAGAAGATCTCTTAGTAGCTATTGAGGATTATCAGCGACGCGATCGGCGTTTTGGAGGAAGGTAATTATTCGGCTAACAGGCCGAATAATAGTTGTTAGTTGACTTTTTCACTTATTTTTAAACCAATTGCTGAAGACAACAAAATACTCGGTACTCTTCACTTTTCTGATCGTTCTTTTGTGGCTATTTTCTTCCTTTTCCTACTAACTCTTATCAAAATCAAAAAGAAGAATTACGCGGGTTGTCTCTCCTCGATTCCAAGCAGAATGCAGTGTTGTGTCATCAAAAACAAAGACTTCACCTTCTTTCCATCCGCGAATATCTTCACCTACTTTTAAAGCTGAATGAGGGTTGGAATATAATCCAAGGTGTCCTCTTAAGACCTTGTTGCTATAGCCAACATGAGGGTGGATTTCACATCCTGGTTTCATGATCGAAAATCCATAGGTATGAATACCAGGAATGCTATCGCAGATGGCAGAAGTGATGGGTGCTCTTAATTTATTTTCTGGTAGATCTTGATCCAGAAAACGAAATCCAATAACATCCCATTTTCCGTTGTGGATAGGTTCTTGCCATTTTACAGAACTCGATGCCATAGCATCATATTCTGCTCGTATTTCTTTCCAATAATCTTCTAGTGGGTAAAGAAAGGTAAAGGCGTTAGAATTAAGAAAGCTCATCGTTGGTGGTGTGTGGTTTTTGTAGAAAATTTACAAGGATGAAAGCAATGGAAGAGATAAAAGAGGATGAAATCAAGAGTAAACATTCAGTTAACCCATCTGTAGAATACGCTTCAATGAATCATCAGGGTGATCTCTCAAATCTTAAATGGTGTTTACATGGAGATGTTATCGTACGCTGTAATAACGGTGTTTCATTAAGTGATCGTGGTTTTCGTTATGGGCAGCATCTTTTTGAAACGGTTGCTGCACGAGGAGGGAATTATCTTTTTGCCAAGGAGCACGTTCATCGTCTTTTTAAGACTGCAGGTCATTTCGGATTTCCTATTTCAAAAGCTTGTGAGAAAGCGCTGTGCAATTTTTTGCACTTAGCTCCTCCAGGAGAAGGTCTCTTAAGGCTCTACCTTACAACAGGAGAAGGAGCAGTAGCTTCACCTATCGTTGCTCCTAACCTTTTTGCCTTTTGGGAAGAGACGCTGTTTCCCTCGAGAGAAGAGATAGAGCAAGGAGTAAGGCTTGTTTCCTTGAAAGAACCTGTTGGAACTACAACGTGGGGAGAAAAAACAGGCAACTATTGGGATCATCTGCGTGCCTTGGAAACGGCTCGTTCAATGGGCGCTTCAGAAGGTTTGATCTTTGATGTTGAAGGTCGTGTTATCTCTGCCGCGATGGCTAATCTTCTAGTTTGGTTTGATGGCAAAAAGGGGTCAGTTTCTGAATCAGAAACTGACCTCTTTTTAGTGACACCTTCTCAAGCACGAGGTGCTCGTGA
>DATEBV010000084.1:0-5646 GCA_035287205.1 Chthoniobacterales bacterium | reverse complement strand
GAAAGATGAAGGTATTTACGAAGATGTTTGTGCTCTTGCTGTAAAACGTATTATTGCTGCTCAAGTTGCTGATTCATTGGCAGAATGCAATAAGTCAGTAGCTGATCTTGCAAAGGAAATGAAAACAAGTCGTGCGGCTGTCAATCGCCTCCTTGATGAAAGAAATTATTCTGTTTCCTTGCGTACTCTTGCTAAAACAGCTTCAGCGCTTGGAAAACGTCTCAATATAGAGTTAGTTGCTACGAGAAAGGGGTCGGTCCCGGTATTTCCGCATTTTGGTGCCATAGCATAAATTTTCAATAGTAATTTGGCTCTTCTTCCTGAATTGGGGTGGTTCAAATATCAAGTTACCTTTTATGAATTAGTAATTGATTTAGAGTAGATAGCAAAAAATAAGTGAGATCCTGGCGGTGGCTCGACCGAAAAATAGGGGTCAGGCTCTCGAATATTAACAAATGGGAACTTCTATTTTTAGAGTCATTGAGAGTGTAAAGTTCTCAGAATTTAATATGACGGTTTTATTTTTTTGTCAATATTGCGAAGCCTGAATCCTATTTTTTAGCCATTCTCTTAGAATGAGTTGGACCCCTTCTCTTTTTGTGCTCTTTTGACTCGCTTGCACCTGCTTGGCTCGCCCTTAAGGACGACTTGAGCAATGCGCTACAATGCTCTTCGTAATCTATCCCACGCCCTCCCGAGCAGTGGTATTGTGATTAATTTCTGCTTTTCTCGCTGGCTAGATCACAATCGCTAGTCATGTAATCTTGACTGAGTAAATTACGCCTCAGGGAAACTCTTTACCCTTTACTCTTTACTCTTCACTTTTCTGGACGTTTTTTTGTGGCTATTTTCTTCTTTTTAAAGGTATTGCTTATGGAATTTGCAAAAACCAGTTTCTATGGTATATTTGCAAGTCCATGAAATTTACTCCTCAACACATCTTTTCATTTTTATTTGCTCTTATTTTTCTAAGCTCTGGCAGTTTTGTTAATGCACAGGTTGAAGTATCATCAGAGGAAAAGATTCCTCTGGTGCCTGTCTATTGTGGACCAGAGTGGGGTGTGTCAAATATAGACAAACATATCAGTTATTGGATAGCGAAAAATAATGTGACAGTAGAACAGTATACGAGGTTTCTTAATGCGGTGGCTGCTACCGATGCGTATCAGCTTTATGATCAAAGAATGAGTTGCCTTGCAAAGGATTATAAAATTATTCGAAGTGGTATTTCTGGTCATTATACCTATGCAGCAACATATGATACTCCTTTAACTTCTATTACGTTTGTTGATCTCTATTGTGCTCTACGATTTTGTAATTGGCTTCAGAATGGTCAGCCTATTGGTAACCAAGATGAGACAACAACAGAGCGAGGTGCCTATATTTTAGATGGTGCAACAGCAACTCACTCTGGTTTTTTTACGATGAATGAGAATGGAGCGAAATGGTTTATTCCGACATTAGACCAATGGTTACAGGTTTCTCTTGATGTTTTAGGAGATAACATGAGCCTTTGGAGTGATACGATTATTTCTCCATTATACTTTTTAAGTAGCACGTGGCGTGCTTATTCTATTCAAAAGAGAACGTTGTTTGGATCTTATGGGTTATCTATTTTTGCTAATACGAAAGATCGTATCTTGGGTTTTCGTGTAGCAGCTCCAGTGGCAAACGAGTTTTTAAGACACTAACCACGAAAGAACACGAAGAAGTAAAGAGTAAAGGGTCAAGGGTCAAGAGTTTCCCTGAGGCGCAATTTACTCAGTTAGCATTACATGACTAACAAATGGGATTTAGCCAGTGAGAAGAGCAGAAATTAACCACAAAAGAACACGAAAGAAGAAGTAAAGGTAACTATTCGGCCAATAGGACCGAATAGAGTATAAAATCTTAATGATAAGGACTTAACGTTAATAGATATGCTGGTTAAAATTTGAGAGAGTGCTCCGATGATAGATTGGAGCACATTCTATAGATGGGCTAACCAAATGTTTACAAGTAAGGAGTGGTAACCGTTTAGATCCCCCTCTTTTGAAGGTAGGAATGCTTACATTCTATTTGCTAATATGGCAGTTCTATGATATATTAGTGATGTATGAAACCAATCAATTCCTTAACGTCTTTTTTCTGTGTTGTAACGTTTTTCACTTTTGGAGGTTTGATAAAAGCGGCGGATGTAGTTGCTTCTGAAGTGTCTCAAGCTATTGTGGAACAACCTGCTAATGTGAGTTCTCCTCTGATCGAGATTCCTCTGGTGCCTATCTATGAAGAATCCAGCTGGTTGACAAAGAACCAACTGGTTAGTTATTGGATAGGAAAAAATGATGTCACGGTAGAGCAGTATACGGCTTTTCTTAATGCTGTAGCTGCTACAGACACTTATCATCTTTATGATGAAAGGATGGAATGTGTTTCAGCTTGGGATCCTTATTATTCCTATATGATTACTCGTAGTGGTTCTCCTGGGCATTACACTTATAGGTCAACTTCCAATAATGGGTTAACTCCTATTAGCTTTGTCGATCTTTATTGTGCTTTGCGTTTTTGCAATTGGCTTCACAATGGTCAGTCTGTTGGTAACCAAGATAAAACGACGACAGAACGAGGTGCTTATACTTTAGATGGAGCTACAGCTACTCAAAATAGTAGTTTTACTCTTAATACAAAAGAAGCAAAATGGTTTATCCCTACATACGATCAGTGGAATAAAATTTCAGGAGATATTATGTCCGATAACGGCATTATATTCACTATGCTGAGATGGAGTGCCACAATTGATATTTTACTTCATAGTAATACCTTGAGTGCATTTATTGTTCAGTCTGGAATGTTTTATGGGGTCAGTTCTTACCCGGCTTCTGTTGATGTAAAGAGCAGTGCTATTACCTTTCGTGTTGCTGCTCCAGTGTCAAACTTAAACAGGGATGAAAGAAGAAGAAATTAACAGGGATGAAAGGGATAAATATAGAGAGATTCAATATTGGGAATAACGGTGAGATTGCCTCGTATTCTACGTGCTGCGCGTAAATTTTTAATTCTATTACTATTTATTTGGAGTACATGGGCTTTTTTTTGGAGTAAAGAAGCTGGTGCTCAAGCAGAGCCATCCACTCATGCGAATGAGGTTTTTCTAGGTTATGAGTGGAAGGAAGGAGTAGGATTTTCAGAGATTGATTATGCTTTGGATAGTTGCCGAGCCTCCCTCGCTGCATGGCTTTGGGAAAAAATTTTTACATTATGGGAGAAGAAGGAATGGGATGAGATGGCAAAGCTGATGGAAGTTGTCATTTGGTTGCAACCGCATCAGATTCTTTATGCTGATCAGGCGGCTTGGCAGATGGCATGGAATGCGAGCGCTGCGGTTTTAAAAGATTCTAATGAAGCGCATCGACAAGAGAGAGAGCATTATTATATCCAACGTGGTCGAGCTTTTCTTGAAGAAGGAATTAGCAAGAATCCAGGGAGTTCCTTGCTCTATGAACATTTAGGCCTGCTATTGAGGGATAAACTTGAAGATCACTTGGGAGCTGCTGAGGCTTTTGATCAAGCGGCAGCATTGCCTGGAGCAGCACCGTATCTGCACCGCTTTGCTGCTTATGAATTAACCGAATGTCCAGGACGAGAACAAGAGGGCTATGATCGCCTCATGGCTCTTTACCAAGAGGGAAAAGAGCAACGTATGCCAATGCTCCTAGCTAAAATAAAAATTCTGGAAGAAAAGAGGAATAGCCACAAAAGAGCACAAAAAAACACAAAAAAGTAAGAACCTATTTTCAAAGTCGCTGATGCTGATGAGGGCCAAGGAGTCTCCGAGTGCGGAGCTAGGAATGTGTCGAGCATACTTGAAGGACTTAGGAGTGAATATTTCATGATCATCGTCACAAGATGCAGTAGAAAGTGATAAGGCAAGGCGGACGAAGGGCTATAGGCAATGAATTATTCTGAGAGAAGGATTCAAATTCAAGTTCAATGCAGTATTCAACGCGGTTTTTACAAGTCGTAGTAGATGAGGGTAAAACTGTTCGCTCCGACACTGAAGTGACGAAGTCTATCATAGCTGAAGGTCTCTGTGAAAACAGGTCCTAACAGTTTTTTTCTTTTGTGTTCTTTTGTGTTCTTTTGTGGCTATTCTTTTTTTCTTCATCATATTTTTTGTGGCTATTTCTTTTAGTTTTTTTTCATGAAACCTTCTTCTCCTCGTCGTATTCTCTTGGTCAAACCAAGTTCCATGGGAGATGTTATTCATGCGCTTCCCGTTGTTGCGGCTCTTCATCAGCATTGGCCTCATGCTGAAATTCGCTGGCTGATTCATCCTGCATGGAGTGAACTCGTAGAAGGGAACGCTGCAGTTTCTCAAGTGATACTTTTTCCTCGCGAAAATTTTAGAGGTATTTTTGGTTGGGGGCGTTCTCTTCTTTGGGCTCGAACATTACGTGAGTGGCGACCTGATCTTGCAATTGATCTGCAAGGACTCCTTCGGAGTGCGCTCATGGCTCGTCTTTCAGGGGCTTCAAAGGTATTAGGGCTTAGTGATGCTCGCGAAGGGGCATCTTTGTTTTACTCAGCCACAGTCTCTGTTAATAGTAATGATCATGCTGTAAAGCGTTATCTTTCTGTTCTCGATCTTTTAGGTGTACCTCATCAAACTCCAGAATTTTATCTCCCGGAGGGAAAGTTGCCGCACGGTTTTTCTATTAGACTGCTTTCAAAAATCGCTTGTGCTGATGAAGTGCAAGGAGTCGACGGCGCACAGAAGTTGAGTGTACAGGAGCTACTCGATGCTTCAGGAGCGGATATTTCATCACCATCGTTACGAGACGCAGTGGAGACCGATGAGGCAAGGCGGACGAAGGATTTTGATGCAGGGCTGTATGTTTCATACTGTCTAAGTCCAAATTCAAGTCCAACGCAGCATTCATCGGGTCTTCCACAAGTCGTAGTAGATGGGGATGAAACTATCCGCCCCAACACCGGCGCGACGAAGCAATTCGCAGCAGAAGTAGATTTTGGGAAACAGTCTATTCAAGAACCATTTATCGTTATCCATCCCTACGCTCGAGGTGAGGGCAAGAATTTAACGAAAGAGCAAGTGGCCGCTTTTGCAGAGGAGTTAGGAACGATGCCTCTAGTCCTTGTTGGGAAAGGAGAGTCTATGAAAAATCTTCCTTCTAACGTCTCTGATTGGAGTGGGAAAACAAGTCTGCTCGAACTAATTGGTCTCTTGCGTCGAGCGGCATTTATTGTCAGTTCTGATAGTGGACCAATGCATCTGGCAGTTGCCATACAACCATCGCGAACATTGGCTATTCACCGATGGAGTGATCCTTTGCGTGTGGGACCTTGGGCTAAAGAATCGCTGGTTTGGAAGCAAGGTGAGGTACTTCGTTCAGATCAATTAACTGAAGCATTTCGTATGCCAGGACGGACACCAACGCTTGAAGAGATGAGAGAAATTGGTAGAAAAATTTGCAGAAAATTAACAGGGATGGCAGAAAAAGAATGCTAATTACTAAAGATCTAATCATTCTTTGATTTCATACACTTATTAATTTTAGTTTTCAACGGATCTTCGGGGTTCCAAATTCCAATAATTTTCCATAACTTTCTTATAAAAAGCAAGATATTTAAAATATTTTGCTTTTTTTT
>DATEBV010000083.1:0-3292 GCA_035287205.1 Chthoniobacterales bacterium | reverse complement strand
AAGAAGGCTTTTCAAGAAGGTTCAGAGGAGCTAGCAGATTGCTGGAACAAGGCGGCAGGTGCTTTTATTAACTCACAAGAATCTGTAGCAAAATTATGGAGAGCCGCTGCTCAAGCTATTCAAGTTGAAGACAGAGATGCTATCAGATGTTGGCGAGAAGCTGCTGAATTTCACTCAGAAAATTACTATTTTTCATCTTGGAAAGGAGTGGAGAGTCGTGTTCAAAAAGCTATTGAATATAGAAGGGAGGCTACTAATGCTTCTCTGGAGGGAAATGTAGTAGTGGCTTGTTGTTGGGAGAAAGCTGTAGAAGCTCTTATCATAAAGGAGTCATACAAACAGGCAGAAGGTTTAGTAGATTTGTGGAAGAAGAGAATTGAAACTGTCTTGGAGTATCAGAAGGAGAGTGCAGAATCTGCTCACGTTGGAAATAGCGAGTTAGCTGCTTGCTGGGCTAAGGCGGCAACGGCATGTACTGAACCATGGTACTCTGTAGAAAAGTCATGGGCAGAGGTTGCTAGGGCAACTCAAGCGGGCAATCGGGATGAGGTTGAGTATTGGACGAAGACAGCGGAAGCGCTAACCAAAAGACAACATGGCCGCAGCGCTAAGAAGATTAATCGTTATTCGGATTATGAATGGAAAAATATTGTGAGTTGTATTCAGATGGCTTTCGAGTATAGAGCAGAGAGTATAGGGGCTTCTCAATCTGGAAATAGGGAGGCGGTGGGCTACTGGGAAAAAGCAGCAAATGCCTGCGCAGAAACACAAAATAAATCTTTAGGAAACTCATGGGCAGAGGCGGCAAAGTCTACTCAAGTTGGAGATTGGGATGCTGTGGCCTGTTGGAGTAAAACAGCAGAGGCTCTTGCTCAAAAACTTGTGGAGGCAGAGAAACAAAATTTTGAAAAAGAAAAAATTCAAGAAGAGCTCTCTAAGGCTTATCGAACTGACAATAAGGATGCTATAGAGCATTGGACGAAGGTGCAAAGATCTTTGTCAGATGATTGTTTAACAAGTAGATCGTCAACCTCTTGGGAAGACATGAAGCGTTGTGTTCAAAAAGCTATTGAATATAGAAAGAATGCTTTACAGACTGCTCAGGCAGGGCATCTTGAGGTGGCTGATTATTGGAACCGGGTTATTGATGTTCTCACAATGACTCAAAATACAGGACTGGCAGATTCATGGACGGTAGCTGCTTGTCGAGCCCAGCAAGTTGTAGATTATAGAGCTCAGAGTGCTCAAGCAACTCAATCGGGAAATGTAGAAGAGGCTCATTACTGGCTCAAGGCAGTAGAGGTTCTTGCCGGAACTCAGCGTTGGAATGTGTCAGAGAGGAATGCTATTATTGTCAAGGCAAATGCTGAAAGAAAACGTGCTTGGGAGAAATATGATGAAAGAGATCCAAAGAGTCCTACAATTACACAGGCTAAAGAGTTTGAGGAAGAAGATAGGTACGTGGAAAAAGTATCAGCATTTTGGAAAGAGACTGCAGGTTTTATGCATCGGAGTACTGAGTGCCAAGTAGAAGCAGTAAAAGCGACTGCAGCTAAAAATAAAGTTGTTGCTTGTCATTGGGCTCAAGCAGCAGAAGGAGTGAAAGCAGTTGTTCATGACTTGATTGACTTTATGGAGTCTGATGATTTTGGCCGAAAAAATACTCCTCATACTCGAAAGCATATTAATATCCTAGAGCGTTATGATATGTGTTCTAATTATTATGAAGATAGTGATAAGGATGGCAATATTATTGATCTAGCTCAGCGGACTGCAGAGAATGTTATTAACTATTGGTTAAAAGCGGCAAGCGAGAGAAAACCACAAGTTTCGGAACGCTGGAAAAAAGCAGCACAGACAGCAGGAGAGGCTGTTCGTTGCTGGACTCAAGCAGCAAAAGTTACACCGCGACCAAAGACTCAGAATAGTGATTTAATGAATTCCTATGATGAGAATGATAATCCTTGGAATGAGGCAGCAGGTTCTTGGAATAATGCTGCTGAGTATTGGGAAGAGGCTGCAGAAGGAAAAAATCAGAGCGTTCATCGATGGACTAAAGCGGCAGAAGCAGCAGAGAAAGCGGCCTTTTATTGGGCTCAAGGGGGGAAGGCTTTAGAGTTTATAACTGAATCCATTAATTCTCAAGAAAGTGATTGGCATAACATGGCATATCGTTGGGACCGTGCTTCAAGTTGTTTAGCAAGTGTAAAAGAACAGCCTAAAATTGCTCAAAATTTAGAGACAGCTTCTCTTTATTGGACTAATGCAGCAACTGCTGCTACAAAAGAAGAAGCTATTGATTGGACTAGAGCTGCTGAGTCCGCAGAAGAGATTATCAAATATAAATTGGATGCTACTCGTGATACAGAATGTGCTAATAATGTTAATGCTAGTAAAAGAAACAGGTCTCAACATAGAGCTTCAGCAAAAGATAAGTTGGCCGAGGCTCGACGTTATGAAACCATAGTGATTGAGGCTAAAAATGCTGCTGAAGCTAAGCGCCAGGCATATAATGTACAAACTATTAGCGCCACAACGAACGTAAGTTCTTCTTCATTATCTGAATTTAATAATCAGTCTTCAAATTTACCTTCAACTGAAAATAGCATTGCCGCATCACCGACTTCTTGTTCTTCATCAGCCTCAGCGACCTTGACGACAGATTCTAAGGCAACAGAACAAGAACAAAAATCATCAGCAAAGGGAAAGAAAAGTAAGAAAAAATAGATAACGCATACTTGATTTTTTAACCAAATCGTAACTACCAACATCTCAAAAAAGAATTCACCACAAAAAGCACAAAAATTACAGAGAGAACACAAAAAGAATTTTTTTATAAAAAAATTCTAAGTACTAGAAGCAGAAAATCTTCTTTCAATTTTCTGCAATTATAACTTTTCGAACTTTCAATTTTATCTGTTGTTTGTAATTTTCAAACCTTTAAAATTTTTATAAAAAATTTTATTTGTGTTCTTTGTGTGCCGCTTTAGCGGCTTTGTGATCTTTGTGGTGAATTTCTTTCTGATTGGACTACATTGCTAGTTATACCAAATCAAACATACTCCCAAACTTTCTTTTTATGAAATTGTTGCCTCAAATTTTACTTTCTTCGATATTGTTACTTAATGGAGGTAGTAGTCTTCTTCTTGCGCAGGATGAAGATAGGCTAAAGGCTGAAGGCTATAGGCTGGAGATGCCGCTGCAGCGGCAGGAGATGGAAGATAGCAGATGGAAGATGGAAGTTGAGGCTCAAGGCTGCAGTTTCCAGGAAATCGAAGGCAGTGTAATAAAT
>DATEBV010000082.1:0-5354 GCA_035287205.1 Chthoniobacterales bacterium | reverse complement strand
AAATTCCAATAATCGTGTCCCATCAGAAAAAATTTCCAGAACTGTAACCTCAGCATCCCCTAAGAAAATAACACTCCCAACACGCATCTTGCGCCCCGGTTTGACCATAGCAACCCAGTGAGTATCGTCGCGCTGTTGAATTAATAAGACCTCTATACGTCCTGAACTATCGTAAAGACGCGCAGGGATAACCTTAGAATCATTCAGCACCAAAAGATCATGAGGCGTTAGATAATCGGGAAGATCTTTAAAAAGACGATGCTCTATCTGCCCACTCTTTCGATGGAGCACCAACATTCGAGCTCCTTCACGATGAAGAGAAGGACGATTGGCAATAAGCTCCGGAGGCAACTCATAACAATAGTCACTTAACCGTTCTGTCGCCTCCTCCGTAACTATTCGGTTAACAGGCCGAATAGAGGCTAGAGGCTGGAGGCTAGAGGCTAGAGGTTGCATACGTTGATCGTACTTATTCGGCCAATAGGCCTAATAGTTAGTTTAAGTTATAAGTTAAAGTTAAAGTTAATTTTTGGTCACTTTGTGACCTCGACTTCCATCTTCCAACTCCTATCTTCTATCTTTCAACTACCAACGACACGTTGGTAGTTAGCCTTGAGCCTATAGTTAAGAACTCACCTCGGAAGAAGGGTAGAACGGTTACTTTCACTCTTTACTTTTTCTTTTGTGTTTCTTTGTGTTCTTTTGTGGCTATTCTCTTCCTTTTTCCTGTTACATGAAAACTTATCATATCTATTATGAAGGAAAAGTTCAAGGCGTTGGCTTTCGAGCTTCCGTGTTGGCTTTGGCACGAGGCTACGACGTTACAGGCGGTGTTAAGAACCTTCCTGATGGACGCGTCGAACTTCTTGTTCAAGGTGATCTCTCCGAAGTAGAAGATTTTCTGACCGCCATCCGCGAAAGCCATCTTGGCAGCCATCTTCAATCAGAACAGAAAAATATTCTTACCGACGACACTCATCCTTCCTTTCGTGGATTTAAAATTCTTCCATGAAGAACCGTTCAGTCCTCGCTGCGCGACGACTGAAATAAAGGTGACGGTTTAGTTTGAATAAATTGAGAAACATCGATAGTTACCTGCTTAGGGTAGATCTCTAGGAAAAAAGGCAGTTGTAATTTGATAGCTAGTTTTTGAAGGAAGCGTCGGTTTCCTTCTATCGCTAAATCATCTTGATCTTCAGGATGGTGGTTAAGGAGAATACCATCACAAGTCATTCCATGGTGTTGAATTGATTCCAAAGTTAGCAGAGTGTGATTAAGGGCTCCTAGGCGATTACGCACAACGAGAAGAACGGGAAGCCCCATAGCTTGGACGAGGTCAGGTAGAGATTCTTTAGGGGAGAGGGGAACTAACCAACCTCCAATGCCTTCAACGAGCAATGAAGAATATTTTTTCCTGAGGTGTTGAAAAGTAGGGATGATTTCTTCACAAGAAAATTGTTTACCCTCCAGTGGTGCTGCATCAAGCGGACCTAATGCTGCCTTGTAAGAGACAGGAGTTACTTCTTCCAAAGAGAGCTCGTTATCAGCGGCAGCTCGCAAAGTTTCTGAATCATCAAGTCCTCCACAAGAAAGGGGCTTCATCGCTACGGTATTCCATCCAGCCTTACGAAGACTTCGTGTCAGTAAAGCAGTAGCGTAGGTTTTGCCAGCGTTTGTGTCAGTGGACGTAATGAAGTAATTCATGAGTAACTTTTTTAGTCGTTTTTCGTGTTTTTTTGTGCTCTTTTGTGGCTAATTACGTCTTGCAATCGTTCAAGCAAGGCCTCCACTGTTTTCTCCTTAAAATCCAAACGATCGCCTGAAAAAAACTCACGCCAAACTTCTGTCTTCTTTCCTTCTTGAGCAATTGCTAAAAAAACAGTCCCCACCGGTTTATCCACACTTCCTCCCTCAGGGCCGGCAAATCCCGTAGTGGCTAAGCCAAAAGTCACTCCTCCTCTTTGAGAAACCCCTTCGGCCATTCGTTGAGCGACTTCAGCACTTACAGCACCATACTCCTCAATAATCTCTTGAGGAATCCCCAAGAGCCGTGACTTTGATTCATTAGAATAAGTCACCAGACCCACCTTAAAAACCTGCGAGGCGCCAGGCACATTAGTTAAACAATGCGCCAGCAAACCACCCGTACACGACTCTGCTGTGGCAATGGTCTGGGAGAGTTCTCTCAGTCTTTGTATTATAGGTAGAGCTTGTTCAAAAGTGACTCGTTTTTGAAAATCCATTTTATTTTTTTTGGTACGTGACTTAGCGACTGACAAGTAAAGGATAACGAGTTGATTTTCTTGCCTTCAGCAATGGGTTTAAAAAATTGCTTAGTATAACATATCAAATTTTGAAAGAATAATATTAATCAAAAGTGAATGCAAACTGACGCCAACCACCTTTTACCCTTCACTCCTTGCTTCTTCTTTTGTGTTTCTTTGTGTTCTTTTGTGGCTATTTTTTCTTTTTTTCTACTCTGAGCTCGCAATCACGGCAGCGAAAACATCCTTGAGTGCTCCTGTAAAAGGAATCGTAATCATATCTGCGAATGCGCCACAAGACAACTCTCCAAGTTTTCCCGCCATTCCAATGGCTGCAGCAGGATGAAGTGTTACCATCTTAAGAATCTCCTCAGGATCAAGTTCAGGAGCTGTCGCCACCATAGCCCTCATCTCAGCAAATAGATTAAAATCTTCGTTGCTCGCAAGACTATCTGTCCCCAGTGAAAGGCGATAACCCTGTTCATGAAAAAACTTCCAATCAAAAGGTGCTCTCTCAAAAAAACGATGCGTCCTTGGACAATGAATCACAAAAAAATCATTGGCACGCTTCGCTAATAACTCACGGTCTTTCTTGCTCAGAATATTCATATGCACGAGAAGAGCACCTCGGGGTAAAAGATCCTCTTCTAAGAGCAATTGAATAGAACTTCGTGCTCCACAATCCTTCATATTTCTTCCTAGGCCTTTTAAAAAATCAAAGAGAAACCCACTTCCTTTAGTGAACATCTCAAACTCTTCCTCGGACTCCGCGAGATGCGTACAAAAAGGAACATGATAACCTTCAGCCATATTTCGAGCCGATCGATACAATTCTTTAGAAACAGTTTGTGGTGCATGGGGTGAAATCCCCCATCCACCTTGAAACCTGGGCTCCTTCCTTAAAAAATCTTCTACCGCTCTCATCCCCTCCTCCCCTTGCTTGGCCCCACGAATATCCATCACCTCCATTAAGTGCCAAAGACGTAACGGTGATAAGGGAAGCGTAACTATTCGGCCAACAGGCCGAATAGAGGCTATAGGCTGTAGGCTGTAGGCTGTAGGCTGATTAAGATTTGAAAGATCGTTTTGATGATTTGTTGGAGCACATTCTACAGATGGGTTAACCGAATATTTACAAGGAAGCTTTGGTATTAATTCTGGAAAAGAAGCTATATTTACTGCTGTGGTACATCCCCACGCGGACAACTCTTCCATCCCTTCGGTAATGGCAGCAAGAAAATCTTCTTCACGATAAGAAAATTTCAAACGATTCAATTCCTTCACCCAGTTTGTAAAACTTCCCCCTGAGCGAATCTTTCCACGCATCATCGTATAATCCAAATGACAATGGGCATTGATAAGCCCTGGCAAAAGAATCACCTCACCTAAGTCATGATAGGTTGCCTCAGGATATTTTTTCCTTAAATCCGTAGCACACCCAAGATCAATAATCTGCCCATTATCTACCAACACTGCTCCATCTTCAATGGGAGGAGAACTCATCGGAAGCATGTAACGTGCTCTGTAGAAATGCAAATCAGGATGAAGACAGGAGGCAACTATTCTTTTCCTACCATCTCTTCTATCACTTTCATCCTTGTTAATTTCTTCTTCTTTCATCCTTTTTCATCCCTATTTATGAATTTATGTGAATTAGTAGTACGGAGTAGGATTCATGAATTCTTCATGCCAGTTAGGCTCGTCATCATCACTCTCGGCATTAAGTCTCTCCTTTGCTTTTTTCAGTGATTCTTCCTCGACTAAAACTCCTTGACGTTCATAGCGATTACGAGCACGACTAAATTTGACCACAATAGCACTCGTCGTACTCCCCTTCTTGGCCCAACGCGTCAATTTAGCATCCCCACTTGGAAGATAAGCTAAATGGTCCACTTTTGCACAAGCCAAACAAAACGCCTGATCAACCTCCTTATATAGAAAACTCCCTTTTGTCAGGACTGCTTTACACTGCGAACACTCTGAATTATTCAGTATGATAAAGACGACAGGGTCAGGTGACTTTTCTATCTTTTCCTTAAGTAGCTCCTGCTTCTTCTCCGAAAGAATCGGTGAAATATAATGAGTGCAGTACTGCTCCTCTATTGCGGGATTATTACTTACACTAAATCGCAGCTCTCTTTTAGGACCTCTGGTTCTCGCTAAATAAACAGTCTTGCTCGGTTTAAGCCCTTTCTTACGAGCCCAGCTACGGAAACATTTCATGGCATAACTGATCTTACTCAAACTAGTCTGAACACCTCTTTCAAGACACGAAATCCTTCCTTGATGCCAATCTTGAACCTTTGATGACTCCAGCCATCCCATGCCAATTAAAACATCAATAGGGCTGACATGCTGTTGATGATACAAGGCTGATTCTGCCGCGTTGATAACTCTCTTTTCAATTTGTTCTCTGTTGGCCATGGATAGGAGATCTCAAAATTATACTATTAATTTTGAAATCCGTTCATAGTTCTTAGTTCCTAGTTGTTTTAGTTATTTGTTAGGCCGTGCCTTATTAATCCAAAC
Source organism: Chthoniobacterales bacterium (assembly GCA_035287205.1). Lineage (GTDB taxonomy): Bacteria > Verrucomicrobiota > Verrucomicrobiia > Chthoniobacterales > UBA6821 > CAIWMF01. Next base: position 561 of record DATEBV010000082.1, on the reverse strand, counting down.
CATTCTTTATTATCCTGTCTCCCGTGGTCAGTCCGACACTTTATTACAAAAGGTGCCACTTCATTACATGAATACTTATTCTAAATTTAACCATTGGAATAGTTGTTTTTTTTATTCCTATACAATGCTACGGCTAATGTACGTGGAGCACCAGCTTTTAACTCATGCGCAATCCATTTTATCGACAAAGTTGTTTGAGAACGAAGCAATGCTGCTATCTCAATTTTTATCGGATGTGTTCTAGGAAGAGATTCTAAAGTATCTAGTTGTATTTTCAATTCTTCCAATTTTTCACGAATTAAACGTCTCCCAAGTGCTTCTGTAGTTTCATTGCATTCTATAGTAATATGATTTTCTTTTTTAGGAAAAACAGTGATTTTTTCTTGAAGTCGCTCCACAAAATCTTGCGCTCCAAATTTCCAATTTTTGCGAATGAGTGTATAAGAAGCTTCATGAAGATTTTTATTTTCATGACAACGTTGATTCATTAATCGAGAAAACTCTCTACACCCAGCAATATCATCTTTTTCGATACCATGCTCTCCCATCAAACGAGATCGG
>DATEBV010000081.1:0-4060 GCA_035287205.1 Chthoniobacterales bacterium | reverse complement strand
TGCGCTGTATCAGTAGAGTTTCGAAAGAAGGCCAGTACACAATTTCCTTTTGGACAAGCCTTCAATATAGGAGGAGGCGTTAAAGAGAGCCTTTCCTTGCTGGAACTGTTTTCTTTGCTCGCATCCATTACAGGGAAAGAGCTTGTTTATGAATCAGGTATTCCACGGATTAGCGACCAAAAAGTTTTTATTGCTGATAACACTAAAATAGAGCAATTAATCGACTGGAGGCCTCAAGTGGAGAGTGCATCAGGAGTCAGAAGGATGTGTGATTGGCTTAGAGTCCAAAAGTGAATCAATTTTGAAAGTGGATTTTTATTTTTATTTGGTACCTGACTTCACAACAGACGAGTAACGAGTAAAGAGTAAAGGGTAACGAGTTTATCAACACTGCTTTGCAGTGAGTTTAAGTTGAAAGTTTAAGTTTAAGTTAATTTTTGGTCACTTCGTGACAAAGTGAGAAGCAAATCGGTATTGTGATTCTACCTGTTATTTGTCGACTGTCATCTGTCACCTGTAGTCTGATTTTTAAATGGTATTTTTGAGTATTTATATTTTTCATTATTTAACTTCAAACCCTCTCCAAAAAGGGATCCGATAATTCAGGACGGACTCTAATTATTAGTTAACAAAACCATGCATTGTATTAAAACTACTAGTTCGCAGCCTGATCATTTAGTTCAAATTCTCCCTCCGAAGGAGGGTGGATTTGGACCCCTCATATCAGTCTTAGTTCCAACCTTCAATAGAGTGGGTATGGTTTGCGAGGCCTTAGATCGTATTATAAAATACGATTGTGATGAGGTATTAGAAGTGATTGTTTCTGATAATCATAGTTCCGATAAGACATTGGAGATCTTGCGTGAAAGGTATCAGCATTTTACCAAGCTCAAACTAACTCAACCACCAGTTGCTGGTGGACCTTTAGTCAACTGGGAACATGCTTTGTCTTTAGCCTTAGGGACTCATGTTCATTGGCACTGGAGTGATGACTATCTTTGTGGTTCTTTTTATGAACAAGCAGTAGCGCTGATGAAAAAAGAAAACGCTGATGTGATGGTTGCAGCGATTAAGTATCTTAAGGCAGATGGGAATGAATCTATTTGGGGTTTTCAAAATGAAGTGAGAACGGAATCCGCTTCTATAGCTCTTGAAAAGGTGTTACTTCAAGAATCTCTTCCTGTTTCCCCTGCGGCTTATTTATTGCCTACCAGTTCAGTAAGAAAACATTTTTATAAGAAAATACCAAATGTAGGTGTCTATGATCCCATTCAATGGGCTATGGGTACGGATATGCTGATGATTGCAGGTTCTTTGTTGGAAGGTAAGACAGTAGCTTATCTAGAAGAACCATTATTTTGTTTTCGTGATCATGCAGAGTCTCTCACAAATATTCAGAACCATTATTTTAAAAGTTACTTTGTTGCTGCAGAATGGTTTATTAGGAATAATAAACTTAAAATACCTTTATCAAAAAGGAGAAAGGTTTTTGGCCCAGTGATCTGTAATGCTTTTGAAACAAAATATTCTAAGGAGTATTTCGTGGGAATGGTGCTGCAGTATTATAAGGTTGCTTGCTATACAATAAAGGACAGTAGATTATATGAAATGCGTCATTCTTGCAGGGGGTCTCGGAACCCGTCTTAGTGAAGAAACCTCCGTGCGGCCTAAGCCTTTAGTGGAAATAGGTGGGAAGCCTATACTCTGGCATATCATGAAGATTTATTCTGCTCATGGTATTCATGATTTTATTATTTGTACTGGTTATAAGGGATATCTCATTAAGGAATATTTTGCGAATTACTTCCTTCACATGTCCGATGTGACCTTTGATATGAAGAATAATCAAATGGAGGTTCATCAACAGTATGCAGAACCATGGAGAGTGACTGTTGTTGATACTGGAGAAGCAACAATGACCGGAGGACGTCTCAAAAGAGTTGCTCACTATCTTGGAGAAGAGACTTTTTGTCTGACCTATGGTGATGGTATTGGAGATGTCCCACTTTCTAAGATTATTAAAGAGCATCATCTTTCAAAAAAATTAGCAACGATAACGGCGGTGCAACCTCCGGGTCGCTTTGGTGCTCTCCAATTCGAAGAAAATCTTGTCACACGATTTATTGAAAAACCAGAGGGAGATGGGGGTTGGATTAATGGAGGGTTTTTTGTGTTGGAGCCAGAAATTCTGAACTTTATTCACGATGATCAAACAATCTGGGAGCAAGAGCCATTACAGCAACTTGCTCAAGAAAAAAAACTGGCAGCTTATAAGCATTCTGGATTTTGGCAGCCAATGGATAATCTCCGGGATAAGCAACATCTTGAAGAGCTTTGGCAACAAGGAAAAGCACCATGGAAAGTTTGGTAGGAGAGAATAGCCACAAAAGAACACAAAAAAACACAAAAAGAAGGCAACGGACTTTCTAATCAATAAATTTACAATTAATTGAGAACTGGACTTCGACCATTTTTTAAGTGGATATAAGCTGTTTTGTTAAGGTGTAACAGCTGTTTTCCTGAAATTACCCATTCTATTTTTTGATGATATTAAAAAACTGATGCCAATAATCTCACTCATATAAAAATGGACAAAGTCCAGGAGAAAGCAGTTTGTAATTTGTAGTTCTTTAAATTAATTTGCAATGTTTTCACACAACACATTCGCAGCACAATCATTCGGTTCAGATCCTTCCTCTGAAGGAGGAGGGCTGAACGCTTGCTTTGCCGGTGCCTATGCTGGGAAAAAAGTATGGCTTTCGGGTCATACTGGTTTTAAAGGAGCGTGGTTAGCAGAGTGGCTTTTGTTATTGGGTGCCGAGGTTTACGGTTATGCTTTAAAGCCCCCTTCAACTCCTTCGCTTTTTGATCAGCTGGATTTAGGCTCGCGGCTTCATCATCACATTAGTGATATTCGTGATCGAGTTGCTGTTCGAGAATCTATTCTCTCATTCCAACCCGATTTTGTTTTTCATTTAGCGGCGCAGCCTTTGGTTCGCTATTCCTATGCAGAACCAGTAGAGACGTATGAAACAAATGTCTTGGGGACTATTCATGTTTTGGAAGCGCTACGAGAACTTCGCAACCAGTCTTCAAACGCTCGTTCTATAGCTGCTGTGATGGTTACTACCGATAAGTGTTATGAAAATCGTGAACATGGATTGCCGTATACCGAAGAGGATGCTTTAGGAGGATTTGATCCCTATAGTTCTAGTAAGGCGATGGCTGAGATAGCAATTGCTGCTTATCGACGATCTTATTTTTCTGAGCAATCCTTGATTTGTCTTGCAAGTGCGCGTGCTGGGAATGTTATTGGCGGCGGTGATTGGGCAGAGGATCGAATTATTCCTGATGCACTTCGTGCCTTAGAAAAGGGAGATTCTATTGCTGTGCGCAATCCTTTAGCAATACGACCTTGGCAACATGTTTTAGAACCATTGAGTGGTTATCTATGGCTTGGCGCACGTTTAATGAAGGATCCGACCTTGGCCACAGCATTTAATTTTGGTCCAACTCCTCAAGAAAATTATTGTGTTAAAGATGTTGTTTCCGAACTCCTCCAATATTGGCCTGGTTGTTGGAATGATATCAGTGGGGAACATCATGTGCACGAAGCACAACGATTGAATCTTTCCATTAATAAAGCCGCTTCGTTACTTCATTGGCATCCTATTTGGAATTTTAAAAAGACACTAGCTCACACCATGGAATGGTATTGTTCCCATCATCAAAAAAAGAGCGATGCCTTAGCCCTAACACGTGAACAAATCACCTCTTATATGACTGATGCGAGAGAAGCTGCTCTTGTATGGCCCAATGATAACTACCAACGTACCGTTGGTAGTTGGGAGATAGAAGATGGAAGATGGAAGATGGAGTCGAGGCCTGCTAAAGCAGGCGAATAGTGATAAGTAGAGCTTTATATGTTGAGTGGAAATCTTAAGGCCCTGCTGGTAGGCTCCTCCGAGAATGGGTATCCAAAACTCGTCGGAGGAGGATGTCTACCAGCGGGCCTTAAGAAAAAGATGGGCTGTTAGTCTATCAAATAATTGATAAACTA
>DATEBV010000080.1:0-6174 GCA_035287205.1 Chthoniobacterales bacterium | reverse complement strand
CGCATTCTTCTTTTTTAGCTTTGCAACGAAGTATGACAGCACTCCATTCATTTTTTTTATTTTTAGCATTTTCAAGCTCTGTAGTCCACCAAACCTTTAAATCTTGACACGATTGAGAAACTTCTTTTAGCCCTTCTTGCAATGTTGAAATAGCTTCTATCCAGTTTGTTACTGCATTATTACTACTCCGGATAGCTGTATTCCAGAGAGATACTTTTTGATCAGAAATTGTAATAACTGTGTTGGCTGTGTTGTAAGCCGTATGAGCAGAAGTAGTTGTTCGATCAGCTTGCGATAAAAATGTAACAGCCATGTTTTTTAGCACGTCGTTTTTCTCCTTTTCATACTTAACAATATTTTCTTCCCAAACGCTTTTTTGTTCTTGTGCTTTTTGAATTTCTGTAGTCCACCAAACTTTTAAATTTTGACGTGATTGAGAAACTTCATTACTCCCTTGTATCAAGGCTGTGATGGCTGTTGTGTAAGCTGTTACCCCACTATTGCTACTTTGGATGGTTGTATTCCAACAATCTGCTTTCTGCTTAATAGAAGCTGTATTGGTTGTTTTAGCTGTCGTATAAGCCGTTTCAGCAGCCTTAACTGCTTTGATAACTTTCGATGAAAGTATAGAAACCTTGGTTTTTAATGTCTCGTTTTTTTCATCTTCATACTGAACAGTTTTCTTTTCCCAATCAGACTGTTGCGTCTGTGCCTTTTCAATCTGTGTATTCCACCAAGCTAAATCTTGGTGTAATGGAGGAACCTCTTTACGGCATTGTTTCAAAACTGAGATGATTTCTTCCCAAGTAGTTACTGCAGCTTTGCTGCTTTGGATAGCTTCATTCCAAGAGTTTACTATTTGCTCATTAGAAGCATTAATGGCCTTGGCCTTAGTAGCTTCAGCACTATCAGCAACTGTATTAGCTTGAGCAATAAAAGCATTAGCTTTCTCTTTTATCTTAGTCTCATTCTCTGTATATTTTTTTTCTTTCATCTTAACATCCCTCTGCTCAGAAGGTAGTTTTGCTAATTCGATAGCTTCTGTTCTTTCTTTGGCTTTAGTTTTCAAAACTTCAAGATCAGCTTCAGCTTTTTCAGCAGCTTTTAATGCTTGAGCTTTTGCTTTAAAAGCAAGTACAAAATATGTATTATTATAATAGCGGCGAGCTCGTTCTGCTCTCTCAGTAGCTAAATCTAGGTTTTTCTTTATTGCATCTTTATATTCATCATTAATCTTGATTATTTCAGTATTATATTCTTCTCTTGCTTCAGAAGAGAGGCTTTCCCATGCTTTCTTATTCCCTTCATAATACATCCTAGCAGTTTTTGCTCGTTCCGATAATATTTCCTTATTCTTTGCTTCTATGATTGCCATCCAAAGAGTTTCGATATTGGCAAGACGCTCTTCTTCTTCTTGAAAATGCTGAAGTGCTGTTTCATCAGCTTCTGCGACAGCAGTAGCCCTTTTAAGATTACGTTGAGCTTTATTTTCTTCCCAGGAATTGTTGGATGTACTTTTTGAAAAAGCTTTTGTAGCTTCTTGCTGTTCTTTTGATATAATAGACCTCTCTGCTAAGACTTCCTGAGCGCCAGTAATTCTTTTTTGAGCAGCACGAAGTGCTTCTTGCTTTAATGTAGCCTTATAATTTTCCAGTGTCTTCTTTTCATCTTGTTCTATTTTTTGATAAAGTTGATCCGCTTTATCTTTACTATCTACAGTTCCTTGTCTAAAAAGGTCATTTGCTTTTGCAATTTTCACGTCTAGATCTCCTTCAAAAAGTTTTTGTAAATCTTGTTGATGAGCTTCTAGAAGGGTTTTATACTCTTCTTTAGTTCCATTAGTCTCATCATCTTCTTCTAACACAAGATCAGGACAGTTAGTGAGTTTATTATTATTATATAGTCGCTTAACTTCATCCCAAAGTTTATTAACAGCTTGGTCACTTTTTCTAAGTTGCTGAAATCCTTTTTTGCCATTATCTTCTCCTTTTTTATAAGATTCTATAAAAAAATTACTTGTAAATGCTAAATTAATCCAAGTATTTTCTGCAGCAGTTGCATCTGCCTGAACTTCTGCTGCCTCATTATGAGTTTTTTTAGCTTCGTTCTCCGTTGATTTTATCTTTCTTTGAAGTGATTCTTCTTTTTCTTGGTTGCCAAATTCCTTTTTCAACGCCATTTTTTGAGCCAAGAGATTTATTGCTTCTTTGTCTAACTCTTGTGCTTTGTTTTCCAACTCTTCTGATTTTTTAGTTAAACTATCTGCTTCACTTCGTGCCTTCCAGCGCAGTGAATTTCTTTCCCAGGACTCCCTTAACTCTATAGCTAGGAGCTCTGTTTTCTCTTGTTCTATTTTTTCTAGTTGCCGCTTGAGAGCTTTTTGATCTGATTTAAACCATGCTTCTTCTATTTCCTTCGAAAGAAATTTTACTGTACTTGGCTGACTAAGTCGCTTTTGTTCTGCTTGAAGGACTAATGCTCTCCACGTTTCTTTTGCTTGATCTGCTGCTTCATCTACTGTTCTTAGGTCTTCATAAGTTGGTTTTTCTGGAATAGAAAGATTAGGCAGATCCGTACCAATAAGTAAGTTTTTTGAAGTTTTTTTAAGAGTATCCCCTGCTCTACTGCCTTCACTGCTTCCAGCTTTGCTTCCTTTCATACTAAGTTTAGGCTTCCAAAAAACCGCCTTACTCCTCCTATCCAAAAAACTCTGTTGTTCAGAGAATTCTGATTTTCCATCATCAGTAATGTTATCTCCTTTTATTCCTACTTTTCCACTCTTTTTTTCTTGAGCTTCTTGATAACGTCGTCCTGCTTCTGCTGCTATGTCGATCCATTGGTCAGCCTTAGCACGTGCATCCCAACGAATCTTATTACGTTCGGTTGGATTAAAGCTTTCTTCTAAAATAGCTGCAATAACTTCTTCCGGATCATATGTATCCTTCCGTGAAAGGATAGTAGATACTTTAGTTTCTTGTTGAAAGGAATCCAAAGGCATTTCCGTTGAAATATTTTTTTCTCTTAAGTGTATTTTATTAAGTTGTCGAAGCGATTGCCTACCAATAACTTCACACTCTTCATCTAAAACTTCAGGAGGCATTATTTTTTTTACTTCTCCCACTTTTTCTTCTTTGGTTTCTTTTCCAAAGGTAGTTACCTCTAAAAGTTCTTCTGGAAGAGACCAATTTTGATAGGACGGTTGATTTATTTTTGACCAGATTGTGTTGCGAGCACTCCTATCTAATAAAGTCTTTCTGTTTTGAAGGCTTTTCAGCAAAGAGGCAAGTGAGCGTTTTCTGTTTTGAATCGCCGTAGGACTCGTAAATTTAAAAGTAGATAGTTGATCAGACCAGTATATTTTTTTTGTTCTCGCTTGTCTCAATAATTCAATAAGTTCGTTATCATCTTGCGTGGCGCAGTCATATTTTATGGCTATTTCATATGCTTCAACGAGTTTATCCCAGGCTATTTCAAGATTTGAAGCATCGTCTGCATTCAGAGATCCTTTAGAACTGGTGATTGTTGTTTCAGTTTGTTGTACTGTAATCCAAAATGCATGAGCTCGCCATAATGATTCTTTAGCCTCAGCTTGTTTTAGTGAGGTTATGAAGAATTCAGAGTTAAAAGACTCTTGAATATTTCCAGAAGCTTGAGCAATCTTAGCTCTTGCTAAAAGGCATTGATAAGCACTCACTACATTGATCCATCCATCTTGAGCTATTTGATAGGCCTCAAATTCCTGATCAAGATTATATTTTAAGGCGTTCGTTCTGATTCCTCGAGCTTTTATATCGGCTTCTTTTGCTGTAATTTCAAATTTCTCTGCAACGCTTTTATCCTGATTAAGGTTTTTAAGAAAAACGGATGTTGGTTTATCATGAAGAAGGCTTGCAGCAGCTTCTAGTTCATATTGCTCATGAAGTTTTTCTCTAAGTTGTTCTAAAATGTAACTTCCCATATCTGTACAATCCCAATCAATATCTGGACGCTTAATTCTTAATGCATTTTGAATTTCACTTTTCCGTTGTAATACGCTAATTGCCACATTGACAGTTTCTGTTAAAAGAATATTATTTTGAATTTCAGTTTTTACGGACTGAATAATTTCGTTCTTATCTTCATTTTGTTCAGATAATTCTGCTGTTACATTTGTCAATTGAAAAGAAGAGCTTTGTGGTCGTATTTGTGAAGAGATCCTTGCTATTTGAGAGGAGGAAGAATTTACTGTTGTAACTGTAGCTTCATTTTCTTCTTGAAAAATATTTTCTTCAATCCATTCTTCTCCATCCTTGATTTCTTCTCCTATCGGTGCAAGAGAACCTCCCTTAATGCGAGAACCAGAATTGAGCATCATGAGAGAAGGATTAAGAGATGGGCCAAGGAGAGTTTCTTCAACATTTTCTGGATTACTTATATCATGTGCTTCATCCGCTTGAATCAATGAAGAAAAAGTTATAAAGAAGCTTATTAATGAAAAGGATAAAAGGATCTTGTTTTTCATACTTTTGAGTTTTTAAAATTTTATATATAGTGGGATATCTCTGCAATAGGACTACTTTGACCTTCAGACTTTAGCCTGCAGCCTTCAGCCTCATTATTATTGCTTTGAGCAAAGATTGTATGAAAGCTCAATAAAGCTAGTAAAATAGTAAATAAAGTTAACTTTAATTTCATCGTATTAATTTTAGAAATAATCCCATCGATAATCAATTTAATAATCAAACCCTACTCTCAAATCTTTTTGTTCTTTCTTAAAGATTGCAAGAGCTTGAGTAAATTCTGCTATTTCACTTGTTATAGTAACTAACCAGTCGAGATTTTCTTGATTAGTAGGACTCCATTCTTTTTCTCTTGCCTTCATTGCTTCCTTAGCAGCAATTTCTGCAAAAATCTTAGTCGTTTCTAAGCTCTCTTCTGCTTGAACAGCCGACATAGCAATAATAGAAGATTTACCAATAGCTCTTAGTGTTGCTTCATTGGGATGCTTCATAAATTCTCTCATTGCTTGGGATATTGGTGATCTGAACTTTTCACATACCACCTCCATAATGGCGTTAGCACGATCGTATTTTGATTTTAAATCATCAGCGCAAGGGCTCACGACCAATACTTTAATATCAGCAAGATCCGCCTTTTCTTTCCAATAATTTTGTTGATATAAAGATTCTTCAGCAGTCATTCCTTGAGTTTGTTGACACATTAGCATTGCTTCTCTAGCGGCTTCTCCTGCAACCCTCCAAACATTTTCATTGTTTTCTTTTCTTGCTTGAAGCCATGCTGACTCTGCAGATTTTTTCCATTGAGGTGATTCACTGATCGATCCTGCATTAACAATTTCTTGTCCAGCTTTGTAGCGTGCTACAGCTCGTGCGTAATTCGTTATTTCATCTCCTACATCCATAAGCCAAAAAAATTGATTAAACATATGTGAATCTAATGCAATTCTACTAAAACTTCTCGCAACCTTATTAGTAATATCATTTGCTAGATTGGCTATCTCCAAAGTCTCAGTGAAAGAAGCTGTAGAAGAAATGGAAGCAGAAGTAGTAAAAAAGAAAGTGGAAGCAGAAGCAATATGGGAAGCAAAACCAGAAGTAAACACATAGGAAGCATGAAAAGCATAAGGAACAGAAAGGTAAGCAGAAGCAGATAAAGGAGAAACGAAAGCTGCAGTAGAAGCCCCAGTAAAGGTAACACTATAATTATTAGGGTAAAAGGAAAGGGCAAAAGCAGAAGCAGATAGAGAAGCAACAGTAGCAGACAATTCACTGATAGCATTTATCTTGACTTCACTTGGATCATCAATACATGCTTTCATCATTTGTGAAATTGTTGGCCAAATCTCCTCTTGGATCATCATCATAACATGATGCGTTTGATATTGCACATCATCGCAAGGCTGAATAACTAGTGCTTTAATTTTAGCAATTTTTGCTTTTGCTTGCCAATAAGCATCTTTCTCTTGCTTCTGAGGACAAAAGGGTTGGGATTTTGCTGAACTTCTTTCTTGATACTTTGTAACAGTTTGCTTTGTTTTTCCTGAAACCCATGGTACAAAAGCTGAACTTTGAACTGCTTGATCCGATTTACTAGTAAGAGTTCCCCTCAATGGTCGCGTAAGCTTCTGGTCTTCTGAACTAGCTTTTTTTCCTAAAATACCTTCTAGCATCTCCC
>DATEBV010000079.1:0-4926 GCA_035287205.1 Chthoniobacterales bacterium | reverse complement strand
CCTATGGGTCTTATTTTTAATTGATTAACTTCTGCCAGCCCGGCTTTTTCTACAAAATAATTTCGTTCATGCATTGCTTCTTCTTCGCTAATCTGTGCTTCCTTGATGTCTCTAATAACTCCATCCCAATAGATAGAAGCTCTTTTTGCAATAGTTATAGCTTTGTTCCACCCGTCATCACTCTTTGCTTGCCTAGCCTCGGCAAAAACTGCATCTACTCCCTTTCTCTTTTCTGCTATGATGCATTGCAGTTCAGTTTGTAATGGAGCAACTGTTGCTACTAGGTTTTTGGCTACAACAGAAGCTTCGGATGTTGCGCTTGACGAACCGGAGATACTGAAGCTATTGTTCTCATCACAGGAACGTCCTACAGTAGTTCTGTCTATTACTGTTTTACTTGAAGTTGCCTGTGTTCTAAAAACTCCTAACTCTTTGCCTATTTCCTCGGTTACTTTTGCCGCCGTTTTCGGATCCATAGCAAAGATTGCTACAGAATGGAGAAGGACCAGTACAGCAATGGGTAAGATAGGATGTATTTTCATGGTTTTGAGAAATTGCTCGCTAAAAATTTGATAGTTTTTTCTTTAGTGTCCTTTTGTATTCTTTTGACTCGCTCGCAGCCTGCTCGGCTCACCCTAAAGGGCTGACGTGGTGAAAATCATAGCAATATCCAACTTATAATTAGTTCTACTTTTATACTACTAACGTTTCTAAAGCAGGAAGAAATTAACCACAAAAGAACACAAAAAACACAAAAAAAAGAGATTTGGCGGTGGCCTTGTCTGATTAATATATTACTTAACCTGATGCGCACAGCCTATGTTGAACAATTGGTGGTAAGGAAGGAGGGTGAAGAACTTTTTCCAGGGCTTCCAATATTTCTATAGATTATCTTCTTTCGTGTTCTTTTGTGTTCTTTTGTGGTTAATTTCTTTACTCTTTACTTTTTTGAACGTTTTTTTGTGGTTAATTTCCTCCTGCTTCATTTTTTGCTGCTTCTGCGGCTGCATAGGCAGCATTGGCAGCTTTTTCTAAACGAAGAGTCTCTTCTGTTCCATTAGGAAAGACGGAATCTATTTCCCAAGGATATATCAGGGCTTCCTGATTTTCTTCTGTAACGTTAGAGGTGTTACTTAATGTTACTGGCTTAGCATGTTCCTCAACAGCTTTAAGAAAAAGTTCAATATAAAGCTGATATTGCTCGGCAGCTCTTCTCCAACGTGCTGACATCTCAGAAGGAGCTGAATTTAAAAGAGATCGCTCAAGCCCATTAACAGCTTCCTCTAAATTACTAACATTCAGACGGACATGCGGATTAAAAGGTGCATTGTAAAGCTCTTGTTTATCACATGAAGACCCCACGTGTGCAACTTTCCTATTATACGCAGCAATAGATTCTGACTGTTCTACGATCTTTTTTCGCCAATTCACAATTTCTGGACTTTGAGAAGAAATAGCTGCTTGAATATATTTTCCTTTACGTTTGGCAAGTTCCCACGTTTCATTAAAAATATAATCTAAAAAATTAGGCTCCATAAGATCATTGAACAATGGCGTGCCATTTTCCTGCTCTTTAATGCTATATTCAATAACCTGCTGAATGTCTTCTGCTACTTGAATCCAAGCAAGCGCTAAGGGATCATCTCCTAATTCATGGGCCTTTAAAACATGATCCCAATATTCTTCAAACTCTCTAACGACTCTATGATCTGCTCCATGTTTGACAACATCCCTAACATAATCTGATAAGGTTTTATCTGCTCCTTCAGCTAATTTTGTCTCTACAAGCCATTTCTCGCAGCATATTGAGAGAGCCATCATTATTCGGCCAACAGGCCGAATAATGGTGGGAGGTACCGCTACTGCGGTAGGAGATGGAAGCCGGAGAGAGGTGGGAGGTACCGCTACTGCGGCAGGAGATGGGAGTGGGAGATAGGAGATGAGAGACGGAAGTGGAGGTCTGCTGCTGCAGGCAGAATTAGAAGAACTCATTGGAGCACATTCTACAAATGGGTTAATCGAATATGTATCAGTGGAATTAGAGTTCGTCTGTACACCCAACTTTTGTACGCCGTCAACGTATTGAACTCCATCAACATAAGCGAGTTTAGAAAGAACTCTAGCATATTTTTTAGTTGCACTTTTTTCAGGTTCCATCTCTTCTCTCATTTCAGCAGCTTCCACCTGATACTTTGCCTTGAATTGGAGATACTCACCTAACAAACAATAGTGAGTGCCCTCACTCTCCTTTTTTTCAATACCTAGCACATAATAGTTATTGCTCTCCTCAGCAAAAGCCTGCGCTGCTCGTTGATAATACTCTGCAGCATGTTGTGATAGTGCGGTTACCTCTCTACAGGCTGCTACCAGCATAGCTTTTCCTACTTCTTCTGCTTCATATGCTTTTATTTGGTAATCTGCTTTCGCCTGGAGCGACATACCTTCCATAAACCAACTACTCCACTTATCTTTTATTCCTATCGTATAATTTTCAGCTGCTAATTTGCCTTGATCTACAGCATGCTCTAATGTTGCAGCGGCCTCGCTATAACCTACAGCTAAGAATACTTTTCCAGCTTCTTGTGCTTCATTCACTTTATTCCAAGCGTCTCTGGATTGTTCTAATGTGCTAATAATAAAATCCCAAAGATCAGCATTTGAACCATTACGTTTTTCCTCAGATGCTTGCCTTGCTTCTTCTATTTGGTTTATTATTCTTACAATATTTTCTTGTATTGTTTGATGTGTTAGTAATTCTCCTGTTTTTGTTAAAGTCACTCCTCCTTTTCCTAGCAAATCATCTTCTTCATCGCTCATTGTAACAAGATCTCCCTCGTTATCCCTTTTTCTTTTTCCTACCAGAGACATACTCGAGGAGCTCTGCCTACTCGATTTTATGGCATTTTCTTCGAAAGAAGGCAAAGTAAAGGAAGATGATAATTTATTTCCTGTTACTGAACCTATGCTCTCCTCTTGCCGCTCAGCAGACTCTTGCAAGCTATTAATAACAGTTTTTTGATCTCCGAAACACCCTTTAACGTCTCCAATAATTCTCTTCGTTGCTTCTGCCGTCGCCTTTGGATCCATGGCAAAAGTCAATGCAGGATGAAATATGGGCAGTAGAATAGTAGCTATGAAAAGGCAAAAGAGAATATTAGAGTTCTTTCGAAACTTTACTTCTGCTGCGAATTGCTGCAAGCAAGCAGTCACCAAAGGGGTCAGTCCCTGAAATTGTAGAATTTGGTGCCAGTTCATGAAATTTTTTCTTTCTTATTTTCCCTTAACGATAATGCTAATGTGCTAAGTAACTATTTGGTCAACAGGCCTAATAGTGGTGGGAGGTAAGAGGAGGAAGATGGGAAATTAATTGATGCGCTGGTTCACCACAGAGTTCAAGGGGTTAAGAGTTTAAAAGTTTAGTTTTTGTCAAGAAGCTTTCGAACAGATATTTTGGCCCTGTAACCTATAGTCTGCAGCCTGTAATTCAGAGCCCATCTCCGAAGCAGGAGGTCTTAATGCTTACTGTACCATTTTTAATTTCATAGAGTGGCACCAAATTCTACAATTTCAGGGACTGACCCGAATGTCGCTAAGTTAAGGGAGTTTTGGAATGATTTTCGACACCGTCTATCTCTGTAGAGCATCAAAAAAAATGTCTTAACTTAGCGCCATTCGGGACTGACCCCTTTATGTGTAAGTTATAAGTTTAAGTTTAAGTTGAATGAGAATATTTTGAACTAAAAATTTAAAATGTTACGTACATATTCGGCCAACAGGCCGAATATAAGTTTAAGTTATAAGTTTAAGTTTAAGTTGATTTTTGCTCACTTCGTGACAAGGTGAAAAGTGAAGCGGTATTTTTATTTGTACCTAGTTTTTTGCTTTCGAAGTCGCTTCAGGAGAGAGTTTCAACATGTCTAGAAAAATTTTATCGCCTGGGTTAACCGAATATTTACCTGTGGTAGGAGATAGAAGATAGGAGATGGAAGCCGAGATCACCAAGTGATCAAAAATCAACTTAAACTTACAACTTACAACTCAGGCTGCTTCGCAAGCTCAGCAGCCTCCTCCGACTCCTGCACCCTCTTAAAGGCTGCAAGAGCCCGAAAGAATTCTGCAACTTCACTCGTTACGAAGGCGGACGACTTAATACTTTCTTGCAAAGAGGTATACCAATTCTGACGTTTTACCAAAGCTGCTTCATTAGTAGATTTTTTAGCAAAAATCTCGGCGCCTTCTAGTGCTTCCTCTACCTCAGCAGCACTCATGGCTATAAGTGCAGATTTACCAGTTGCCCTTAATGTAGTTTCATTGGGTTGTCCAATAAATGCCCTCAGTGTTTGTGATATCGGTGATCCAAATTTTTCGTGGGTCATTTTCATGATGGCATTGGCTCTTTCTAATTGTGGCTTCCAAGCATTAGCATAGGAGCTTGTTGCCAAAGCTTTGATATCAGCGAGATTGGCTTGTTCTTCCCAATAATCTTTTTGCTGTGCGGCTTCTATCGCTTCTCTAGAACTCATTCCTTGAGTATTATTTTGACAAATGGCTAAGGCTTCTCTGACTGCTACTCCAGCTTTCTTCCAAGCATCTTCGTTTTTTAACTCCCTTGCAGTATGGCATGCTTCTTTTGCAGTTATAATTATTGCATGATCTTGACTCTTATTTTCTTCCCTGTTCCCTGCAGTCTGTTCCCTGTAATCTGCTTCCTTGTATTTTACAACAGCACGTGCAAAATCTGCCGTTTCACGTGCAACGTCTATTGACCAATTGAGATTATCTTGTGCAATTTGTGTTAACTGTTCTCTTGATAAGCCTGCAAAAGCCTTAGTATTATCGGCCAGGTCATCGACCACGCAGGCAGCCTCCATCGCTTCAGAAGCAGAAGCAGAAACAGACACAGAAGCAGAAGCAGATGCAGACATA
>DATEBV010000078.1:0-4454 GCA_035287205.1 Chthoniobacterales bacterium | reverse complement strand
GCTACCATCCATGTTCCTCTCAAGGATGGAACGCTTCATTGCTTGCGCAAGGCCGGTTTACCGGACGCTCAACAGGAAAACATTTATAAATCACTTGGTATTAAGTATAAAAAATTACCCTCCACGCATACCGTAGTAATGACAGAAGATAGGAAAGGAAATTGACGATTTTGTAGTGCCTCAGGAAGCAGCTTCATTGATTACCAATAACTTGCAATGCGATATGCGAAAGTCGGGTTAATATTCTGATAACTGACAACTACCTACCAACAGGTCCTTAGTAGTATGCAAAATCATCCCAAACCTTCCTTAACTTAGTGCCATTTCGAGCCTGACCCCTATTTTTCGGTCGAGCAACCACCAGGACCTTACTTCTTTTTCTATTTTCTCGAAATCAACTACTAATTCATAAAAGTTGACTTGATATTTGAACCCTGACCCCCATTCCACTTGAGTTCAAAAAATTGTTTCTTTCTTCTCAAGTAATTTTTCCTTCAGCCTTTAGCCTTCAGCCTTTAGTCTATAGTTCAGAGCTCACCTCCGAAGGAGTGAGATCTGAACGCCCCTCCTACTTCTTCGCTCTCTTATTTTTCATATCTTGCATTCTTTGTTGAAGTTTTATTTTGAGAAACTCATCTTTTTTCGTCTGAAATTGAAGGGCTGTAGCACTCCAAGAGTTGTACTGATCTTGACTGAATTTAAGACGTTGATTCCAATCCTGCAATTGAGCAACCTTCTGAGGACCTTCTTCACATTCTGCTAATGCTTTTTGCCAATCTGCTAACGCTTTTTGCCAAGCTACTTTTACCTCTTCACTCTTTTGAGCTGCATCACTCCACAACTCTACTGTCTCAGTAGTAGCCTCAGCAGCAACAGCTCGACTACAAGCTAAATTAGCAATGACAGTTGCCTTGCTGGCATTGCACATCAAGCTAAGAGCGCTCCAATAATTCTTCTTCTCTTGACCCTGTTGAAGGAATTGATTTAACAACACACGAACATCTTGCTGCATATCAGAAGTTTTATTAAAGTTTTTCTCAAGTTCTATTGATGCCTCTTCATAAGCCATTTTTGCTTCTTTACTCTTTTGAGCGGCATCACTCCATAGTTCTGCTGTCTCAGCAGCAAAAGCTCTACGATAAGCTAAATTAGCAGTAGCTTCTGCCCTGTTCACCTTCTCCATAAGATTCATAGGATTATTAGTAAAAAATCGGTTTTTTATAAATTGTGCATCTGAAAGTAATTTCTTCCACCATTCACAGAGATCTTTGCGTGATTCACTAACTTCAGCTAGACCTTTCTGAAGGTCAACTATAGCACAATCAAAAGCAACCTTTGCTTCTTCTTGTTTCTGCATTACATTATTCTGGCATTCTTGTCCAGAAGAATCAGCTGCCATCTTTGCACGAGCCGCAATAAATAGTGCTTTTTGTGCGTTCGCTAGATACTCAGAAGCAATACATTGGTTTTTGCCATCTTGGACAACTTCAAGTGATTTTTTCCCACTAATACATAGTAAAGATTTTTCTTCAGGAAGTTCCGCTAGATAGTTGCTATACCTTTCTATTGTTTCATCCCAAAGAGGAATAGTGCTATGTATATTTTGAATGACTTTATCCCACTCCTGTTCATTATCAGTAAAAAAATCAATATCAGCAAAAAATTTAGTGTTAGCTTTCACAGCAGAATCCATTGCTTGTCTTGCCTTATAATGACATTCAATAGCAATCTGTTTACTTTTTATATAATCGAGTTCATCAACTTTTTTTCTCCAAAATGCTCTAAGTTTCTCATTAAGTTCAGGAATGACATCATAGGCTTTTTGATTTTTTTCTATCTCTTTCTTCAAAAAGGCATGGTTGATTCTGAGTGTTCGAATTTCTTCATTCCATAATTCTTCGCTACCTCCAGACCAAGCAGCGTTTATTATTTGTGCTTGACTTTTTATCGTATCAAGTTGATTCCTCCACCACTCTTGTTGAGATTCTGGAGCTGCATCAAGACCTTTTTGATAAGCTTCCATAGCTTGAGGTATTATCTTTTCTCCTAAATGTTGCTTAATAATATTTGCCTCACTATTTAATTTATCCCTCTCAGCAATACGACCTTCATAATCAGCAGCTTGAGCTTGGTTGCGAATATTTGCAAACCTCTCGCTTTCTTTAAAAGTTCGGTTATACAAAATATTGGCTGCCATTTTCATTTCAGCTTCCTTTTCAGCATAGGCTTCTTGAAGCTGCAAAGAAGTTAGCTTTTCAAATTTGAGAGACATGGAGTTATTATTTGCGTAATCATCATGAGGGTTGATAATTATTAAATGACCATTACTCAAAGCTGGAGTATCAAACTCCCAAGCGCTACTTGCATCCACTCGTCGCTCAAAATTCATCATATACTTTCTTTCTTTTGGCTTATAGGATAACAATCGAACTCGCTTTAACTCATCATTACTCATAAGGCATTCTTTACCATCGCTCAACTTAACATTTTTACATTCATCTCCAAGCCATAGAGTAACAAGCAACGCTCCTTCTCTGTTAGTTGCTTCACCAAGATCAAAATTTCCAGTACCGTGTTCAGCTAATCTTAAAATATTTGTAGCCCACGCAATCTTAAGATCTTTAGCAGCAATCACAGCTTGAGTAGCCTCATCCCAAGCTTTTTGATTCTCTTCAGCACAATTTTTAGTTTCATACCAAAGAATCTTAATAGTATCAAATAAATGTTGCGTTTTAACATCATTACATGAATCAGGTAAGTTATTGCTTAAAGAAAAATAGGAGTTTCCAAGTTGTTCTAATAGAGCATTGAATTTACCTTCAACAGCTTGAGCTTTTTTATTTTTTCTAATAGAGTCTACTTTTTTTTCTTTAAAAGCATTGTATAAAGTGTCGTTACCCGATGAATTTAATGCGCATGTAGCACCTTTATCTTGAAAACTAACATGATCAACGTTGAGGCAATTACGAGCATCCTTATCTGCACAATCAAAAGATTTTTTAGCTTCTAACATTTTTGTATATGATTGATGAAAATCAAGTTTAGCAGCAGACAATAAATCGTTCTTAAAGCCTAAAACCTGATTAAAAACATCATCAGCCGTACGAATCACTTTATTATAAACATTAGCAGTATGACTATCATGAACAGCAAGCTCACGTAATAGTTGTTGTTTATCTGCATGATAATATTGAATAGTCTCGCCTATTTTTATAATTTCATCTTGCTGGAAGATGTAATCAAGGAAAAGCTCTTCACTACACTTTTTGGCATCCTCAGCAATTTTCTTCCATGCCTCCTTGGCAACTTCAGCAGCCTTAATAATATCTTTTGCTTCCTTTTCTCCTTTTTTGGCATTTGCTATAGCATAATCTAAAAAATGATCAGCAATATTAGCCTCTTCAAGAGCCTTTTTAAAATCAAGTCCATCAATTAAATCTATAAATTCTTCTGGGTTTAAAACAGTTCTTTTTTTTCTTTCATCACATCTAACCACATTAATATTAGCAACTTTAAGGATTGCATCGGCTTTATCCTTGCTCGCATTAATCTTGGCCAGCTCAAAACAGCGTTTATCAGCACTGCTATTCAACCACTCTTCAAAATCAAGATCAATTTTAGCTTTACTATTTTCAGCTGCTTCAGCAGCTGCTTTTGCTGCTTTTGTCTCTTCTTGAAAAGTATAAAATAATTTTTTAGCATCTTCAGTTAAATTTAGTACTGTTCCAGCTTCATGAGAAGCTGTTTGATGATCTGCAGAAATTATCACTCTAGAAATCGTTTTTTCCTGATCAGAGCTAGCAGTTACACTTGTGATTGATGCAGGTGATGAAGAGGAAGTTACTACCCTTTCCTCCTCTTTTATTCCCCCAAGATTATTAGACCTAAAGATAGGTCTTGTTTCACTATCGATTAACTCCCAAAAGGCTTCTTCTTCCGCTGGATTCATCTCCATCTGAGGAATTAAATCAACTTGAGGGCTGATTTGAGAGACTTTGTTGCAATCACTTTCCTGAGCCAGGAGACAGCAGCTATTCATTAAAATAGCACATACGATGGCAATGTTTTTCATTTTGTTTTAGGGTAATAGTAGAAACTGAAAAATCCTGTGTTCTTTTGTAAAATCGATGGAGGCCAAATTTTCTTCCCTCTAGCTTCCAGCCTTTAGCCTTTAGCCTTTAGTCTATCGTTCAGAGCTCACCTGCTACAGAGGTGAACTCTGAGCGATTCCCTACTTCTTTGTCTTCTTATTTTTCATATCTTTCATTCTTTGTTGAAATTTCATTTGAAGAAGCTTATCTCTTGTTTCTTTTCTCTGTACACGACAAAAAATAAATAAAATTGTAACCCGCTGGTAAATCTCTATAATACCGTTCTTTTACAAGGAGAAACGAAAATTATATGGATCATACCAGCGAGTTAAGAAATATACTACACAAAAACTTTCTATGGAA
>DATEBV010000077.1:0-32554 GCA_035287205.1 Chthoniobacterales bacterium | reverse complement strand
TTTGGTTTTATTGAAATTGGCACCATCACCGCCCACGCTCAACCAGGCAACCCCAAGCCACGACTTTTTCGTTTCCCTGAAGAAGAAGCGCTCATTAATCGCCTCGGATTTAATAATGAAGGTGCAGAAGCTGTACGGCGTCGACTAACTTGTTTTAAAGAACAAGATCGTTGGCCTCGTATTCCCGTAGGTATTAACATCGGAAAATCACGCATCACACCAGTTGAAGAAGCTGCCGAAGACTATCTTTCAAGCTTTCGTCAATTACATGGCCTTGGTGATTATTATGTCATCAATGTCAGTTCTCCCAATACTCCAGGGTTACGCGATCTTCAAGCAAAGGAGGCGTTGACTTCTATTGTCAAGAAGCTCCGTGATTGGGAAGGAACACCCTCAGCACCTCTTTTTATCAAAGTAGCACCTGACCTTGCCAAGGAAGATCTGATCGCTATTATTCAGCTTGCCGAAGAGGAGAAACTCTCAGGATTAATCGCTACTAATACAACGATTGATCATTCCTGCATTCCTCCAGCACGCAATCAATCAGGCGGTCTTAGTGGAAAACCACTACGCACACGTTCATTAGAGACACTCAAAATTATCCGCGAACAGACTCAACTTCCTGTGATTGCCTGCGGTGGCATTAGTGATAAAGCCTCCGCTCAGGAACGCCTCGCCGCAGGCGCTGACCTACTCCAAATCTATACATCCTTCATCTATCAAGGCCCTGCAATATTGCGTGAAATACTGCCAACCTCACTTCATTTCTGCGAAATGAAGTGAGGCTGGTAAAATTAACCTGACAACTCTATTAAGATGGCATTTCACAAAAAAAATGAGCTCGCTGAAATCTTGTCTTTTGAATATCCTCAGAAGCTCTTGCTAGCTTACTAAAGCAATAGAGTTGTTTTCCAAACCCTCAAATTACTCCGAATTGCAAGTAATGCTCATTTTGCCAATGTCCTTTTTCCATTTTGCAGAAATGAAAAAGGACATTGGTAATCACACTTTACTTCAGTCTCCGCGCAGCGGAGACTGAATGACAACATGGACCCTATTGAACCCCTCATCGAACAACTTTTACGATTATTAGGCGAAGATCCTTCTCGTGAAGGATTAAAAAAAACACCTGCTCGCGTTGCTGCATCCTTGCGCTATTTGACTAATGGCCATCATAAAAATTTGGATCATATTGTTAATGAAGCCTTATTTGAAGAACAGTTTGGCAATATGGTCTTAGTGAAAGATATTGAATTTTGCAGCATGTGCGAACATCATTTACTTCCTTTTTTTGGCAAGGTTCATATCGCCTACATACCAAGTGATAAAGTTATTGGATTGAGTAAACTCCCTAGAATTCTGGAGGTTTTTTCACGCCGATTACAGTTACAGGAGCGGATGACAAACCAAATTTCTGAAGCTATTGAATTTTATTTAAAACCAAAAGGCATTGCTGTTTTAGTCGAAGCAACGCATATGTGCATGATGATGCGTGGCGTACAAACACAAAAATCGACAACGATCACAACCCGTACCTTGGGCCTCTTTGCTGAAGATCCAGAACGGTATCAGCAATTTTTGGCCCTTATTCAATCTCCACTAGGCAGACACTAATTATTCGATTTGTGAGCTCAAACTGAATTGAAGGAAGAAAATAGCCACAAAAGAGCACAAAGAAACACAAAGAACCAGAACACCAAAAAAAGAATTTTTATAAAAATTCTTTAACAAATTTAAGAACTCAAGATAAAGAATGTTCGCTTTCGTAAAAATTTCTTATGCATGCATCTCACGACTACTTCGCAGTCAGATCATTTGATTCAGATCCGTCCTCCTTGGAAAAGGATCTGAATACCTGCCAATATATTACACGCGTTGTTGATCTTGATATCGGTCATCGTATCATGAATGAACGTGTAAAGTGTTATTCTCTCCATGGTCATCGAGTCAAAGTAGAGCTCACTTTTTCTTTTACAATGCAACAAGACATTGGTTACTGCGTCGATTTTAAAGAAATAAAACGTATTGGAGGAGAATGGCTTGATGATCACCTGGATCATGGTTTTATCGCTAATCCCAGTGACCATTGTGTTATTAAAGCCTGTCGAGACACGAACAGTAAATTGTATCTCATGTCATTGAATGGCACTGAAATCTATTGTAATCCCACGGCCGAAAATATTGCGCGCGAAATATTGATCGCCATGGAAATCCTCTTTAAAGCCTATTCTGATTTAAAGGTTCATTGTGTTCGATACCATGAAACACCCAACTGTTTCGTCACAACGTACGCCAATAGCATCGGCCAAGAAGAACGTCAGCATTTTTATACTTACCGAGGCGCTAGTATTCTTGAATACGCAAAAGCTAAAGGAGTCTTTGAGTATGATGACAGGAAGGTTGCATAACTGACAACGTAGTCCAAGCGGGAAGAAATTCACCACAAAGATCACAAAGCCGCTAAAGCGGCACACAAAGAACACAAATAAAATTTTTTATAAAAAATTTTAAAGATTTGAGAATTATAAGCGCAGATAAAATTGAAAGAAGATTTCTGCTTTTAGGTAAGAATTCGGTTAACCTAGTCGATAAAAGTTTTCTAGATAAAGAATTTAGGAAATAAAATGTAGGAGCCATAGAAAAACTTTCTCCTAAACCCCTAAACATTTAAACCCTTAAACTACTATTCGGCCTGTTGGCTGAATAGTTACGCTTTTAGTACTTAGAATTTTTTTATAAAAAAATTCTTTTGTGTTCTTTGTGTAATCTTTGTGATCTTTGTGGTGAATTCTTTCAGTCTTTCAGTTTAGTTTGAACGTACATTTATTCTAATCCCATTTTTTACCAAACCACTGCAACGGCATCCGTTGAGGTAATAGGCTAGTTCGGCTAATGTTTCAATCTGCCAGAACGCAAAATCAGCATTTTTCCCTATTTCGAGAGAGCCAATTTCTGCATCCAATCCTAATGCCTTGGCGGCATGTAACGTCACTCCTCGCAATGCTTCTTCAGGGGTAAAGCGCCACAAGACACACGCTAGATTCATGATGGATGGCAAAGAATTAATCGGTGAGGTTCCAGGATTAAAGTCAGTTGCTAAGGCAATAGGAACGTGGTGTTTTCGGAATAAATCGAAGGGTGGCTTTTGAGTTTCCCGTAAGAAATAAAAAGCCCCTGGTAATAAAACGGCAACCGTTCCAGAATCTTTTAATGCCAAGACATCGGACTCTGTGACATATTCTAGATGGTCGGCAGAAAGCGCCTGATAACGTGCAGCCAGGGAAGTTCCTCCCATGGAAGAGAGTTGTTCTGCATGGATTTTTATTGAAAAGCCAAGTTCTTGTGCTGCTTTAAAAATCAGTTCTGTTTCTTCCAGGGAAAAGGCAATTTTTTCACAAAAGACATCTACGGCACTAGCAAGATCTTCTTTTTTAACTTCGGGCAATAGTTCCTCAATGATCCAGGATACATAGTCAGAACGTCGTGTCTTATATTCTGGAGGGATTGCATGGGCGGCTAAGCATGTTGCGTGAATCGTAATAGGGAGTAACTCTCCCAATCGTTTTGCAACACGTAAAATCTTCAATTCCGTTTCTTGATCAAGACCATAGCCCGATTTAATTTCCAACGTCGTGACTCCTTGTTCCATAGCAAAGAGAGCTCGTTTCATTGCTGAAGAGAGTAGCTCATCAAAAGAGGCTGCTCGTGTCGCATTCACGCTGGATAAAATACCACCACCGGAAGCTGCTATCGATTCATAAGACTCCCCTTGTAATTTACGAGCGAACTCCTCTGCTCGCTGGCCTCCATAAACCAAATGCGTATGACAATCAATGAGCCCAGGAGTGACCCATTCACCATTCATTTTGGTAACATGAGAGGCGAGTCGCTCTGGCTGATCGGGAAGATCGGCCATCGTTCCAAGCCAAACAATTTTTCCATCCTTTACTCCAATAGCGGCATCTCGAAGAGCGCCATAAGGAACATCACTCGTAGCTATTCGGCCAACAGGCCGAATAGAGGTGAGAGGTGAGAGGTGAGAGGTGGGAGGTTGATTGATGTGCTGATTGAAATTTAAAGGATCGTTTTGATGATTCGTTGGAGTACATTCTACAGAGGGATTAACCAAATGTTGATCATCACTCTTTGCTAGCGTTGCAAGATGAACATTGGTCCACAAATGATCCCAAGGCAGGGTATTGGAAATGGGAGTTGATAGGGTTTTCATAAAAATATTGCAGTTAAAAAGTAGCTCCAAACATATACCTTTCTCGAATGAATTTTAGGAAATTTTACTGGTTCTTTTTGACGCTAGCGGCGTTGTCATCGCTACTGTTACCTCAGTAGCAGCACGCTCTGACGTCTGGCTAGCCTCAAAAACTCCTGCGTAAAAAAATCCTAAAATTCATCCGACAAAGGTATACATAAAAGAAATTAACCACAAAAGAACACAAAAGAACACAAAAGAAGAAAATCTATAGAAAAATTGGGAGCGCTAGAAAAGTTTTTCATCCCTCCTTCTTACGACCAATTGTTCAATCATCAGCTCAGTAAACATAGACTGTGTAAGTCAAACCAAACAAATATATTAATCAGCAAAGTTCACCGGAAAGCTTCTTTTTTTGTGTTCTTTTGTGTTCTTTTGTGGTTAATTTCTTCTTCTTTCATCCTTTTTCATCCATGTTTATGGATTTCAGTAAATTAGCGCCGTTCTCCAAAGAAGGGAGGATCTGAACACTTATCTCCATGGAAAACTCATTCGAACCAAAAGCAAATATCGTTCTTAGCTCATTAGGAGATTTCCTTGGCATTCCTGATCTTCAATTTGATGAAGAAGATAATACCTGCAGATTCCAGTTTAATGAGGAACTTGTCATCCACCTCACTTTTAATGAAGAGAAGCAAGAATTGATGATTCATAGTCTTGTTGGCCAACTTCCTGAAGAAGATCGCGCTAAAATGGTAGAACAGCTTATGGAAGCCAATCTTTTTTGGGCAGGAACTCGTGGCGCTACCATGAGCCTCGACCGTGAGAGCAGCCAAGTTATTATTGCTAACACACTCTCACCTTATGACGCGAACGGCTCTCTTTTATCCGGTGAATCTTTGGCAAAAACTATGGTTGATCTTGCAGAAATGAATCTTCATTGGGGAACTTTTTTAAAAAAAGGTCCTGAATCTTCCGTAGTAGAACCAGTATCTCTTGATGCTAATAGATTTCTC
The DNA here is from genome assembly GCA_035287205.1 of Chthoniobacterales bacterium. Taxonomy (GTDB): domain Bacteria; phylum Verrucomicrobiota; class Verrucomicrobiia; order Chthoniobacterales; family UBA6821; genus CAIWMF01. Next base: position 27,331 of record DATEBV010000077.1, on the reverse strand, counting down.
TAACCAGCATAACGCGATCGACTATGAATGATTTTAGCACCTATCAAAAAATTGCTAAAAATTACGATCTCTCATGGAGTTCCTCTCTTGGTCTCTCTGGCCAATCGAAGCAATTGCAAGATAATCAAATTACGACGGCCCCTCAAAAAACTCTCTTCGGGAATTTTTTGATTAAGTGTCTTCCCAGAACTAAAAATTCGCCTTCCTCAACAAAAAACATAATTGCTCCTACTTCGACCCAATCTTCAACAGCAAGTTCAACTCCTGATTCTATTGGAAGTCATTTCAGAAAGGCTATTGTCGCCGCCTATGGAGAATCAGTAGCAGCTACTGTAGATAAACAATATTCTTTGAGTGGCCGCACTCAACTTTCGGACAAACAGATCAGCAGGATGATCAAAACGGTTAGTTCTCCAATATTACCCGCAAGGCTTAATCAAAATAATTGGACTACGATTGATAAAACAATCTCAACAGAACAGAGCGGCCTTCAATCCAACTATCATAGCACGATGGTACCAACAGCTCAAATTTTGCAAGCTTCTTACCAAGCTGATGGAATCAAAGGCGTCTGCTCTCGAGATTATAAAAATAGCAACCATTCTATTAATGCTTGGAGTGATCAATTAGAAAGCGCTGATGGTCGCAGGCTCTTCTCCTGCGTTCGATCTGGAGTTGTGGCTGTCCTTGATCCAAAAAAACAAGAAGAGACATTCAATAATCGGTTGAATGAAAATATTCTCACAGCGCTTTATGCACGAGGAGAACTTCCCACCAGTAGCAATCAAGCAGACCATCCGATAGAACTCTCGCTTGTCGATATAGGATTAGTGAGCAACTATACAACAGGAATTAATGAATCGGCTGTGCAGACTGCCCAATTTAACTTGCTCTCAGCTGCTAATGGAAAAACTCGAGAAATTTCTTACACTCCTCCTAATTCTAGCGAGCCAATTAAAATTTATATAACACCAAAAATTAGGGCCCTCAATATTGGAACCAATTTTGGAGATTCTCTTAATCCACCTAATGCTGATCAAACGGATGCAACTATTCGTTCTGTTTTAGAAGAGACCGCTGCATTTTTAGAAGATTCTAGTAAAAGTATAAGCCCAACAGATCGTAGGGTTGTTCAAGAGCTTTATAATCAATGCAAGGAAATGCATGATCAAAAAATCTACCTTACTGAAAATAACGGCGATTACTGCGCCTTTCATGCTCGCTTTGGCCTCCTTTGCTACAAAATTGGTATTACGCCAATGATTCACTGTAAGAGTGGCACTAACCGAACATCACGTGCTATTGAAGAAACTAAATTTTTAGCTGCAGAAATTGATGATAATATTGCAAAAGATTTTAACCTAGAAACGAAAATAGAGACCGGCGATCTTTCGCAATATACTTTGTCCCCAAACGTTTTTTCCGAACCCTCACGTACCGTGAAGGTATGCCACGGCTCCGCAAAAACCATTTTGGAACAAAATCCTTACGAAATCTCATCCAGTTCTATTCCCGTTTCTAGGTTTAAAGGCTCTTTATTAAAAAAAGAGCTAGTTCCAGCTTCAGGAAAATTAAACCCAGGGCGCCAAAAAAGAGCGGCCTCCTTTTTTCTGGGAGTAGGAACCCAAGAAATGCAAAAACTGAATTGTGGAGATATCGGAAGTTTACAGTATTATTTTATTACAAAACGCATCCCCAATGAACAAGAAGCTATTAAAAAATATCAAGGCGTTTATGGGGATACGTTAAAATCTTTGAAAAAAATTTATAATATTTTTATTCCTTCGTAAGCGTTCAGATCCCCTCCTTCGGAGGAAGGATTTGAACCAAATGCTTGAACTGCAAATGTACGGTGTAAAAACATTGCATAATTTGTTGAGGAGCTAATGAACAGCTAGTTTGGCCTATAGTCTGTAGCCTATAGTTCAGAACTCACTTCTAAAGGAAGAGGGATCTGAACACTTACTTTTTACCAATGTCATTTTATTTCGCTGAAATAAAATGACATTGGTAGCACACCTCCGCTACAAAATAAGCAGCTAGCGCCGCTGTTTGGTCATCACGATCATAGGTTGGATTAAGTTCAGCAACATCAAATCCAATAACTTTTCCGCTTTGTAACACTTGCCTAAAAAACGGTAACAAGGTCTGTGGTGATAATCCCATTGCTTGAGGAGCGCTTACTCCTGGCGCATAAGCTGCAGCAAAAACATCGAGGCAAAGGGTCAAATAAATACGATGAGAGGAGGAGAGCCAGGTTGCTAAAGCTTCATGCACACGTTCTGGCTGAGAAACCATCGCTTCTGCTAGGCAATGATACGTACCAATCGAAGCTGCGTAATCAAATAGAGAGCTCGTATTCCCAAAAGGTTGAATGCCAAGGCAGGCATAACGCCATGGTATTTTTTCTGCCTGACACATACCATGCATTTGCCGAAAACAAGTGCCTGAAGAACCCTTTCCTCCGCTTAATAAAGGACGTAAATCAAAGTGGGCATCAAAGTTCACCACGTCCAGTCCAGTAGAATCAACGAGCCCTTGAAAGTGTCCCCAAGCGACTTCATGCCCACCTCCCAAAACCACCACAAAGGCCCCCCTCTGCCGTAATTGAGAAACCAGTTTTCCTAAAACTTGCTGTGCTGTTTCCAAGTCACCATTAGTGCATATAACCGTGCCTGCATCCCAAATTGAAAACGTCTTATCAGGTGGTAATGGAAGGTTGCGTAAAGCCTTCCGCAAACTCTCTGGTCCTTGAGCTGCTCCTAAGCGCCCTTGATTACGGAGGACTCCTTCGTCACAAGAAAATCCAAGTAATGCAATCCCTAGAGGAGGCAAACTCGATGGTAGATTGCGGCAATCAAGTGCTTGGATCTGCTGAAATAAACGGCTGTTTGGCTCATCATCACGTCCTGTCCAACATGTAGAAGAAGGAGGAATGTAATAACGATCAAGATCGTTCTCGTTTGTAGCTGGTAGTGATTTCATTTTATGCGAGTTCAATCTGAACTAAAGCAACAGGCAGAATGAAGAAAATAGCCACAAAAGAACACAAAGAAACACAAAAAATTTCTATATCATCGATAATCCTTTTATTGGACTTTGGCCTTTTTTTTAGTGGATCTGAGCTGTTTTGTGAGAGCAGAAGTATTTTTGGAAGTCATCACTTTTTGCAGACTTTAAAAAATAACACTCCTTCTCGTCATTCCAGCGGACGCTGGAATCCAGGAGAACGTCACTACAGAATTGATGATCCCATAACATAAAGTCTCCGTAACTATTCAGCCAACAGAACGAATAGTTATGACTACTGGTCATTTCATATGTTCTCGGATTTTCGTGCAGACAGCCGCCTGGATTCCAGCGTCCGCGGGAATCACGATTAAGGTGTATCGGCTGTTCTTCTAAAATTATCCATTCTATTTTTTTGATGATATGTAATTACCAAGGTAGGAACATTGGTAGGTTTGAAACCACGTCCTCCTTTCGGAGTATTGTGGCTATTTTCTTCCTGTTACGGTGATGTTGATAAAAAAGATAGTAGCTCCAGAATGTTGGCTCAGTAAATTAACAGCATTGATATCTTTCAGTTCTACAACGAGCATTTCCTTTTCTTTTACGATGTATTGATTCTCATCGATACACATTATTATAGACCCAGCCGCAACATAAAAAAGATGCTTTGTTGATGTTGATAACGATAACAGATGCGATGTGTTCGCTTTGAGATTTAAAACCTCAACAGTGGCACGTAGATCACCGCGTCGCGTCATAACATTAAAATCACGCACACTCCCACCTAACAAAGCACACTCGATCATCTCTTCACCAGCAAAAGAAAATGGCTCATAATGATAGTTGATGTTCTTGACGCTTTGACTTTCTTGAAATTTCAAAGAAAATCCAGCTCCTTCAAGCAACAGAATGATGCGATCAATACCGGGGAAGAGAGAAAAAGGACCGTTCTGACGCACTTCAGCAATAGAAACACGCCAAAGGATGCCCTTTGCATCTTTTTCAGAAATCAGTTCATGAGTTACACCACCACCATTTTTCCATGGCTGCGTTTGCCACTCTTGAGGTGTTATAATTTGTGTATTCACTGTCTCAATTTGAGAGAATTATGAGTTTGAACTAAATTAAAGTAATAGAAAGAAGGAAGAAAATAGTCACAAAAGAACACAAAGAATTTCTATACCATCGATCATCTTGTTACAAAAAAGATTATCGAATTATCATACGGCTTAGATGTGGGGTCAGGGTTCGTAATCTTGACCAAAAAATGGTCACATCATTTTAAAATCAGAGAAGTTTACACTTTCAGATTGCCTCAAAATAAAAGTTTCCATTGGTTAAGATTCGAGACCCTGACCCCCATCCGATTCAGAAAAACTTCCGTTCAGTTTGAGCTCACGTAAAACAAAGGTTCCTTCTCCACTTCCAGCAAGACCGTAGCCACTTTTCCCTGCAAGACGGCTTGTTGCAAAGCTTCAATCTCGGGTGACAACACATGATCTCGGCTCTCCAACTGAATCAATGGACGTAATGATTCAGCAATACGCTCAAGCCTCTCACTAGTTTTACACGGAAGATGAAATGCCACGGCACGGATTGTGGAGAGCAGTTCGATGGCCGTTACATAAGCAGCGTTCTCGACCATCTCATGAAGGCGACGGCTGGCATAGGTGGCCATGCTAACATGATCTTCTTGGTTGGCAGAGGTAGGAATACTATCAACACTTGCTGGATGGGCATGACTTTTATTTTCACTGACCATCGCTGCTGCTGTTACATGGGCAATCATGAGGCCTGAATGGAGTCCACTATTGGCCACAAGAAAAGGAGGAAGCCCGCTAAAATGAGTATCCATAAGAAGAGCAATACGACGCTCTGAGATGGATGCAATCTCAGCAATAGCCAAGGCTAAATTATCAGCAGCAAAAGCTACTGGTTCTGCATGAAAATTACCGCCACTAATGACTTCTCCTGTTTCAGGAATGACTAATGGATTATCAGTAACAGCATTTGCTTCTAAGCATAAAATTTCAGCAACATGTTGCATCTGATCGAGGCAAGCTCCCATAACAACTGACTGACACCTTAAACAATAGGGATCTTGGACCTTGGCTGTTGAAGTCCGACTTGCATGAATGCCACTATTGGCCAATAAATCACGAGACCAAGCGGCTACTTGCTGCTGGCCTTTCTGACGGCGCAAACGTTGAATCACAGGATGGAAAGGATCATGTGAGCCCTTAACGGCTTCCACCGAAAGTGCTCCAGAAACTAACGTTGCTCCTAAAAGTCGTTCGGTTTTGAAAAGAGCAGCCAAGGCTAACCCTGTGGAAACTTGAGTTCCATTGATTAAAGAGAGTCCTTCCTTAGGACCCAGCTCATACGGCTTCCATCCGAGTTGCTCTAAGACCTCTTTGGCAGAAATAACCTTTCCTTGGAACCAAGCATCGCCTTCTCCAATGAGTACACCCGCCAAATCAGCCAAAGGAGCCAAATCACCTGAGGCTCCTACAGAACCTTTTGCATGAAGGCAGGGATAATAACCGCGATTGAACAGCTCCAATAATTTTTCCACCAAAACCCACCGTACACCTGAATAGCCAGCCGAAAGGCCGATGATTTTAATCCCTAACACTAAGCGACAAATTTTTTCTTCCAGATACGCACCAACGCCTGCCTTATGAGAACGAATTAAATTCAACTGCAACTCGGCAAGTTTGTCAGATTCGATGCGCGTACTCGCTAAAGCGCCAAAACCTGTATTAATTCCATAAACTACTTTGCCTGCCTGCATCGCCTCTGCCACGACGACCGCGGATTTTTCAACAGCGACTTTAAGAGAGGGTGCAATCTGTAGTATGACGTCATCGACATAAAGAGCACGTAACTCTGTGAGCGATAACCCTGCTTCTGTGATTGAGATGTTCAGATCCATCTCCTTCGAAGGAAGGATCTGAACTAAATGATCGGACTGCGAAGTCGTAGTGTAATGCATTGTATCGTTTGCTATCGTTTTGTAGGAAGGGCTAGAGAGCAGATGCTGATGCTGCGGGTGCTGTTCTTCCTGGTGATGGTGTTAGGTTTGGTCTCGATGTCTTCATAGCGTGAACTTTCGATATAAAGCTTTGACCTTCATGTCTATTTTCAAAAATATTACGTTTGAGGAGTACAGGTGATTCTTTCAATACGCTAACTTTCGCTTCCTGTCTTTTTGACAGTTGTGGTTGTGTTACTGTTACTTCTGCTTTTGGCATTGGGTGACTGCTGCTTCCTGCTGTTTGTGTTCCTCTCACAACTGTTTCTGTGGATGGACGAGATGTCTGTGTTGTTATAGTGCTATCAGAACCGCTCTTACCAATAAAGCCCATTATACCAACATCCCTTTATTTTGTAGAAATAAAGAGATGTTGGTAGCGCCGTTAGATCATCGGTAACCACAAGTTATTCTCCTTAGCGCATTGCAAGGCTTCTGGATATCCCGCATCAGCATGACGTATGACCCCTGTTGCGGGATCATTCCATAAGACGCGCGCAAGACGTTGTTTTGCTGTTTCTGTACCATCAGCAACAATGACAAGACCCGCATGTTGAGAAAAGCCCATGCCGACGCCTCCACCATGATGCAGACTTACCCAAGTTGCACCACCGGCTGTACTGAGTAAGGCATTGAGCAAGGGCCAATCAGAAACTGCGTCTGACCCATCACACATCGCTTCTGTTTCACGATTAGGACTGGCCACGGAACCCGAGTCCAAATGATCACGTCCAATGACAATCGGTGCTTTGAGCTCTCCACGCGCTACCATTTCATTGAAGGCCACGCCGAGACGTGCACGATCTTTTAAGCCAACCCAACAAATACGAGCTGGCAATCCTTGGAACTGAATCCGTTCTCTGGCCATATCTAACCATCGGTGCAAGGGAGCGTTGTCCGGAATGAGTTCTTTAACTTTGGCATCCGTTTTATAAATATCTTCTGGATCTCCCGATAAGGCAACCCAGCGGAAAGGCCCAACCCCTTCACAAAAGAGAGGCCTGATATAAGCCGGAACAAACCCAGGAAAATCAAAGGCATTCTTCACCCCTTCATCAAAGGCAACCTGGCGGATATTGTTCCCATAATCAAAAACAGGAATACCTTGACTCTGAAACGCTAACATTGCTTCGACGTGAAGTGCCATCGATTTTTTGGCTGCCTTGATGACCGTTTCTGGCTCTGATTTTCGCAACTCTCTCGCTTTTTCTAAAGACCAACCAGCCGGCAAGTAACCATTCAAAGGATCGTGCGCGCTGGTTTGATCGGTCACCATACTTGGACGCACTCCACGCTTCACAAGTTCCGGCAGAATTTCAGCTGTATTTCCTAATAAGGCTACAGAAATGGCTTTTTTATCGCGTCCTGCTTGTTCGATCAAGGCTAAGGCTTCGTCTAAATCACTCACGGAGTAATCCACAAATCCCTTTTCTAAACGCTTTTCAATACGTGTGGGATCACATTCAACAGCTAAGACCGAGGCTCCAGCCATTGTTCCAGCCAAGGTTTGTGCCCCGCCCATACCTCCAAGACCTCCCGTTAAAATCCATCGTCCTGAAAGATCTCCTCCAAAATGCTTTTTCCCAGCAGCCACAAAAGTTTCATAAGTACCCTGAATGATTCCTTGCGTGCCAATATAAATCCATGATCCTGCAGTCATCTGACCGTACATCATTAAGCCTTTTTTATCCAATTCATGAAAATGGTCCCAAGTGGCCCAATGCGGCACCAGATTGGAATTTGCAATGATCACACGAGGAGCATCTGCATGCGTTTTAAAAACACCAACCGGCTTACCCGATTGAACAAGCAATGTTTCATCGGCTTCCAGTTTTTTGAGTGTTTCAACAATACGGTCAAAACATTCCCACGTACGAGCCGCCCGACCAATTCCTCCATAAACCACTAATTCCTCCGGCTTCTCTGCTACCTCAGGATCGAGGTTATTCATGAGCATTCGCAATGGAGCCTCCGTAAGCCAACTTTTTGCGGAAAGCTCCGTGCCTCGTGGAGAGCGAATAACACGGGAAGTATCTTTAAGGGTATTTAACCGTTCAGAGCCCACATCCTGCGGAGGAGCGCTCTGAATGAAATGATCCGACTGTGCACCAGTAGTACGATTCAATGGGATCGTTTGTTGAGAGGGGGGCTGAACGGTTACAAGGGTATTTTTTGACATAGGTAGTTTAAGTTTTAAGTTTAGTATGTATACTCATCACGAATGGAAATTAGGTTTTTTGAAGTACTTCGCCATCATTTATTATTTATTAAATTTCAACCTATTATCCCATTGGGAGAATTAGCCCTACCATCCCTGTTAATTTCTTTTTTTAGGTAGGTTGGTAGTTATCAGTTTTTTAAATAGATGTTTTTTATTCGTAATGGGTATACCATCTTCTACTACTGATGTCTCTATAATTGCTATTAACTGACAACCGACAACTGACAACTGACGACACTCTTACATTCGGCCTGTTGGCCGAATAGTTATTACCATGATTACTTCGTACGATTTATTTGGTTCAGATCCTTCCTCCAAAGGAGGGAGATCTGAACACCTACATTCCACCCTTCTCCTTGGCCACTCTCCTGACCCTGATGATGCTTTTATGTTTTATGCCATGGCAGAAAACAAAATCCCTCTGCACGGCTATCATTTTGAACATCAGCTTCAAGATATTCAAACGCTCAATGAGAGAGCACTTCGAGGAGAACTTCATCTCTCGGCAGTTTCCATTCATGCTTATGCCTACCTTCTCGATACCTATGCATTGCTTCCGTGTGGTGCCAGTATGGGAGATGGTTATGGTCCGATGTTTGTCACAAGCTCACATAATATGGGATCTCCGGCAGCAGATGCTTCATTAGAAGAGAAAAAAAAGTGGCTACGTCAACAACGGATTGCCATTCCTGGCTTGATGACAAGTGCTTTCCTCGCAGCACAACTCTGTCTTGGTGAATTCGAGTATAGCATTATTCCTTTTGATCAGATTTTTGATGCTATCCGCTCAGGATCTGTTGACGTCGGCTTAATTATCCACGAAGGGCAACTCACCTATGCCCAAGAAGGTTTCACAAAAATCCTCGATCTTGGATCTTGGTGGAAAGATGAAACAGGACTGCCCTTGCCTCTCGGAGGTAATGTGATTCGTAAGGACTTTACATTGGAACAACGCAGTGAGATTAATCAAATCATGAAAGCGAGCATTCAGTATGGTCTTCAACACCGCAGTGCTGCTGTAGCTCATAGTATGGCTCATGCTCGAGGTATGGAGGTCCCACTTGCCGACGAATTCATCGGAATGTATGTTAATGATTATACTCTTGATTACGGCCCAACAGGACGCGCGGCTATCCGTGAGTTTCTGGGACGAGCTGCAGACCAAGGCCTTGTACAACGCCTCGATAAATTAGAGTTTGTCTAACTACCAACGTTATTTTATTTCTGCAAAATAAAATGACGTTGGTAGTTAAAATCTAAATCATCGGATCTTTTAGTGTAGAGGGTTAGAAGTTAGGTAATGAAAAAATATAAATACTCAAAAAACTATTTTCTCGAAAGTTGATTGGTTATAGTGAGAAATTTTTCAACTAATTGACGAAGGCAACAAAATATACCCGCTACTCGTTACTCGTTACCCTTTACTTTTACGCTAGTTACACCAGCTTTCAAAAAGACATGGAGTAATCTTTGTAAAAACCATTTTCTAAATTCTAACGACAATGATCTCTTTACGCTTCCATCAACTTCTCAAAGAGAGTTTTCTTTTCGTCAGCTATGGAACCATGCTGCTTTTCCTGCTCTATAGTGATGCATGGTTGGGAGGGAATCCTGGGGTACTTCTGGAGGGAGCTCTCCTCCTATGGCTCTTTGGAGTTATGTTACTCTCCTCTTTTGCCGTAGTTCGCCATGCTGAAGTCTTAGCGGAAGAGTTAGGAGAACCTTGCGGCACCTTAATTTTAACCCTAACTGTTACAGGCATTGAAGTCATCATGATTGCAGCACTGATGTTCAAAGGGAACAATCCTACCTTAGCTCGTGACACCATGTTCTCTGTCGTGATGATTCTCTTAGGTGGCATTTTGGGTGGGTGTTTACTCATCGGCGGCTTTCGGTTTCGTGAGCAAAATTTTAACCTTAAAGGCGAAAAGTCTTTTATGGGTCTGATTCTTCCGCTTTCTCTTTTTGCCTTAGTTCTACCTAATTTTACTATAGGAGGAGCAGGTTTTTTTTCTCCCTTACATGCCACAATTATTGGCCTGCTCTCTTTAACACTTTATGCCATTTTTTTGGTTGTTCAGACCTATTGGCATCGCGAGTTCTTCATGGAAACAGCCTTGTTTGATAACTCTGAGGAAGAGCTTGAATATTCTTTGATGCCTTACTCCCCTCAAAAGAGAGCCTGGAGTCTCATCCTCTCTCATACCTTGTTCTTGCTTTTTTATCTTCCTCCGATTCTTATTCTCTCTAAAAAAATGGCTCTGCTGCTGAATTTCAAAAACCAGGGAAACACGCTCTTTTTTTCAGAACCAACCCACTCTGCCATCAATGGACTCATTGTAGCCATTCTTATTTTAGCACCTGAAGGCATGGCTGCTCTTCGTGCCGCATGGAATAATCAGATGCAACGCTCCGTGAATCTCCTGTTAGGGTCTGTACTTGCAACCATCAGCCTCACCGTTCCCGCTGTCCTTGGTTTAGGACTTTTTATCGGACAGCCTATTCATCTCGGACTTGATCCTGCCGGTATTACACTACTTGCCGTAACGCTAGGAAGCTGCCTTATTACTTTTAGCCAGGGCCAGACGAACCTTCTTCAAGGAGCGATTCATCTCTTCCTATTCGTGGTCTATATCTTGTTGATGTTTGAATGATGTTTACAAGAAGCCTTTGGCTCGCAGATTCTGCATTGCATGCGGTTCATGATGGTCTTGCGCACGTCCAGAACGCTCGGAAACTGTAGCGTGTTCTAACTCTTCGATAATTTCAGCAATTGTTGTTGCCTGACTTTCTATCGGTTTGGTAATCGGCCAACAGCCAAGAGAGCGGTACCGCTTCCCCTCACGTGCAAAATAAAGGGAAGGAATTGGTATTTTCTCTCGTTCGATATAGCGCCAGATATCTCTCTCACTCCAATCAAGAAGTGGTTGAATACGAATATGCTCTTCAGGAATAATCTCTCCGACAAACTGATTCCAAAATTCAGGGGGTTGATCTTTATAATCCCACTCAAAAGCCTCACTACGTGGTGAAAAATAACGTTCTTTTGCACGCGTTCCATCCTCATCACGGCGAATGCCAGTGATTAATCCATGAAAGGAACGATCTTTCATAAACTGCTTTAATGCAACTGTTTTAAGCTCGTGAGTCACGGTAACAGGATCATGAGTCTCATAACCAATCGGCGTGGTGTAGGCACCACAACCAGCACGCGCCTCTTCATTAATTTTAACAATAAGATCAAATTGATAAAAATCTTTAGCCCATTCCCTAAATGCTAACATTTCAGGAAACTCATACGTCGTATCGATATGAAGCAATGGATACGGGATTGTTCCCAAAAAAGCCTTCTTAGAAAGCCAAAGAAGAATATTGGAATCTTTCCCCATACTCCAAAGCATACAGAGCTTTGGAAAAGCATAATGAGCCTCTCTTAAAAGATAAATACTCTGTGATTCCAGCGTATCGAGATGATCCATGAATCAGGTTACAGGATAACCATTCGGCCAACAGGCAGAATGTAAGTTTAAGTTTAAGTTGATTTTTGATCACTGCTTGACTAGTACCTCCTATCAACAATACTTTCGCATTCCACCAAAAAGGGGTCAGTCCCGTAATTCATTACTTCGTTAATGAATTAGCTGGTACTGACCCCTTTTTTTTCGCCCAATTTGATCCGAATCTTTCAGTGATTCGAGGTGCTAGGTGACTAAAACAACTGCGAACTACAGTCCAGGTAGTTACCTGGGCTGTTACGTCATCGGGTTCGGTGAAGAAGCAACTTGAGCAACCGCACCAGCAACAGATGTGGCTGCAGCAACAGCAGAAGCGGCACTAGGCGTTAGCAAAAGTCCAGGAAGCACATCATACTCTGTTGTTCCCACGCCCTGCTTGCGACGTTTTTCTTGACGTTCGGGAGAAATACGAACGACATCATAAGCCAAACCAAGTTTTTCCATGGCTCTAATAATCAATCCTGATGGATCGATTTGCCACCACCGCATTCCATGAAAAGCAGAGCGAGGAAATGCATGGTGATTATTATGCCATCCCTCACCAAGAGCCAAAATACCAAAGAGAAAATTATTACGACTTACATCAGTTGTCTCAAAATCACGACTACCAAAGGTATGGCAAATAGAATTTACAGACCAAGTCACATGATGATTAATAAAAATACGAACAAAACCACCCCATAGCAGTCCTTCAAGGCTACCAACAATAAATCCGTGCATTCCTCCCCCATGAAGAGAGGCTACTCCTCCACAAATCAGCATAGGCACAAGAACCCCAAGAGCAACCCAAAGACCAAATGTTTTACTAATAAAAACAACGAGTCGATCTTTCAACAGTGGACCTGCATATTTTTGAACATTAGGACGAAAATCATCCAAAATCCAACCAACATGACCATGAAAAAAACTGTGAAGAGGGCTATGAGGATCGTCCTCTAAATCAGAATTAGCATGATGCTGATTGTGCGTAGCGCACCAATTCAAAGCTGATCCTTGTAGCGTCATGGAACCTAGAATGAGAAAAATAGCACGCACCCAATCAGGAGCATGAAAACTCTTATGGGTGAGCATCCGGTGATAGCCTATTGTTACACCAATACCTCCTAAGAGGAACATGACAAGCAAGACCATAAGTTCAGTCATATGAACCATGCGGTTCCAAAGGAGAACAATAGCGAAAATAGTGGCAATAATAGGGACCAATACGACAAGACACAAAATGATCTTATTGAGAGTGGAGGATTCTTGATGATTCATAAGCATATAGTCTACTCTAAAAAAACGAAAAAGCAAGTAATGGGTCTCAAAATTAATAATGTCACCTGTCCGCGGAACTCTAATCTTTAATCATCTCCACAATAAACGCTGCAATATCTCGACTTGCCAAAGGAGAAGTAATAGTGCTCAAATTCTTTTTCCAGCGACGCCATGTTGCTGCATTGCAAGAAAAAACCTCCTCCACCGAAGCTGCTAATGTTCTTGGATAATGAGCGGCTAAGCGCCCAATGTTATGACGTTCAATGAGCTCAATATTTCCTTCCTCTTGACCAGGAACAACGTGACTTACTAAAACTGGGCATTGAGCAGCCATGGCTTCATGAATAATGGCTCCCCCTGCCTTGCCAATATAAAGGTGGTGGGAGGTAAGAAGTTCTGGCATCTGATCTGTCCATCCAATGAGTTGAATCCGATCCCCCTCAATGATAGAGGATCTTTCTAAAGCAACATGAAGGTTGGTCAAACGCCCAGTCACAACTGTTATCTGAATATCAGCTAACTCACTAAGAGCACGAATGGTCTCAATAGCATGCGTCGCATTTGATGAGGGTAGATAAAGAATTTTCCAAGGAGACGTCGCCGTCTCTGGAAGAGGAGTTAAGGATGCTAAACGAGGCGCTACAGGAAAACCAAAAACCTTCACTTTTTCGGAAGGCACTTTATCATTCTTTAGCACAGAAGCGCTTTCTTCATCTGCCACAAGAAAAAACTCACTACCAGCACGATACCACGAAGTATTAATAGCCGTAGAATCAGTAATCATCGTCACAAGTGGGGCATGGCAAGCGACATGACAGCTTTCCCTTAACTGTCGCAAAAGAAAAGCGTAGAGCGGATAGGTTGAAATAATAACATCGGGCTTAACATCACTCACTGTTTTTCCTACAGCACGTCGCAAGCCAGATGAAAGAAAAAGCGTTTTTTCGAGGATCCCCGGACGGTTAAGAAAATTAAAGATCAGGCCCCAAATCATTGGAAATCGATTGATCGCCAAACTATATGCTTCTTGTAGAAACTTAGTAAAACGAGGCACCTTGACAAGGTAGACATCAACGACCGCTGTTTCTATTCCAGGATATTCGAGCAAAGCTTCACTCATATTTCGAGCGGCTGTATTATGACCTTCACCAAATCCTGCTGTTAATAATAAAATTTTTCGCACTCGTTCAGAACCGATCTCCTGCTGCAATGAGCTCTGAATGACATGGTCAGACTGTTCACTTGTAGTACGATTTAATTGCATAGTTTGGTCCCTACCAACGTACCGTTGGTGGTATATAGTTTATTGATCAAACGGACTCGCTCAGAGAATAAATCGGAGACTTTAAATCAAGATTATTGGGACGTGTATAGATAGCTTGAGCAATACTGATGTGATGGGTTCCAAACCCTGCTTCACAATAACAGAGATAGTAGAACCACTTTCGAAGAAAAGCTTGATCATAGCCCTGAGCGCGCACTTCTGGTAATGCTGCGATAAAAGCCTTGCGCCATTCCAATAAAGTCCGTGCATAACAGGCTGTCATATCTTCATAATCGAGAAGATTGAGATCCCCTGTTTCATCAAGCGCTTCCGTAATGCGCCTCATCGACATAAGTAGTGACCCTGGAAAGATGTGTTTCTGAATAAAATCGACCCCATCACGCAAGATAGGATATTGATTATCTGGGCAAAGAATCATCTGAAGACCTAGCAATCCTCGTGGAGCAAGCAATGCTTCTACTTTAGCAAAGAAAATATCGACATAACGATCCCCCACTGCTTCGAGCATTTCAATAGAAACAATCTTATCAAACCGCCCCTTCAGGTCTCGGTAATCACAAAAAATAATTTCCACAAGATCAGCTACTCCTGCCTGTTCTACACGGGCCGCAGCTTCTCTAAATTGCTCTTCTGAAATTGTGGTAGCCTGAATTCGACATCCATAATTTTTAGCCGCATGAATTGCAAAACCTCCCCATCCACACCCTATTTCTAATACATAGTCGTGAGGGCCAATGCGAAGTTTTTTGCAAAGTTGGTCCCACTTAGCATGCTGTGCCTGTTCCAAGGTATCCGTCGGAGTAGTATAATAAGCTGACGAATAGGTCATCGTAGGATCAAGCCATAATTTAAAAAAATCATTTCCCAAGTCATAATGATCGCTAATGTTATCACGAGAACGCTTTTTACTATTAGGTCGCAAAAGATGCTGCAGACGATTCAATACGCCAAGAAGATCGAACTTTCCTGCATTCTGTTTTTGCGTATGGACACCTGAAAGATAATCCCCATTGAGAATAAACCACGCGATAGCATGAGTGAGGTTAGGCGTATCCCACTCTCCTCTGAGATAAGATTCAGAAAACCCAATTGCACCAAAGAGAACACAGCTTGAATAGAAAGCATCATCCTTCACTGTAATTTCAGCCTGTAATTCCTTACTAAGACCTCCAAAAAGTCGAGATGCACCGCCTGGCATTAAGAGACGTAATTCTCCATGGCGTCCACGACTTAAAGATTCGAGAACGAGGTGACGAAAGAATTTATTGCGCGCAGCTGAAAGCATAAAAGCAAAGGTTAACTATTCAGCCAACAGGCCGAATAATAGTTGTTAGTTAGTGGTGGATGGGGAGGGATTCGAACCCTCGGTGCCGATAAAGGCACACACGCTTTCCAAGCGAGCGCATTCGACCACTCTGCCACCCATCCTAAGAATGCCTTGAGACATCTACACCTAAACAGAATAACGCTTGAGCGCAAGCTTGTAATCATTCGAGCAACAAGCCGAATAATTAGTTAGTGGTTCGCAATTGACTTTTTTGCTTACGTTCAAAAGTTCATCAAAACGAAGTAGTATTTTTATTTTCTTGAATTTTTTACGTCTCGAAGTCGCTTCAGCAAAGGTTTCAAGGTTCTTTATTAAAATTCAAGTGATGGATTAACCCGAATATTTATGCAAGCTTTGACAAAAAATTAAAGATTTCATTCCCTGCAATATCCTCTTATACTTCTTTTTTATGAGTACCCCTGTTACCGTTACTGAAAGCTTAATGATCAATGTGCAAATCGATGGCGAGTGGAAGCAATTTCCAAAAGGAACCCGCCTTATTGAAGCCTGCATGCAGAGTGGCCAATATATTCCTCATTACTGCTATCACCCTAAATTAAGCGTTCCTGGAAACTGTCGCATGTGCTTAATTGAACTCGGTTCTCCTAGGTTAGGTGCTGATCGCAAACCAGAGATTGGCGCTGATGGACATCCTCTTATTAACTGGAGTCCCCGCCCTGCAATTTCGTGTGCTCTCGAAATTTCGGAAGGAATGGCCGTACGCACGAATTCACCCCTTGTCGAAGAATGTCGCAAAGGGGTTATGGAGTTTTTGCTGATTAATCATCCTCTGGATTGCCCTATTTGCGACAAAGCAGGAGAATGTCGCTTGCAAGAATTTTCTGTTGAATATGGACAAGGAGGTTCTGAATTTCATGAAGAAAAGGTAAAAAAACCGAAACACGTCGATATTGGCAAACATATTGTTCTTGATGATGAACGCTGCATTCTTTGCTCTCGTTGCATTCGCTTCATGCAAGAAATCGCCCACGATGATGTTTTAGGATTTGTCGATCGAGGAAGTCACACGACCCTAACAGTGCATCCAGAAAAACGCCTCGATAACAATTATTCTCTTAATACGGTTGATATCTGTCCTGTAGGAGCACTCACCTCCAAAGATTTCCGTTTTAAAATGCGTGTCTGGTTCCTTAAAGAAACTAAGACCATTGATGTCAACTGCGGCACAGGTTGCAATATCATCATCAGCAGTCGCGAAGATATTATTCAGAGAATCACTCCTCGTCAAAATGAAGAGGTTAATTCTTATTGGATGCCCGATTCTCATCGCCTCAATTATACCTACCTGCACCGTGCAGATCGCCTTACGAAGCCTCAGTTAAAACATCACAATATTAGAACAAATGCATCGTGGAATGAAGCTGTTACTACTGCTGCTACTTCCCTCCAACAGGAACAACCAGGCTCGATAGCCTTAATCGCTTCCGGTCGCATGACCAACGAAGAACTTTTTCTAACACGACGCCTGGCACAAGCGCTCTCCATCGAACTTGTTGATATTCGTCCTCGTCCTCAAGAAGGTGATGATTTTCTCATTGCGAAGGATGGCAACCCCAACACTCGTGGAGCTCAGCTTCTTGGCCTTACAGGCAAAGAACCTGGTGCATATCTTCCGGAAATCGCCTCTGGTATTGCTTCTGGAAAAATCACCTCCTTAATTTGTCTTCATGAAAATGCCGTCGCTTGTGGCATCGCTCCTGAAGATCTTGCAAAACTCAAGAATCTGATTGTTCTGGATATTCTTCCTAATGAAACGACACGCCTTGCTTCTATCGTATTTCCTGGTTCCGGAGCTGCCGAAAAACGTGGCTCCATGATCAACATCAAAGGACGTCTCCAACGCCTCAATCAAGCAATTAACCCTCCAGGTGATGCGCGCAGCGATTGGGAAATTCTTCGCAACCTCCTTCAAATTCTCTTAAGAACTTCCGTTCCTCAAACCATCGAAGAACTCTTTCAAGAAATGGCTGCAGAAACGCCAGCGCTCCAAGGTCTCAATTTAAGTAAAATTGGGGATGTAGGCGTTCAGATCCTATCCCCTTCGGAGAAAGGATCTGAACCAAATGAACGAACTGCGAAGGCATAATATAATACACTTCATAGTTTGTTGAGAAGCTGCTGAACAGCTATTTTTGCCTGTTTCCTGTAGTCTGTGGCCTACAGTTCAAAGCTCATCACCGAAGGAGGAGGGAACGGGCACCTTCTTCTTTTGTGTTTCTTTGTGTTCTTTCGTGGCTATTTTTCTTTCTCCCTGTTCCCTACTCCCTTAATCTTCTTGCCGCTTCCACCGCGTTTTCTCTGCTATTAAATGCTGAGATACGGAAGTATCCTTCGCCTGCTTTTCCAAAGCCACTTCCAGGTGTTACCACAATATGAGCTTTGTGAAGCATTCGGTCAAAAATCTGCCAACTCGTTTCTCCCTCTGGCCCTTTTACCCAAAGGTAAGGAGCATTGACACCTCCATAGACTTTCAATCCTGAAGCGGTTACCGCTTCACTCAATAGTGCGGCATTACCCATATAGTGTTTGATGAGCGCCTGAACTCCAGCTCGTCCTTGCTCTCCATACAACGCTGCTGCACCACGCTGTGTAACATAACTCACACCATTAAACTTTGTGGTGAAACGCCGATGCCACAGGGGGTGCAAAGGCCTCCTATCGCCTTGAGAGGTTGCAGCCATGAGCTCCTTGGGCACAACAGTAAAAGCACAACGAACGCCGGTAAATCCTCCGTTTTTTGAAAAACTACGGAATTCGATAGCACACTCTCGAGCTCCAGGAATTTCATAAATAGAGTGAGGAATGGTTGGATCTGTGATGTAGGCTTCGTAGGCCGCATCAAAAAGAATAATGGCATGATGTTCTCGAGCATAAGCCACCCATTTTTCTAAAGCTTCTCGAGAAGCAACAGCTCCTGTTGGATTATTTGGGAAACAGAGATAGATAAGATCTACCTTTTCCTTAGGAAGATCTGGAACAAAACCATTCTCTTCGGTGCATTCAAGATAGGTTAATCCTTCATAAGATCCATCAGCACGCCCTTCACCTGTATGCCCTGCCATCACGTTGGTATCAACATAAACAGGATAGACGGGATCCATTACCGCAATGCGATTATCAGCACCAAAAATATCAAGAATATTACCCCCATCACACTTGGATCCATCGGAAATAAAAATCTCATCTTCGTCGATAAGAATTCCTTGAGAGCGATAATCATGCTCTACAATCGCTTGACGCAAGAAAGGATATCCTTGCTCCGGACCATATCCATGAAAGCCAGCGCGACTTCCCATTTCATCAACCGCTTCATGCATCGCTTGACGCACAGCCAACGGAAGGGGCTCCGTAACATCACCAATACCACATCGAATTAGTTTTTCCGCAGCTTGAGAATGAGCTTCGGTAAATTCCTTCACCCGTCGCGCAATCTCAGGAAATAGGTAACCAGCTTTGAGTTTAAGATAATTGAAATTGAGAGTAACCATAAGGAAAGGCTATAGGCTGTAGGCTGTAGGCAGGGTGGTGAAAATCATAATAATATCCACCCTATAATTAGTAGACCTATACCTGGACTTTAGCCATTTTTATAGGAGTAACATTATTGGCATCAGTTTTTAATATCATCAAAAAAAATAGAATGGGTAATTTCAGAAAAATAGCCGATACACCTTAACCGTCATTCCAGCGGACGCTGGAATGACGAAGAGAAGTGTTATTTTTTAAAGTCTGCAAAAAGTGAGGACTTCCAAAAAATCTTTTTTTAAATATTTCTGCTCTAACAAAACAGTTCACATCCACTAAAAAAGGGCTAAAGTCCAGTTTAAGGGAACACAAAAGAACACAAAGATATATTTCACTCTTTGCGTTCTCTGCGTTCTTTGCGGTTAATTAAAATCTCTTGTATTTTACGATTGCTCGTCTTCTTTAGTTCTTATCTATTAAAGAATTTTTATAAAAATTCTTCTTTTGTGTTCTTTTGTGGTTAATTTCTTTTCTTTTAGCTTCTAAAGTGCCCTTCTGCTTTTTCCCAATTTACCACACTCCACCAAGCCTTGAGGTAATCAGGACGGCGATTTTGGTAATGAAGATAGTAGGCATGCTCCCAAACATCATTGCCAATAACAGGCTTGAGGCCATCCATGATAGGAGAATCTTGATTAGGTGTTGAAACGATTTCAAGAGCACCACTCTTATTGATAACAAGCCACACCCAACCACTACCAAAACGAGCAACGCCTGCGGCTTCAAATTTAGCTTTAAATTCCTCAAAAGTTTCAAAATTTTTATTGATTGCTTCTGCAAGAGTTTCCACGGGCACATTACTTTCACCTGGTGTCATGAGGTCCCAAAAGAAGGTGTGATTGGAATGTCCTCCACCATTATTGCGAACAGCAGTCCGAATTGCCTCAGGAACCTTATTCAAGTTAGCAATGAGTTCATTAACGGGTAGATCTGCTAATTCAGGATGATCTTTAAGCGCATTATTGAGATTGTTAACGTAGGCAGCATGATGCTTCCCATGGTGAATCTCCATGGTACGGCTATCAATGAAGGGCTCAAGAACATCGGAGGCATAGGGAAGGGCAGGAAGTGTGTAAGACATATAAGGATAATTGTTGATCTCCTTCTAAAGAAAAAAATCAACACTTGGTTAGGATTTTATGGAATTTGTGAGATAGCTACCTAGCTATTACTAACACTTTATCAAAAAAGATATCGTAAGGTAACTATAAACGTCAACTGGTTAAAAAACAAAAAGCAAGTCATCTCAATAAATTGTGATATATTCCTTTTTCTCATTTTAAGAATCTACCCATACCAAACTGTTCCCTTTATTTTAGTCGCTGCGCAGCAGAAACTGAACAATCACCGTAACTACCAACGTACCGTTGGTAGTGTTGAAAGGTTGAAGGGTTGAAAAGTTGAAAGGACGCTTTGCTGCTAATTCATCTTCTCTTAAATATGAAAATTAAGGTGATAACAGTAAAAATGAATCTTCCTGATTAACTGCAGTATCATTGTCCAAAACAATCCTCCCTTCAACCCTTCAACCCTTCAACTTTTCAACTCTTCAACCCTACCAAGACTCCTACCTTGGTAGTTACCAATCACCAATGAATACAGTCTCTAAGACATCGTTGATCTTTCAGGGACTTCTTCTAGTCCTTTGCCTTTTTTTACTTCCTGGATGTGCTCTCTTCGAGCCAGAAGGAAGTAATCTCACCAATTTTCATACGGTGGTTCTTGATGCCGGCCATGGTGGTTATGACCATGGGACTGTTGCCGTAAGTGGTAAAGAAGAAAAATTACTTACCTTGGATCTTGCCGAACGGCTTAAGCCTCTTCTCGAGGAGAAAGGGTATCATGTCATCATGACACGTAGTAATGACACATTCATTCCTCTTGGAGAACGTACTGCCATCGCTAATGCTCATCCTGATGCGATTTTTGTAAGCCTTCATTTTAATTCGTCTCCTAATCGTTCAGCCAGTGGAATCGAAACCTACTACTATAACCGAGCTTCGCAACGCCTCGCATCCAATATTTTTCGTGAACTTCTTCCCGTCTATAAAGCACATCATCGTGGAGTTAAACATGCTGTCTACTATGTGCTCCACCACAACCGTCGTCCGGCCACCCTTCTAGAACTTGGCTTTATTTCCAATCGCAGAGAAAATATCATTCTCCAAAATTCCACCACGCGGCAGCATCTAGCCGAACATATTGCTCAAGGCATCGCGACTACCAGTGGAACTAAGGGATCACCAAATTAATAATCCTAGAAACGTAAATAGAAACTGGCGATCTTTCGCAATATACTTGACCTCAAAAAGTTTTTTCCAAACTCTCACGGACCGTAAAGGTACGCCACGAGCTCGTAAAAATCATTTTGAGATCAACTCCTTACGAAATTTCATCCAGTTCTATTCACGTTTCTAGGATAATATACTATTAATTTGGAGATCAGTTCGTAGTTCACAGTTCGTAGTAGTTTTAGCTCGTTAAATTAATTTGTAATGTATCTTTAGTGTGATTCCTAGAATTTATTTTGAGTTCTGTTTATCTCCGAAGGAGGGGAGCTGAACGCTTACTCTACTACTAATGAAGGCAATGAAAGTGGATCAATAACATCTGTTGTCACTCTTGGTAAAGCAGCAGATTGCTTTACTGTTGATATGCTTGGACTCGTAGATGTTAATTGGTTGAGTTCATTGAGCGCTGTTTTAGCATC
Organism: Chthoniobacterales bacterium; assembly: GCA_035287205.1. Classification (GTDB taxonomy): domain Bacteria; phylum Verrucomicrobiota; class Verrucomicrobiia; order Chthoniobacterales; family UBA6821; genus CAIWMF01. Next base: position 5,424 of record DATEBV010000077.1, on the reverse strand, counting down.
GTCATAAGCTGTAGTAAATTGCTCCTTTAATTGAGCGTATGTTGCTTGAGCCGCTCTACGTAAAGTAGGTTCCATTGTATCCATTGGTTTAGCTCGCTGCGCTTTGGCACGAAGAAATTCAGCTCTAGCATTAAGATCATTGAATTTTTTTAAAATAGCGGCATGCTTCACTTGATCAGCTTCAACCTTAGTTGCCATGTCTTGTTCCGTATCTGTAATAAATTGATCGACTTTACGTTCTAAATTACTAAACTCACCTACTTTTTCTTCAGGAAGAGGTATATTTGCCGCTGCTTCTGTTTTTGCTGCTCTATTTTCAATATCTGTTGGCAAAAGCTCCTCTTGATGAGAAGGCTCCTGAGTAAGTGTGTTTTTTAGAATACTATATGTTTCTGTTAATTGAGAAAGAATTTTTCCCGTCTGTTGAGTATCCTGATTAATAGCGTCCACATTAAGAGATTCCTCCTTTAATGCTTTCTGTACGCTTTTCGATGCATTATGAGCTTCTCGAGCCTGTAGCTGAATGTTCTCAGCCTCTACTGAATCTTTTCCTTGTCTTTGAATAATTTTCTCAGCAAGAATCTGAACTTTAGCAGCAGCAATAACAGTAGCCGCTGCATGACGAGCCGCAGTGAGCGACGCTACATCACCCGTCGCATTATCTAAAATAGCAATAGCCTGAGTATAAGCCTGCTTTGCTTCAGGAATATCCTGATAGGAAGCGAGCATTCCTTGATAATTTTCTCGATCGGCAATTAACTTATCAACAAGAGCATTTACTTCGGGGCTATTAGCATTCTTAACACTCACAGTACTTCTAGAAACTGAACTGCTACGAACGGTTGAAGTAAGACTACTAGATAAATTTTGACGAGGAGAACTACTCTTAAGAAAAAAAGGAAATGCCTTCCACCCATATTGGGTTGCACGTTCTTCAACTTGATGAGCTAGGTTTTTACGTGGTGTAGTATCTCCTTTTTCAACCTTACTAAATCCTAACATAGCTAGAAAACTACTAACAATTCCTTTGCTCTGTGGTTTAAGCGCGGTACTAGAAACTTGGGTTTTAGCTGCTGTATTGGCTTCCTCAGATTTTAGAGAAGGATAATCTGGTAAACTTGTATTACTAGCGCTTGATGCTCTATTGATATTGCTCATAAGTAATTATTCGCCCAATAGGCCGAATATAAGTTGAAGTTTAAGTTGACGTAACTTTCTTGCCGCCTCGGTTACGTTGGTTTGTTACGCAAAAGTAGTTCCTAGAGGGGGCAGCGCTTCACCACCTGCTTGAGAAGTAGCCTCTGTTGAACTAGAAATTTCTGGGGCTTTTGCATCAGAACCTCCTGGGCCTTGTTGCAGACGTTGGTTCCAGAAGAGGGCAGTGTCACTAAATCCCTTGATGAGTTCTTGAAAGCGCAAAAACTCCATCCCTTCAATCTTCTCTTGATAGCAAAGGAAGACACTCAAGGTTGCTGGATCCACACCAATCGTCGCTCCACCAGTTCCTCCCCAGAGAAGATTTGCTTCCAAGAGGATAGGATAGAAAGCCTTAGCTTCATGAGGTAGTAACGCTCCAAGAATACTAGAAATAATCAAGGCGCCAGTCGACTCTTGGCACTCAAAATCGAGTGTCACCTTATCATCAAATCGTAATGAGCAAAGCCCATCGTTGTCTGACTTGAGATCAGGAAGCCCAATATTTTCGCCAAGTTCTTTGAGAAGGTCTTTAAAGTGTTCGATAAGCATAGGTAGAGAGTGTTAGAGAGTGACCGATTTTTGAAAATGAATTTTTATTTTTATTTGGTATCTGACTTAACTACAGGCAGGTAAAGAGTAAAGAGTAAAGAGTAAAGAGTAAAGAGTAAAGGGTAACGAATTTATTTTCTTGCCTGCGGCAATTCGTTTAAAAATTTGCTTATGATAACCAATCGCTGCTCAATGGACTTTGTAATGCAGTGAAAGCTTTGTTAGACTTCTCTGCTTTGGCAGAAGCCTCTGCAACTAGTTTTTGAGCATCTCCTAATTCTTTAGTTAATTGATTCAATTTCGCTTGCGTTGCTGCTTTAGTGGGAATGTCCATCATAGTCAAACGTGCATTCTTAGTTGCTTCAATTTGCTTATTCAGATCAGTAACTTTTTTCTGAAGTTTCATCGAGTTATTCAAATCAGCCGTGTAAACTGCAGCAGCCGCCTCATGACGAGCTTTCGCAAGTGACGCTATATCACCGGTCGCCTTATCTAAAATAGCGACAGCTTTCGTATAGGCCGTCTTCACTTCAGGAGTATTTTTATTGGAAGCAAGCATCTCTTGATAATGCTCTCGATCTGCGATTAACTTATCAACAAGATCATTCACCTCGGGACTGTTAGCATTGTCAGTACTTACAGAATACCTAGGAGTAGAACTACCACGAACGGTTGAAGTAAGGCTACTGGATGAATTTTCACTGCCTAAACTACTCTTGAGGAAAAAAGATGATGGTTTCCACTCGTATTGAGAAGCACGTTCTTTAACCTGATTGCCTAGCAATTTACGCACTGTAGAATCGGCCTTCTCTACCTTACTAAATCCTAACCAAGTAAGAAAATCGCTAAATATTCCTTTACTTTGCGGCTTGAGTGTTACAGTAGAAGCTTGGGTTTTAGTTGTTGCGCTGGTTTCCTCAGAATTAATAGGAGTATAATTGGGGGCACTAACGCTAGATGTTCTGTTAATATCGCTCATAATGCGGGGTTGCTCATTTCCTTCTGAAGAAGGAAATGAGCAAATATTTAGGGGGGGGTTAGATGGTTAGAAATTTAGAAATTTTACTTGTGCGCTCAAACTAAGCTGAAGTAATAGGAAGATAATAGCGATAAAAGAAAACAGAAAAACACAAAGAATTATACTTCAGCCCAGCTTGAGTTAACAAATGCGCTTTCAAAATTCTGATTTATCGTCGATTTTAAAACACTCTTTTACCCTTTACTCATGCAAATGTTGCACCAGGAGGAGGCGTTGCATTACCACCAGCCGCTCCGACTGCAGGTAAAGCAACTACTTCAGTAAGTTTTCCTGATTCTTCTGGGCTTTGTTGGAGGCGTTGATACCAGTAGAGAGCAACGTCGCTAAATCCCTTGAGGAGTTCTTGGAAACGGAAAAATTCCATCGCTTCAATTTTTTCTTGGTAGCACATGAAGACGCTTAAGGTGGCTGGATCCACACCAAGGGTAGCCCCACCAGTCCCGCCCCAGAGAAGGTTTGCCTCAAGAAGTAGTGGATAAAAAGCCTCGGCAACGATAGTGTTCAAAGTTCCAACAACGCTGGAGATAATTAACGCTCCGGTATCTTCATGACACTCGAGGTCAAGTGTGACCTTGTCATCAAAACGAAGTGAACAAAGCCCTTCGTCGCCAGGCTTGAGATCAGGTAATCCAACGCTCGTTCCCAATTCTTTTATTAGATCGTTAAAGTGTTCGATAAACATGTTATAGGCATTCAGTCGTCGCTGCGCAGCGACTGAAGTAAAGGGTGAAGGGTGAAAATTTACCTAGACGTTGACTAAAGCAAAACGAAAAAGAAGATTTTATTATTGTCATTCTTAAAGAAAGAATCAAGAATAAAAATTGCGTACTTAGAGTAACGAAAGTGAGTGATCTTGAAGGCTATTTTAAATTTTCATTCGTGATGAGTATATACCTTTGTCGAATGAATTTTAGGAAATTTTACTGGTTCTTTTTGGCGCTAGCGGCGTTGTCATCGCTACTGTTACCTCAGTAGCAGCACGCTCTGACGTCTGACTGGCCCCAAAAACTCCCGCGTAAAAAAATCCTAAAACCCATCCGACAAAGGTATAGCTTCTCAATTCTCGCTTTTAACCTTGTCACGAAGTGACCAAAAATCAACTTAAACTTAAACTCTAAACTTAAACTTATATTTGGCCTGTTGGCCGAATAATTATTACGATTATGGAAGTGCAAGTAATCTCATCATTCCCCCTACAACACTTTTCAGATCCTGCATCTCCTCATAATGTAACTCGAGCGGCAGAACCTTTTCGGCAAGCTGCTCTTAATAATCCTTCAGCAGATAGTTTTATTTTAGAGGGCCACACTATTAAGCCCATTGATTCGACAACGCTCAGTCAGATTAAAAAACATATTCAACCTCTTTTAACAAGAGAAGCTTCTATCCAAGAGCAAAACAGAGCAATCCTTGGTCTTTTGCATGACGCATTGGCCATGCAGTTTGGCACTATTATTACTAATTTTGCCTTTCCAACAGCCAGTGAAAGAATTGAACTAGGATCTCGTTTAAGTGGAAAAACACTCATTGAAGTCTTTCAGAATGCTGATTTAGCTTCGGATCTTCTTACTTCTTCAACTACGGCGCCTCTGATTAAACAAGCTATTGAAACCGCTCTTAAAGCAGTTCAATTAAAAGCTGAAGTAACAGAAGAGGCCTCGGTCGTTGCTGATCTTGCGCAAGAGGTTCAAGAAGCGAGTCGTGCTGCAACACTATCTTTTACGGCGGTGGAAGAAGCTATTAAAGCTTATGCTAACAAGAGTAATGCTTCTCCAAGCGATATCGAATATCTTCATAATCACTGGTTTGACATTGGCAAATCAACACTCCCCGAAAATCAAAGCCATGCTGAAAAATTTAGAACTGCTGCCAATCGAGAATCTCATGGAAAAATCCCCACTGAAGATAGATTCGTTATGCAGGAAACTTCTATTAACCGAGCTCCTCAAAAGTTCTTTGGCCTCAAGCTTGATTTTATCTTTGGCACTCCTCCCAAAGAAATAGAAGAAAATCGTGACAGCATCCGCAGTTTCAAAAACGCGCTGATCAAACAGTATGGTGGTGTTATTGCTAATTTTGCTTTCCCTGATTTTGATAAAAAAATTGCTCTCGGTGCTCATTTAGATACCGTTACTATTCAGAAATCATTTAAAATAGCCGATTCTCTTAAAGGATTTTTTGATCGCCACGAAAATATTCAACTCATTACTGATGCTATTAATAAAGACGCTGAAGCGGAAAAGGCGACTGGGAATTTAGATATGTTTAGTTATGCTCTCAAGAGGGCAGATCAAAACCTTCAGGTTGCCAATGCTCAAGCAGCCAAAGCTCGCTCTCTTGCCGCTCAATCTGTAATATCCTTTGCTGATCAATCGGTTAAAGAAGGAAAGACAAGTTCCACTTCTGCCTCCAAACTAAAAAGCATCTGGTATCTTGCTGCTTTTGAACGTTACAATAAGCCCTCTCTGCCTTCAGAAAGAATCCTACCTACTCTGCCAGTCGCTACGGCAGTTGCCTCAGCACCGCCTTATCCTGAAGAATCTAGGCTTAAGTACAATGATAACGTTTCTTAAGCAGAAAGAAATTGACCAGAAAAGAACACAAGGAATTACACAAAGAAAAAAAAAGAATGAGTAATT
>DATEBV010000076.1:0-2655 GCA_035287205.1 Chthoniobacterales bacterium | reverse complement strand
TTTTCTCTATTTCATACCATTTTTCAGCCAATTCTTTTTTGCCATTTGCTTCGGCCTCGGTTGCTTTAGCCAAATATTTTGCATGTCTGGATTGTATGAAAAGTAAGTCAGCAAGAGTATCTAAACGGTCGGCCTCAATCTTAGTACCTTTAATTAATACTTGTGCAGATGCTATATACTGCTCTGCTGATTCTTTACTTCGTGCAGCAGCCTCTTTCCAAAGTACGAAAACAGCATTTTCTGATGTTCCTGGTACAATAGCTCTGATAGCATTATTTAAATATTCAACAGCATCGTCAAATCTATCAATACTCTGTTTTAGCTCCCATTGCTCACTAGAATTAGATGAGGCATCTTTCATAACCTTATTTTTTAGAGAAAATTGTTTCAGTTCTTCTATTTGAGCTTGTAGTGCTATTTCTTCATCGCCTTTATTCTTGCCTGCCAATACCTCTTTCCCTGTCGCCTCTTTTTCTCTTGCTTTTTCTTTTTCAGCAGCGATTTTTTCTTCATCCTGTTTTTTTGCCAATTCTGCCTCAAGGGTAGCAGTCAACGGGTGATTTTTTCTTTCTTTTTCGGCTCTCTCACTATCTGTTTTTGCTGTAGCTTCAAGGACTCTTTTGTTTCTATCAAATTCTTTTTGGTCCGTTTCAATCCCCTCAACAAGGTCTTTATTCACTTGATTGAAGTGAGTAAAAATAGTTGCTAGAGCAACTTCTTTAGCAGCTTTTGCTTTTTGCACTTTTTCTGAAGCCCATACTACAGCACGTTGTCTTGCTTTAATTTCGTTTCCGCACTGTTTTACTGTTTGTTCCATCGTTTCCCTCATACTTTGCAGTTCTTGAAGATGAGCTTGAAATTGCTTTTTTAAATTTGCTAGTTTTGCCTTAGCTCCCTTACTACTCTCTTCTTGAATTTGGTCATCTAATGTTTTTAATGCTTTCTGAGCCTCTTCCAATTGATTAGAGGCTGTAGGGACTTTCTCGGAAGCTTCAGCTTCGGCTTTTTCGGCTGCAATAATTTGTTCATCGTACCATGTATTTGATACGAAAGGTGACAAAGCAAAGAGAGAAGAATAAGCCTCAGCATCAGCCTTCTTCTGAGTAGCTTCAGTAATTATATTTTTCCAAGAAGTTCTATTCTCTTCTGCTTCTTTAATTAATCCTTCCAAGAAATTTTTAAATTGAGGTGGTGCTTTATCCAACGATTTCTTATTAGCCTCTATAACTTGAACCCAACCTCGTTCCGCCTGATCTCCTTGTATAATTACTTCATTCCATAAGGGAGCTTTAGCTTTAGGAATGGCTTTAGCTTTATTGTAGGCAGCATCAGCAAAAATTGTTACCTTGTTTGCCTCACACCAAAATGATTTTTCAGCATACAGAACTTCCTTAAATTCTGCATCTTTACTTTCTTTAAGAAAATTATCTTTGAAATACCCAGAAGTTTGATTGCTAGCTTTACGTTTAACTTCTGCAGCTTTACTCCATGCTTTTTCTGCTTGGGCTGCTTTTGATTTAACTTCATCCAATGATTGTACAGAAGTTTTATTAACTTTTTGTGAAGCATCATCAGCAATACATGTTAGCTTATTAGCCTCGCACCAAAACTCAAAAGATTCATTCAAAGTTTGATAATTCTCTGCAGCTTCAAGCTCTTCAATCCAGGGAGCTTTTAAACGTTCAGGAGCCTGATCTCTACCTTTGAGTTTAACCTCTGCAGCTTTGGCCCATGCTATTTTTGCCTGAGCTGCTTTTAACTTTACATCATTCCATAGAGAAATATTCTGCGCAGTAAAATTATTTTGAGCTTCTGTCATAGCTGAAAAAGCAGTAATATTCTCTTTAAACGCCTCGTACCAAGAATCTTTTGAAGACCATCGATATTCCATATTTTCTACAGCTTTAAGATCTGCAATCCAGGAGGCTTTTAAACGCTCAGGAGCCTGATCTCGACCTCTACGTCCAGCCCATGCAGCTTGCGTCCAAGCTCGTTCTACTTGCCCTACCTTTATTTTGGCCTTATTCCACAATGATAAATCAGTAAGAGTATTACGGGCTATTTTTTCAGCATCGTGAGCAGGACCCGTTACTTTTAAAGCCTCACACCAAAGAAGATAAGCACCCCACCTTTCCCGTCCGTCTTCAGAAGTTTCAAGAGTTGCAATCCAATTTGTTTTTAATGTATCAGGAGCCTTAGCTTGATCTCTACGATTAGCTTCTACAGCTTGGGACCAAAGTTGTTCTGCTTTAATTATTTGCAATTTAGTTTCTTCCCATAATAATAATTCTTCCTCGTCATCAGAAGCGCTCAAAGCTTTTTTCATAAGATCATAAGCCATATGACCTCCTCTGTAAGCCTCGCAGAAAAGTGCATCCGTAGCAAACATGGCTCGATTATTTTCTGCAATTTCAAGCTCTTTAGTCCAGGCTGCTTTTAACCGTAATGGAGCTTGATCACACCCTTTATGCTTCACTTCTGCAACGTGCCCCCAACTTCTTTCCGCTTGGATTGCTTTTAATTTGGCGCTTTCACATAATGGTATTTGCGCCATTGCAGGAGTTACCCAGAGAGCAGTAACAAGTTCTTGCGCTGTAATGTCTTGCTGAGAATTAATAACTTGTTGCATAGCAGCTGTCGCAATAGCACCTTCTT
>DATEBV010000075.1:0-7527 GCA_035287205.1 Chthoniobacterales bacterium | reverse complement strand
TTATCAACGATTGAGAGCACAAGGAAAACCAGCGAAAGTTGCACTCATCGCTGTCGTGAGAAAACTCATTGTTCTTCTTAATCACATGCTAAAAAATCCTGATTTTTCTCTTGCCAAATAACACTGTTACTGTCCGAAAGTGACCCTGTTTTGAAAATGGATTTTTATTTTTGCTTGGTACCTGGCTTAGCTACAGACATGTAACGAGTAACGAGTAAAGGGTAAGGAGTTTGTTTTGTTGCCTGCGGTAATTGATTTAAAAAGTTGATTACTATGACCAATTAATTTTCGATAAAATGGTGTTTTTGAGTATTTATATTTTTATTTTTGAGTTTTGAACCATCTTCAATAAAGGATCCGATGATTCAGGACGGGCTCTAAATAGTAAAGGGTGAAAAGTCCTGCGGCGCAATTTTCTCAGTCAGCACTACATGACTAACAGATCATAAGAGCGGAAATTAACCACAAAAGAACACGAAAGAACAAAACGTCAAATTTGTATCATATTTTTTTTACCTTCTAAATCATCCTGTTATCATTATTTAGAAATTTTTATAAAAATTCTTAAAATTTTTTTTGTGTTCTTTTGTGTTCTTTTGTGGTTAATTTCTTTGATCTCTTTCTCGTCACGAAGTGACTAAAAACCAACTTAAACTTAAACTTAAAACTTAAACTTATATTCGACCTATTGGTCGAATAACTACCATGAACGTACCTAATGATTTGCTCTATACTAAAACCCACGAATGGATTTGCCGAGAGGGTGACGATCCTTCTCTTGTCACAGTAGGAATTACCGATCACGCGCAAGCGGAGCTTACCGATATTGTCTATGTAGAGCCTCCTCCTGTAGGTACATCTCTCACAGCAGGGACTCCAGCAGCAGTCGTAGAATCGGTCAAAGCGGCAAGTGATATTTATGCTCCTCTCTCTGGAACGGTTACTGAGATTAATGAGGCATTAGTGAGCAATCCTGCGTTAATCAATACAGATGCTTTTGGTGAAGGATGGTTGTTTATGATGCGTTTAAGTGATCTTAGTGAAATAGACGCTTTACTTTCTCCTGAAGATTATGCAGCACAGTGCTAGCCTGGGGTGATTAAAATCATAATAATATCCACTCTATAATTAGTGCTAGCTTTGTGACTGCTAACGTTTCTCACACAGGAAGAAATTCACCACAAAGAACACAAAGGATTACACAAAGAACACAAAAAAAGAATAAAGAATTTTTATAAAAATTCTTTAATATGTTAAGAACTAAAGAAGATTAGCTGTTCTGAAACATAACGCATTAATCATAACCATCATAAGATTTTTTTTATTCTCTCTTTAAAGCTGAGTTTGAGTTCACAATTCTCCACTTTAAAATTTTTTATAAAAAATTTTATTTATGTGTTCTTTGTGTATCTTTGTGCTCCTTGTGGTGAATTTCTGCCAATTAGCTTAGCAATCTTGGCTATCAATCAAAATTAACAATTTTTTTAAACATCGTTCACCCTCGGAAAGTTCTCACTATGAATTGCAAATTATCATCCTCTCAGTCCACCTCTTCTAGCCGACAGTCTGTGACAGGTTTCGCTCGGCGGCATTTAGGCTCTGATAGTGTTGCTATTAACTCGATGCTTTCCTTGCTTGCTTGTTCCAGCATGGAGGAACTCATTGAACAGACTGTTCCTGAGGAGATTCGTTTGCATCATCCCCTTAACCTGCCTTCAGCAGTAAGCGAAGAGGAAGCTCTTATTGAGTTAAAAGAATTGGCCTCACGAAATGAATTGCGTCCAACCTATCTCGGAATGGGATATCATGGCACCTTGTTGCCTGCGGTTATTAGGCGTAATATTTTAGAAAATCCTGGTTGGTATACCGCTTATACTCCTTATCAAGCTGAAATTTCTCAGGGACGTTTGGAAGCGCTTTTGAATTTTCAGACCATGGTTTGTGATCTCACGGGTCTTGCTGTTGCCAATGCATCAATGCTTGATGAGGCTACGGCGGCGGCTGAAGCGATGGCCATTTGTTTTGATCTTAAGAAAATTGCAGCGTTTTTTGTTGATAGTAACTGTCATCCTCAGACGATTGCGTTGCTTCAGACTCGTTGTGAACCCTTGGGAGTAAAACTTCTTGTGGGATCAATCGATCAGATGCCTTCGACTCCTAATGCTCTTTGCGGTTCTCTTCTACAATACCCTGGAAGTGATGGAATTATTAGTGATCCTCAAGCTTTTATTGAAAAGACACATGTTGCCGGAGGTTTAGCCGTTGTAGCTTGTGATCCTTTAGCCATGACCTTGCTCAAACCGCCAGGTGAACTAGGCGCCGAAATTGCTATTGGTTCAACCCAACGGTTCGGAGTTCCGATGGGCTATGGTGGGCCTCATGCTGCCTTTATGGCAGTGAAAGATGAGTTGAAACGTCGTATGCCAGGACGCCTTGTGGGTGTCTCGCGTGATGCAGATGGGAATTTAGGACTGCGCTTAACACTTCAAACGCGAGAACAGCATATTCGCCGCGAGAAAGCGACCAGTAACATCTGTACTGCGCAAGTGTTACTTGCTGTAATGGCTTCCATGTATGCGGTCTATCATGGTCCGGAAGGAATGGTGGCCATTGCTGAAGGAATTCATCTTAAGGCACTCCAACTAGCCTCTTCTTTGGCTAAAACCGGTTGGAATGTTGTTTCTCAACCATTTTTTGACACCCTTAAAGTAAATCTTACGGAAGATCAAGCGGTGCTTCTCCAAGAGCGAACTCATCAGCATACGATTAATCTTCGTTTCTTGCGGGAGGAGGGGATTCCGTCCGTTTCTATAACTCTTGATGAAACTACGACTTCGCTTGCACAATTACTTAAACTCTTTGGATTCTCTGATACTAAAATTTCTGTGAACCCTTCTCATTGGCAACTTCCAGAAGGGTTGCGGCGCAGCTCTAAGTTTTTAGAACATCCAGTCTTTCATTCTTATCATACTGAGACGGAAATGTTGCGTTATCTACGTCGACTGGAGGCCAAAGATCTTTCCTTAACAACATCAATGATTCCTTTGGGGTCTTGCACAATGAAGCTCAATGCAACTTCTGAAATGCTTCCTTTAACATGGGAATTTCTTTCAAACTTGCATCCATTTGTTCCATTAGAGCAGGCAGAAGGGTATCAAGAAATCTTTCATCAATTGGAACGATGGTTGGCTGAAATTACAGGATTTCATGCTGTTTCGTTACAGCCAAATGCTGGATCTCAAGGGGAATATGCAGGATTGCTTGTGATCCGTGCTTATCATCAGGCACGAGGGGAGTCACATCGAAAAGTCTGCCTAATTCCTCATTCTGCCCATGGTACTAATCCTGCTAGTGCCTCCATGGCAGGGATGGAGATTGTTGGTGTGGTGTGTGATGCCAAGGGGAATATTGATGTTACTGATTTTAAAGCAAAAGTTGCGGCTCATCGAGATAAGTTAGCAGCACTCATGATTACCTATCCTTCAACGCATGGTGTGTTTGAAGCTTCGATTAAAGAGCTCTGTGCGATAGTTCATGAAGCAGGTGGCCAAGTTTATATGGATGGAGCCAATATGAATGCTCAGGTTGGGCTTTGTCGTCCTCATGATCTTGGTGCTGACGTTTGTCACCTGAATCTTCATAAGACTTTTTGCATTCCTCATGGAGGAGGAGGTCCTGGTGTAGGGCCTATTGGTGTTGCAGCACATCTTGCGCCTTATCTTCCTGGACATTCGGTTATTCCAACGGGAGGAAGTCATGCTATTGGTGAAGTCAGTGCTGCTCCTTGGGGGAGTGCTAGTATTTGTATTATTAGCTGGATGTACATTCGTATGATGGGCGCTGATGGATTAACTGCTGCAACGAAATTAGCGATTCTTAATGCTAACTATATTGCAAAACGCCTGGAGGATTATTACTCCGTGCTCTATCGTGGTGAGCACGGACGTGTTGCACATGAATGCATTCTTGATCTGCGAGAATGGAAGCAGCGTGCAGGCATTGAGGTAGAAGACGTCGCAAAGCGTCTTATTGATTACGGATTTCATGCACCTACTATGAGTTGGCCTGTGCCAGGAACATTAATGGTGGAGCCTACAGAGAGCGAATCTAAGGAGGAGCTTGACCGTTTCTGCGATGCCATGATTACAATTCATCAAGAGCTTGTAGCAGTAGAAGAGGGGGGGCTTGACCGTGCTAACAATCCACTCAAACGTGCACCTCATACTGCTTTGGCGGTTACTTCGGATCACTGGGATCGTCCTTATTCTCGAGAGCAAGCAGCCTATCCCGCTCCATGGTTGAGAAAGCATAAATTTTGGCCAAGTGTTGCGCGAGTTGACAATGTCTACGGTGATCGGAATATTTTCTGTTCCTGTCCGCCGTAATTATTCGGCCAACAGGCCGAATATAAGTTTAAGTTGAGAGTTTAAGTTTAAGTTAATTTTTGGTCACTTCGTGACAAGATAATAGATTTTTTATTGGAGTCTGTTCAAAGTGCAAAAATAAAAAATATAAACTCTCAAAAACATCATATTAACTTAAACTTAAACTTTTAACTTAAACTCTATTTCTCCCCTCCGAACAATGACAAAGAAACTATTATTTTATTATTTTACTTTTCTAAGTGCCTCGAGTGTTATAGCACAAGAGGAATTGAGCTCTTTTGTTGCGTCTCTTCCTGGTATTTATAGCTCTACTAATGATGCTACTATAGAAGAGGATTTGTTTCCTACAATGCAGATGACTGAAGAAGGAGTAGAGATCGTAAAAGAAGAGATAGAGAAGCTCTTTGAAAATTCCAAAGAAAAAGAAAGTAGCTTGAATAGAAAATCTCAATTTTCTAGAGAAAAGATTCGTCAAGATTCATCAGATTCTTCTTTTACTAAGATTAGGCCTGCAAGCATTTCAAGTATTTCAATAAGTCCCATTCCATACATTTCATCTCAATTAACTTTAGTAGAGGATCAAACAGTTGGAGAGCTATCGAATGACAGTGATGAAACAACAGTTTCTTCTTTAACAACGGGATCAACGAGTTTTTATGATACAACGCTTACTCTTGCTAAGGCAAAGCATGAATTAGAAAAAGCTAAAATTGCTAATAGGAGTGCCGTGGTCCGATTTGATATAACTCTTGCCAACTGGGAGAAACAACGAACATATTCTCTAGGAACACAAGAACTTCAACTATTGCAAGCCAGCTGTAGTTTAGCTTGTAATGATTACTCGAGACAACTTGAAATAACACAATTAGCTCATCTTACTTGGCTGGAGACTTGGAACCATCTGCAACAAATCATAGCAAAAGATGGTGTTGTGAACGAAACTTTAGCAAGTGCTCAAGAAGAAGCGTCCAAAAAACAGTTTGAATATATTAAAGCCTGCCAGTATTTAGGAGGGATAGAACAACATTTAGCAGTTACTCAAAATTATTACACTCATACTTGGAATTATCTTTGTTCTCAAGATTATGTTATACAGTCAAAAAATGCCACGGATTCTCTTGAACAGGCTCAGAGAGCAGTTAATAAAACAGCAAATAAGGTTGATTTTTGGAAAGCTGAGGTTAAGCGCTTTTTTATTGCTGAAAAAAAGAAATCTTTGGGTAGTCCCCTAAGAGGTGTTGATCAGGGAGAAACAAATCAAATGCCGTGGAGGACCAATGAAGAGGCAAGTCTAATGCAGAATTCATCAAGTTTGACAAATCTAACTCAAGTAGTAGTGGATGAGAGTGAAAGTTTAGCTCGTGAATATTCGGCTAACCCATCTGTAGAGAGATCTTTAGAGGTAACCGTTGAGACTCCTTATCAACAAGCGCTGCAATTAAACCCTTCTAGCAGTGAATCGGCCCCTTATTTAATTCAGAGCACGCCTCTGCAGGAGGTGAGCTCTGAACAGTTACCTTTAGAGCAAACTAACCTTGATCGAAAAGAGAAAGTTGCTGCAAGAACAAAAAGAAAACAACAGGCAAAAGAAAATGCTCTTCAGGAGAAACGTCTTGATTTTTATAGTAATGCTGAAGAATATCGAGTAAAAGCTGAAGAAGCTACAAAGAGTGCCCTTGTTGCCAAGGAAAAAATGAAGGGTCTTACGTCTAAGGATGCGGCACCTTTACTAGAGGAAATTACTGATGAGCAAGAAGAAGAGAGTGTTTCTCCGAGTTTAATAGAGAACGAGTTTAGTATTGAATCCTCTATACCAGAACTTCATCAAGCAAAAAATAGTGTTTTTAAGAAAGCCAAAAAAAAATCCACACAGAAAGGAAAAAAGAAGAAAGAAAAAAGTTTTCCTATTCAAAATTCGACTCAGTTTGAATGCGTCGCTTCTGTGATTTTACCTCTTTCAGAAAAGGAGAAGGGAATTCGAAAAGATGCCATGATAACAGGAACTAATACTGCTAGTAGAGATCAACTTGCTCCTGTTGTTAGAAATCAACATAACGCATGGCAGGATTTTAGTGTCTTTTATAAGAAGCTTCTTTCTGGTTGGTTTTTTGGCTGTTTTCTAACGTATTGTCTTCTTCCAGATACTATGTCAGAGATCGGAGCAACATCAGTCTGTCATTTTTTTCAAGATCATCCTGATTCTTTTCCTGGTCAGACGACAATTGCTCATTTGACCGGATTCAGTGAGGAAAATTGTTTTAAGGTTTTAGAACAAGGGAGATATGAAAATGTTCTTAAAGATATTAAGGCTCGTTGGCTCAATGAGGACCACTTGGTAAAATCTGCATTAACTATTCACAAGCAAGCTTTGTCAGTTGCTATTCCTGAAGAAGCTATTCCTCTTTGGGATGAGGCTATCGCTAAAGTAGAGATGCTTCAAGAGGACTATCTTCAATTTGAGAATGATTTTTTGAACATTCATGACCAAATTCCTGAATATTTGAGAACATTAAAAAAGCGAGTGATGAGTGATCTTGAAATTGCTGTCAATCACAAGAAGGCTTGGATGGCTAATCTGCTTCTATTTAAGGCAAGAAAAGAAACAAGTGCTACTCTTGCTCTGGCTGATCGAGCGATGAAAACTACCATTGCAGAAAAAACTTTACTTTTAGAGAAAGCCATTTATCAAGGGGAGGAAGCAAAAAAAGCTTGGAATAGTGTTCTAGCAGCTCAACGAAGTGGCCAGAAAGAGTCTCTAAAGCAATTTCAAGGTGATTGGGGTAAAAATCTTCAAATTACAGAAAAAGAAACATCCCTCCTAGAAGCTAAGATTCATGAATGGGAGCTGCAGAAAAGTAAATTACTAGAAAAAATAAAGGGGTAATCTGGATATTTCATGTTGATTGTAACAAGAAAGTTGCGAAGCCCTTCGCTAGTTCTAAAATACGGAGTTTTCTCGAAGTAGTTTTTTAAGCAATGGCTGATGTTCTTCGAGGTCTTGGGGAGAAAGGTGGTCAGTAAAAAGGATGCCGTGAAGATGGTCTACTTCGTGCATAGCAGCACGTGCAAGAAGCCCTTCTGTTTCCAGTTCTAGCGTAACGTTTTCTAATGATTGATAGCGGATTTTTATTCTAGAGGGACG
>DATEBV010000074.1:0-7368 GCA_035287205.1 Chthoniobacterales bacterium | reverse complement strand
TGCAACAGCTCGCTTTAATGGGGGACAAGTGAGCCAGCTCGATGTGACCCAAGCTCAGACAGAGCTTTCTCAAACGGAAGCTCAAATTCCAGGCTATGAAAATAGCTTGCGACAATCTAAGAACGCTCTTGCCCTTTTATTAGGATTGCCTCCTAGTGGTATTGATCCATTACTTCGTCCTGGAAAAATTCCTGCAGTTCCTGCATCAATGACCGTTGGGATTCCTAATGATCTCCTGCGTCGTCGTCCTGATGTGCGGCAGGCAGGTTTAAAGGCGGCATCCAAGTCGGCACTCATCGGTGTGGAAATCACCAATCTTCTTCCCTCGTTTTCCCTTACAGGAACATTTGGGGCAACCTCTAGCAATCTTGGAAATCAACAGCTCGTTGATATTTTTAACTGGCAAAACTCCTTGGTGAATGTAGCCAATGGGTTCACAATGCCGATTTTTAATTATGGTCGATTGGAGAACCAGGTAAGAGTTGCTGACGCTAATTTTCAAGCAGCTATTTTAAACTACCAAAATACAGTGCTTTCAGCTCAAAAAGAGGTTGAGAATGGATTGTCAGCTTATAAGCATGGACGTGATAGCCTTGCTTGCTTGGCAGAGGCAGTAAAAGCGGCAAAACAGTCAACAAAACTTGCTATGGTTCGCTATATGGAAGGACAGACTGATTATACTACCGTGTTAACAGCAGAAGAGAAGCAGTTATCGGTTGAAAATTCTTACGCTTCTACGCAAGGAAATACGGTTCTTGGTGTTGTTGCTACCTATCGAGCTCTTGGTGGAGGGTGGCAGATTCGCTGTGGTCGAGATGTTATCTCGGATGCGGTAAAAAAACAGATGGCGGATCGAACGAACTGGGGTAAGATGCTTACTCCCAAAAATCATCTTCCAGTAATTTCGCCAGAGGAGCAACCTGCTGCTGCGGTGCCTAAACACTGGCCGCTCTGGAACCTTCTTAATGTCAATAAATAACTTCTTCCGCAGGAAGAAATTCACCACAAAGAACACAAAGAATTACACAAAGAACACAAAAAAAGAAAAAAGAATTTTTATAAAAATTCTTTAACCTAGCGATCGTGAAACACAAAGAATTTTAATTAACCGCAAAGAACGCAAAGAATGAAAAACATCAAAGAATTTTGTAAGACTGGGCTTTGGCCATTTTTATATGAGTGGCATTATTGGCATTAGTTTTTAATATCATCAAAAAAATAGAATGAGTAATTTCAGAAAAACAGCCGATACACCTTAACCGTCATTCCCGCGGACGCGGGAACCCAGGGGACAGTCGATCTTTATTCCTGGTTTCATAAAGTATTTTTGACACTACTACCCAAATCAGAATTGACCTTCTTCTGGATTCCCGCGTCCGCGGGAATGACAAGAAGGAGTATTATTTTTAAAAGTCTGCAAAAAGTTAGGACTTCCCAAAATTCTTTTTTTAAATACTTCTGCTCTAACAAAACAGCTCATATCCACTAAAAAATGGCTAAAGTCCAGTAAGAGAGACCTCTTGAAATTCATTAAGGATCTTTCGTTTTCGTAATTTATTCTCTGCGTTCTTTGCGTTCTTTGCGGTTAAATATTTCTGTGTATCTTTGTGTTCTTTTGTGGCCATTAAAAAATCTTCTTTATATCGATTTTATTCCTGTTTAACTTATGAAATATAATTTTCTTTTCACTCTTTTGCTTCTTCTTACGCTCTGTATAGCAGGTTGTTCTAAAAAAACAGATGCTGTCAAAAAAGCTCCTGCGGTGGTAGTGGCTCTTCCTGTACAACAAATGGTAACTAAGTATGATGAAAATACGGGAACTGTTGCCGCTACACAGCAAGTAAATATTGTTGCTCGTGTAGAAGGATATCTAGAATCTATTAATTTTAATGATGGTCAACAGGTAGAAAAAGGGACTCTTCTTTTTATTATTCAGCAAGATAGCTATATAGAGAAAGTGAAACGTTCTCAAGCAACGCTTGACTTTGATAGTTCAGAATATCAACGCCAACTAGGCATGCTGAAAGAGAATGCCACATCTCAAGCAGAAGTGGAAAAGTATCTTTCTAAGGTGCAGGTAGATAAAGCTGATTTGGAGCTTGCAAAGATCAATCTGAGCTATACCGAGGTCAGAGCTCCTTTTCGAGGACTTCTTGGCGCCCATCAAGTCGATGTTGGCAATGTTGTTGGATCGAGTCCCATGCAACCAACAGTCTTAGTGACATTAGAAGAAATTATTCCTGTTTATGTGAATTTTAATATTAATATGCGGGATGCTCTTACGTTACGAGATGAGCTCCAAAAAATGGGACAAGGAAATAAGAAAGTGGTAGGAACCTTGCCCGTCTTTGTGGGACTTTCTAATGAGGAAGGATTTCCTCATGAGGGTATTCTAGACTTTGTGAACAACAGTCTCGATACTTCAACGGGAACTCTTCAAGTCCGCGCTATTTTCCCCAATGAAGATATTTCCTTAATTCCTGGATTCTTTGTTAAAGTTCGTGTGGCCATTGGACCTCCTTTTGAAGCCTTGACCGTGCCTAATTCGATCATTCAAAGTGATCAGGTAGGGGAATTTATCCTTACCGTTAATGCAAAGAATATTGTGGAACGACATAATGTCAAAACAGGTCCTAGAAAAGGAGATGCACGTGCTATCCTTCAAGGAATAACAGCTCAAGATCAAGTGATCGTTGAGGGCGTTACTCAGGCTAGGGTTGGTTCACCGGTTGTCATCAAGAAACCCTCTGTAACAACACCGACACCGCTACCTTCGCCTTCGCCTTCTCCTTATCCTCGCGTTGTAATACCTCAAATGAGGGCAGGGGCGATGAAAATCTCTAGAAATTAAAAAATTGCTATAGAGAGCGATCATAAAATGTTAGTGAGCTCAAATTGGATTGAAGTAATAAGAAGAAGGGAGAAAATAGCCACAAAAGAACACAAAAAAAGAATTTTTGGAAGTCCTCACTTTTTGCAAACTTTAAAAAATAACACTCCTTCTCGTCATTCTCGCGGACGCGGGAATGACGGTTAAGATGTATTGGCTGTTTTTCTGAAATTACCCATTCTATTTTTGTAAACATTCGGTTAACCCATTAGTAAAATGTGATAGAGAATCAACTAATCATCAGAGCGATCTCTCAAACTTTGATCGGCGTATTCATCAACCTACAGCCTATAGCCTACAGCCTACAGCCTCTATTCGGCCTGTTGGCCGAATAGTTACCTATTTACTTATAACTTAAACTTATATTCGGGCTATTGGCCGAATAATGCCATGCTCTCCAAATTTTTCATTGAACGACCTGTTCTCTCCAATGTTCTAGCACTAATTACAATGCTGCTAGGTGGGGTTGCCGTTTTTACTTTACCTGTTACTCAGTATCCGCCGATTACACCACCTACCGTACAGGTAACAGCTTTTTATCCTGGAGCTACTGCTCAGACATTGGTGAAGAAGGTAGCGTTGCCCATTGAGCTTCAGGTAAATGGTGTTCAAGGAATGCTCTATATGTCTTCGACCTCTTCGAGTACTGGTAACTATACTTTAACAGTTACTTTTGCCATTGGAACTGACCCTGATATGGCTCAGATTCTTGTTGAAAATAGGGTTGCTGCCGCACTTGCTCAACTTCCTGATCCGGTCCAAACCCAAGGAGTGGTTACCAAAAAGACGTCGACTTCGGTTTTAGAGTTGGTCACGCTAACTTCTCCTTCGGGAAAGTTTGATGCTCTCTTTCTTAATAATTACGCAACGATTAATCTCCAAAATGAGCTTATCCGCTTGCCGGGTGTTGCTAATATCAATGTTCTGGGGGTAGGGCAATACTCGATGCGCATTTGGCTTAATCCTGACCAGATGCAACAACGTTCTTTGGTTCCTAGTGATATTATCGATGCGCTTAAGGAGCAGAATGTTGAAATTGCTGCTGGTCAGTTTGGAAGCCCCCCTGCAGAAAAAGGCCAAGATTTTCAATTCTCCATTACAGCGAATGGCTCTCTTGATCAGGTGAGTGAATTTGAACAGATTATTGTTAAGGCTAAAACCTCCAATGGAGGACAGATCACTCGACTCAAAGATGTTGCACGTGTTGAGCTAGGGTCGCAATCATACGGTCAATTTTTTGAATTTAATGGTAGACCTGCTGGCGGATTAGCCATTTATCAACTTCCAGGATCAAATGCTATTAATACGGCTGAGGGAGTACGCAAGAAAATGGAGGAACTGGCTAAAAATTTTCCTGAGGATTTGGAATATAAGATTCCGTTCGATTCAACAATTATTGTAAAAGAATCAGTCCATGAGGTCTATAACACACTTTTTGAAGCAGGAATACTCGTCCTTATTATTATTGTCATTTTTTTACAAGATTGGCGAGCCTCTCTTGTTCCAGCAACAACAGTACCGGTCACTATTATTGGTGCCTTTGGTGCCATGGCTCTTCTTGGTTTTACGATCAATACGATGTCGCTTTTTGCAATTGTCCTCTCCATTGGTATTGTGGTGGATGATGCTATCGTTATTGTGGAAGGGGTCGTTCAACATCTTGAGTTAGGGGAGACGCCTAAAGATGCTGCCATCCATGCGATGAATAGTCTTTTTGGTCCTATTATTGGTATCACCTTGGTACTCATGTCCGTCTTTTTACCAGCGGCCTTCATGCCTGGTATTATCGGTCAGATGTATTGTCAATTTGCTCTTGTGATTTCTAGCACAGCCTTTATTAGTGCTATTAATGCAGCCACTTTGAAGCCAACGCAATGTGCTCTCTGGTTGAAAGCTAAAGATCCCAATAAAAAACTCAATTTCTTCTTTCGAGGATTTAATTATCTCTATAATCCTTTGGATCGATGGTATGCTGCTCGTATTCGTGCTATGGTACGGCATAGTGGAATCATTACCATATTAGGACTTATCTTGGTTTGTATTGCAGGGTGGGGTTTAACAAAAATTCCTACAGGTTTTATTCCGAGTGAAGATCAAGGGTACCTTATGGTGGCTTCCTCTCTTCCTAATGGCAGCGCCTTAGGGAAAACACGTGACGTCATTACACGTATCGCGGCTAAGATTAAAGAGATTCCTGCTGTGCAAGATACGTTAGTGGTGGGAGGGATTTCTCCTCTTGATAGCAACTCAGCATTTGCTTATGTTATTCTAAAAGATTGGGGGCATCGAGGGGAGCGAGGAAGTCTGGTCGATATTTATCACGATATTTCAGCCATTACCGAAGATAATTTAGAGGCTCAATCGACGGTACTTATTCCTGCGCCCATTCAAGGACTTGGTATTTCAGAAGGATTTCAAATGGAAGTTTCTCTTATCGATGGTTCCTTTAATTATCAAAAACTGCAGAGTGTCGTGAATAAAATAATCGAAGAGGCAAAGAAGGAACCAGCTCTCCAACATGTTAGTTCTGGTTTTCGAGCTGATGTACCTCAGATTAATCTGACGATCGATCGTCGCGAAGCAGCTACCTATGGTGTTGCAATTGGTGATATTTTTAACTCCTTGCAGACTTATCTTGGCTCAACGTATGTCAATCAGTTCAATAAGTATGGATATACTTTTGATGTTTTTGCTCAAGCAGATACAGCATTTAGAGCGACTCCTAATGAGATGAAAAATTTTTATGTTAAAGGAACGACAAACTCCATGGTTCCGCTCGGATCTCTTGTGAAAGCAGAACGTTCTAATGGTCCTTCGGTCATTTCACTCTATAACATTTATCCTTCAGCCTCTATTCTAGGTTCTTCTTCACCTGGTTATAGCTCTGGAGAGGCACTTGATGTTTTACAAAAAGTCGCCGATAAGGCCCTCATTCCAGGATCGAAACATTCTTGGACTGCCATGTCGTATCAGGAACGCCTTGCAGGTTCCTCCGTCTATCTCATCTTTGCTCTAGCTATTCTTTTGGTCTACCTTGTTCTTGCAGGGCAGTATGAAAGTTGGATTATACCGATTGCTGTTATTCTCGCAGTGCCACTTTCCTTATTGGGAACAGTTGCTGCACTCGGAGGACTTGGATTAGCCAATAATATCTATGTTCAGATTGGATTGGTTCTTCTTATTGCTCTTTCTGCTAAGAATGCCATTCTTGTTGTTGAAATGGCTCGCGAATACCGTGCTGCTGGTCATGACATTATGGAGTCAGCAGCCATGGCTGCTGCGAATCGGTTTAGGCCAATTTTGATGACCTCCATTACTTTCATTGTTGGTGTTCTACCACTTGTCTTTGCAACCGGTGCTGGAGCAGCCGCTCGCAAATCACTTGGTATTGCCGTGGCGTCAGGAATGACCGCTTCGACCTGTTTAGCGGTGGTTTTAGTGCCTTCGTTCTTTGTTGTGCTGGAGGGCTATTGTGAGAGGAAGAAACTCAGGGCTAATTCACAGAAAGTCATAAACAAGGATGAAAGAAGAGAAAAATAACAGGGATGGAAGGAATGGAAGGGATGCCAGAGGGTAACTTCAAAAAAATAAATTATTCGATTTCTGTAACTACCAACGTCACTTTATTTCTGCGAAATAAAGTGACGTTGGTAGTTGCAAAAATGTACAAAGCAATACACGTAATAGGCTTTGAAGATAGATTAGAAGGAGAACAAATGAAGTATGAATAGTGTCAAGTAAAAACTTATTTTTTTTGAGATTGTTTTTTTCTTGCATCTATTTTTTAAAGGTTCAAAAAGGTCGGTTTGATTTATTGCTTGTTGTGTGCATCGGTAGAAACTATTCGGTCAACAGGCCGAATAGAGACTATATGGCTGTAGGCTATGAGCTGTAGGTTGATTGATACGCTGATTAAGATTTGATAGATCACTCTGATGATTAGGCTTTGAAAGCAAAAAAACTTAAAAGATAACAATACCGCTGGCTAGCATATAGACTTTTAAACTGAAGCGAAAAAGTCAACGAGCAACTAACAACTATTGTTCGGCCTGTTGGCCTAATAATTATACTCTATGAAAAAAATAATACCCACCTTCCTCCTTGCTACTTTAGCAAACTCTAGCCTTCTTATTGCGCAAAGTGAAAGTAAGCAGGAGGAAACATCGTTATTAGAAAGCGCCTCAGCTCCTATCTTCCATCTTCCATCTTCTATCTCCTATTTGGGCGTTCCGCCCAAATTAATGATGGACCCTGCAGAATTGAAAAATATTCAAGAAGGGATAGAAGATTTAAAAGGAGTCTTTGGATCTCCAGCAAAAACAACCGTTGGTACAGTTTCAGCCGCGCACTCTCCCGTCGGAAGTAGTTCATCGAGTGCCGCGATGTTAGGAAAAGGAGCCTCCGAGGCAGGAGCAACATTCGCTCACGACGAAGCGGCTGAAGAAAATAGTACGAATACATTTCTCGAAGATGAAATT
>DATEBV010000073.1:0-11243 GCA_035287205.1 Chthoniobacterales bacterium | reverse complement strand
GAGTTTATTTTGTTGCCTGCGGCAATTAATTGAAAAAGTTGCTCACTATAACCAATTAATTTTCGACAAAATGGCGTTTTTGAGTATTTATATTTTTCATTTTTGAACTCTGAACCATCTCCAATAAAGGATCCGATGATTCAGGACAGACTCTAACTATCAACATCTCTTTACTTCTACGAAATAAAGAGACGTTGATATAACGGGCCCCATTGGTAATTCACAAGTAAAGTTTAGCTTAAAAAAGTATATTCAAAGAGATTAATTGGTTTGTGAAGAACTCGTTTTATAACAGGGCTAATTCTCCCAACGGGAGAATAGGTTGAAATTTAATAAATAATAGATGATGGCAAAGCACTTCAAAAAAACTTTTTTCATTAATCAGCGTCTCTCTGTATTTATCCCTTTCATCCTCTTCCATCCATGTTTATGCATTTTGGTGAATTAGCCCTGGTTTTATAATCTGATTACAAATCAATGATTTCTGTATGCTGAAAATTATGCTAGTATTAGCAACGTCATTTTATTTAGCAGAAATAAAATGATGTTGGTACTCACTTGTGGTAAAATTCTTCCTGTTTGAGAAACGTTAGCAGTCACAAAATTAGCACTAATTATAGGGTGGATATTTCTACGATTTTCACCACCCCACCTACAGCCTACAGCCTACAGCCTCTATTCGGCTTGTTGGCCGAATAGTTACATGTCTTATTCTTCTCTTTCTAGTTTTCTAAAAACTCTTGATCAGGCTGGAGAGCTCCGCCGTATCAGTTTTCCCGTGGCTACAGAGTTACAGATAACGGAACTAGCCGATCGTGAAATGAAGTCGCCTGGTGGTGGAAAAGCTTTGCTTTTTGAAGCACCAACCATTGATAGAGAAGGTTCAAAATTTCCAGTATCGATTAATGCGATGGGGTCGCGTCGTCGTATGGCAATGGCTTTAGGGCTTGAGTCAGTGGATGAGTTAGCTAAGCAATTGGAATTTCTCATGAAAGCAAAACCACCAAAAACCTTTCGTGATGGTCTTACTTTATTACGTCAAGGGATCGATTTAATTCATGCCAGACCACGGGTGGTTAAAGATGCACCGTGTCATGAGGTAATTCATTTAACCAAGGGAGGAGGTCAATTCTCGCTAAACGATCTTCCCATCCTCAAGTGTTGGCCTCAGGATGGAGGTCGTTTTATTACTTTGCCGACAGTTTATACAAAAGACCCTGATACTGGTGTGCGCAACGTTGGTATGTATCGCATGCAAGTTTATGATGGATGTACCACAGGAATGCATTGGCAGATTCATAAAGTAGGAGCACGCCATGGGAAGCGTTACTACGAGCGAGGAGAGCCAATGCCTGTGGCTGTAGCGCTTGGAGGAGATCCTGTGCTAACTCTTGCGGCTACGGCACCTCTTCCCGATGGGATTGATGAAATTTTATTTGCAGGATTTGCTCGCAAGCGTTCTGTTGATCTTGTCAAATGCCTCACGGTGCCCCTTGAAGTGCCTGCTGAGAGTGACTTTGTCATCGAAGGCTTTGTCCATCCAGGAGAGTTGCGTCCTGAAGGGCCTTTTGGGGATCATACAGGATTTTATACGCCCGTAGATGATTATCCTGTGTTTCATGTCACGGCAATTACCCATAGGAGAGATGCTATCTATCCAGCAACGATTGTTGGAGTGCCGCCAATGGAAGATTTTTATATGGGAGAAGCGAGTGTACGGATTTTTCTTCCTGTTTTTAAAATGAATTTTCCGGAGATTGTCGATATGGCACTTCCTCCTGAAGGAGTCTTTCATAATCTTGTTTTTGTCAGTATTCGCAAGCAATACCCCTGGCAGGCATTCAAGATTATGCATGGCCTTTGGGGAATGGGGCAGATGATGTTTTCAAAATACATCATCGTTGTAGATGACGATTGCGATGTGCAAAATACTTCCGAAGTCCTCTTCCGTCTTTGCGCTAATACCGATCCGCAGCGTGATAGCATGATAACTAAAAATCCAAGCGATAGCCTTGATCATGCGCCAACGCTTCCAAACTTGGGATCTCATATGGGTTTTGATGCCACTCGAAAACTTTCTGGTGAAGGTTATACACGAGGCTGGCCTGACCTTGTTACGATGGATCCTTCGATCAAGAAATGGGCAGATCAGTTTTTATAACACTATGGAAATAGCTTTAGAAAATACGCAGCAAATTGATGATCAAATTATCATGAAGGATCTTTTAGCACGCCTTCCTGAAGCACTGGAGCGATTGCATCGAAAATATCATGACCTGTTAAAATCAATCATTATGCAAGCATTGCATGACGAAACTGAAGCTGATGACGTTTTGCAGGAAGTTCTTCTTCAGGTATGGGAGCGTGCTTCTACTTACTCTGCAGAGAAAGGTAAGCTAGTAAGTTGGCTTTGTACTTTAGCAAGGCGAAGAGCCATTGATCGTGTTCGTCAATTTAGTGCTTATCATCGCGCAACGGATCGTTATGAAATTTCTTGTAATCACGATCGAAAGGAAACAGAAGAATTTTGTCCAGTAGACTGGGAAGTTGATCGAGATGATCTGCGAAGCTTATTGCAAGATCATCTTAGTGAGCTTCCTCCCTCTCAAAAAGAAGTGATTTGTATGGCTTATTTTGAGGATAGAAGTCAGCGCGAAATTTCCGTTTTGACACATACACCCTTGGGGACAGTAAAAACACGCCTTGAACTTGGAATTAAGAAGTTGGCAATTTCCATTGGAAATTTACGAGATAAAATTTTATAAAAGCTGTACAGTAACTTTATTTTTTTTCATGCGTTACCCAATCGATAGCAAATCGGACCATTTCACCAGCATCTTTGAGTTGCAATTTCTCTTTAATATGAGCGCGATGTGTTTCGATAGTTTTTATGCTAAGATGAAGTTCTAAAGCAATTTCTTTTGTTCCAAATCCTCGGCCGAGTAATTCGAGGATTTCAAGTTCTCGATCAGAAAGCTTATCAACAGGAGAGCCTGTGCCGCCTTCAATGGATTGGATTGCTTGAAAAATAAGTCGTTCGCTAAGTCTTGGGCTAATATACAGTTCGCCAATAAGTACTTTTCGAAGCCCATTGAGAATATCAGAAAGAGCTTCGGTTTTCATGATATAACCAAGCGCTCCTGCTTTTAAAGCACGCAAGGCATAAATGGATTCATCATGTATTGAAAGATATCAACAATCCTCTTAAACAGGCTTGAGAAAGTATTGTTGGTGGAGTCTTGCACCTTTTTCGCAATCTTCCTAAAGATCGCTTTGCCACAAAAATTCCTATTTATGGAACATTTTCTGGCCCTCGTGCTGCTATCCTGCCCACCTTGGGAAATATTCTTAAAAATGAATTTATTCGTGCCTACACCGGACAGTTTGAAAATAGACTCTAGTTATTGTCGTCTGGTAGCACCAATCAAGACAATAACGCCGGCTGCCATAATAATTATTCCCACAGCAGGTGGTATAGGTATCGTGTGCTGTTCTGTTTTAACAGCTTGGATAGGACCTATATCGAGGATTTTATCTTTTTTAGTGAATGATACATAAGGAATAATTAGTGTAATAATTCCAACAACAATAAGAATGATTGCAAGGTTTTTCATTGTTTATAGAGAAGGAGGACGACGGCTTATTAAGAAGGAAAGAAGGAAGAAGATAAGGAAAACAATAAATAGAACTTTTGCGATCCATGCTGCGGTTCCAGCAATGACCCAAAAACCTAATAGGCCTGCAAGGAGTGAGATAATAAGAAAGGTAACAGTTAAGCTTAACATATATTTAATGGGTTTATTACATTTTGTCTTGGATATTTTTAATAGTTGCTAATGGTTATAAAAGGATCGTTTAGCAAACAACAAACGGTTGTAAATTTTACTCAAAAAGTTCTGCCCTGAGGCCATAATAGGGGGCATTCCTGAAAGAATTATAAAAAAACTTGTAAGGCAAGAATTCCCTTTTTGACGGCACTCACGCGATAGTGGCGATAGAATAGATCATAGCGATCTTTCTGCATGGTATTAAGGAGGGTGCGGTAGATCGCTTCCATAAGCCTTGCAGGCCGCATGAGGCGCTGTTGATGAACTGGCATGCTCTCCCAAGCAAGTTCGGCTTTAGCAAAATAGGAAAGAGCACGTTCCCCTTCGTAATGGAAGAGGTGCGTGGCTTGAGGGGAGGGAGTACTTTGAAGAATTTCTTCTTCGGTGACAGAAAAACGTGAAAGGTCTTCGAGAGGGAGATAAATTCTACTCATAGCAGCGTCTTCAGCAACATCGCGGAGGATGTTGGTGAGTTGAAATGCGATCCCAAGTGCTTCAGCATATTGAGTGACATCAGGTCCTTCGGTTCCAAAAATCTGGACGCTTACGAGGCCAACAGCAGAAGCAACGCGCCATATATAGCCACGAAGATCATTGAAAGTGGCATAGCGATGAATGGTGAGGTCCATAAGGACTCCTCGAATAATTTCGCAGAGGAGATTCGTATCGAGTTTCCGGCGCACGATCATCTCCTGAAAATCAGTGGGGAGGCGTGATGATGGTAGGTTTTGAATTCCAGTGAGCCATTGGTTCAAAAGAACCTCTTTTTCAGGAAGAGTGAGCAAAGAATGGTCAACACAATGATCAATGCTGTGACAGAATTTGTAAAAGAGGAGCGCATCACGGCGTTGAGCTCGTGGGAGTAGATAGAGAGCAATTGCCAAGTTAGATCGAAGTGCTACCAGTAGGCATTCAAATCCCCTCTCCTTTGGAGGAAGGATCTGAATTAAATGATCGGAC
Source organism: Chthoniobacterales bacterium (assembly GCA_035287205.1). Lineage (GTDB taxonomy): Bacteria > Verrucomicrobiota > Verrucomicrobiia > Chthoniobacterales > UBA6821 > CAIWMF01. The sequence continues at coordinate 6,456 of DATEBV010000073.1, read as the reverse complement.
TGCGAAGTCGTAGTGTGCATGCAATGTATATTTTGATAGACAGGATCAGATTCTCTTTCTTCGGCGGAGCAGGGCTAATTCTCCCAATGGGATTGAAGGCTGTAGATTCAAAGATTATAATACAATACGTAATTATACTAAATTACGAGTTTTTGAATTAGCTGATAAAATTGTCTTCTCTAATTCTTAACATGTTAAAGAATTTTTATAAAAATTCTTTTTTCTTTTTTTGCGCTCTTTGTGTATCTTTGCGTTCCTTGTGGTGAATTTTTACGTGTTTGAGAAATATTAGCAGTCATAAAACTAGCACTAATTTATAGGATGGATATTGCTATAAATTTTACCAAACCAGCCTATAGCCTTTAGTTCAGAGGTAACCGCTCCCCCCTTCTTCGGAGGTGAGTTCTGAACTACAGGCTACAGGCTTCAGGTCGAAACAAGCTGTTCAGTAGCTTCTTAACAAACTATGCAATGCATTTACACTACACCTTCGCAGCACAATCATTTGGTTCAGATCCGTCCTCCGAAGGAGGGGATTTGAACGCCTGTCTTCCTCCGAAGGAGGTTGAATCTGAATGCCTGTGTTTGGTCGTTCTTGCAGCTGGAATGGGAAGTCGTTACGGAGGGTTAAAGCAACTCGATCCTGTGGGTCCTAGGGGTGAGATTCTTCTCGATTACTCGGTTTATGATGCTGTTGCAGCTGGTTTTTCGGAAGTGATTTTTATTATTAGGAAAGATATTGAGGAGGCCTTTCGTCAGACCATTGGAGATCGTTATCGTGACGCGTTTCCTGAACTCAAGGTGAGGTATGCTTTTCAGGAGCTCCATGATCTTCCTGAGGGATTTACTCCGCCTGTGGGACGTACCAAGCCATGGGGGACAGGGCATGCACTTCTAGCTGCACGAAGGTTGGTTCAATCTCCTTTTGCAGTGATTAATGCGGATGATTATTATGGGGCTTCGGGATATCGAGTGCTTCAGCAGTTTTTAACAAAGGCTTCTCATGGAAGCTATGCCATGGTGGGGTATCATTTAAAAAATACCTTAAGTGAACATGGAAGTGTTTCTCGTGGAATTTGTCATAGTAGGAGTGATGAGTTCTTAATTAATATTATAGAAAGAACAACTATTCGGCGCGCCTCTGGCAAGAACTGTATTGTTGCTGAAGAAAAAGATGGGCAGATTATCCATCTTACAGGAGAAGAGTTAGTCTCTTTAAACTTCTGGGGATTTACTCCCGATCTCTTTGTTCATCTTGAAAAAGAATTTTCTAAATTTTTGAAGGATCATCTTCATGAGGAGAATCAGTTAACCGCTGAATTTTATCTTCCTTCAGCTATTAATAATCTTATCAAAAAGGAAACTGCTTCTGTGCGTTTATTTCCAACAAGTGATCCTTGGTTTGGATTAACCTACCCTGCTGATTTGCCTCAAGTGAAAAAGGCCTTGCAAAGAATGGTCGTAAATATTCGGGCAACAGGCCGAATATAAGTTTAAGTTTTAAGTTTAAGTTTAAGTTGATTTTTGGTCACTTCGTGACAATGTGAAAAGTGAAGCGACGGTTTTATTTGCATCTAGTTTTTTGCTCTCGAAGTCGCTTCAGTAAAGGATTCTTACTCGCCTAGACAAATTTTACCGACTGGGTTAACCGAATATTTACAGATGGTCGATGAGGGCAAGTGTCCTTCGCCACTTTTGTGACTATCAACATCACTTTATTTTTGCCAAATAAAGTGATGTTAATAAAAGTGGAGGTACTTGCAATTTAGCCATTATTTGAGAATATATAATCCTGTTTTTAGTAATGTGCGCGCTTAATCTTTGAGGTGTTTATACTCATAACGGATGAAATTAGGTTTTTTACGCTAAAAACCTGAAATCTCTCCCGCACACACTATCGAAAGCAATTCCATTGTTCTAATATATCGCATCACTTAAAAATACTCTCTAACCTTTGAACCCCTTTTTCTTTTTTTTAACTTTCTCTATAAGTTTAACACCTCTTTTTTCAGCAATAGATACAAGTTCTAACGTAATCGTTCAGATCCCTGCTCAACGAATCATACAATTAAATCGTACTATTGGTGGACGGTTAGGTTGTTTCATTCAGAGCTCGTCTCTTCAGGAGATGAGCTCTGAACGGCTCCGATCTAACCAAGACTTATATTCTGAAAATATCACGGTAGAGCAGTATTGTGCTTTCCTAAATGCCGTTGCGGCAAGTGACCCTCATCATCTCTATAATGAAAAGATGGAGTCAGATTCTTCAGCAGCCTGTATTGTTCGTTCTGGTGATTTTGGATCCTATGAGTACCAAGTGCTCAGAGGACGTGAGAATGATCCTATCACCTATGTCAGTTGGTATGATCAAGCTCGCTTTTGTAATTGGCTTCAGAATGGGAATCAACAGGGTGAAGGAGCTGCCAAGAGCACGGAATTTGGAGTTTATAGCTTGAGGGATGAGGATCGAGTAGAAGAGCAAGATCATCGCATTTTGAATCAAGAACAATGCTGTTTTTTGGAAGAGAAGAAGAATGATCAAGATCCTTGGATTAAATCAAATCAATCTAGTTTTTATACAATAGTGCCAGATGCTTCGCAGGTCAAAGAGCCTGTAGTTCCTTTCATGGGATGTTGCGCTTCTGAATCAGCAGCAGAGTCAGGAGCTCTTAGTTTTGATGCTATTTGGGAATCGTTTTGGGCTTTGGATTGGCCTCTGATTTCATATTTAACTATTCATATTGGCTTGATGGTAGAATTTTTGGAGCCAGAAGTATTAGTTTTTTTAGGGGTTGCTTTAGTGATGACTTTTTTACCAGTGTTGCCTATACCATGGACAGGTGATAGAAATTTGATTGATTTCGCTATTTTAGGAGGAAGTACTCTTGATCGAGCTGTGAGAGAAAGAATCAGCCCTCTTCTTGAAAGTATTAGGGCAAGGATTGTCCCTGGTGCTCCTCCTGATAATAATAGTGCAGACATAGAGAATCAGCTGCCTTCTGAAGAGGCTACTAGCGAAACAACCCCTTTGCTTCCTAGATCTCAAGATGGTTCCAGTAGTTCTTCTTCCTCTAATAGTACTTCTCATTATGGATCGGTTAATACTCTCTAATTCTCTTCCTTCTTCTTCCCGCTCGAAAGCCAGAGAGAACATAAAATAAGAGTGAGTGAGTAAAGAAGAGGTGATGTCAATTTTTCTCCGCAAAAAACAATTCCCAAAAAAGCGCCGATAGGAGGGACGAGGTAATTGCAAGTTGAGGTAAAGCTTGGTCCTGCCCGATTGATGAGGAGCACAAAAAGGGTGTAGACTAACCCTCCACAAAAAATTCCAAGCGTGATCAAAGCCATGAGGGCTGACTGCGCGGGATGAAATGCAGTGATGATCCATGGCTTGCCGACCCAGCAGGCCAAAGGGAGTGTTGTGATGGCAGCGCCCATCAAGATTCCTTGTGCTGAGCGGATGGGTCCGAAGTGTCTTCCTAGACGCACTTTAATCAAGAGCATAGCAATTGCAAAAAAAAGTGCCGAGGCGAGCACTGCTAAGATGGGAGCAAGAAGGGAAGTGCTTGCGGTGGCAGAGAGAGTCGTAGCATTAAAACTAGGAGTGACCAAAACAAGGACGCCAACAAAACCTAAAAGAATGCCGCTCCCTTTTTTAAAACTGATCCTTGATCCTGGAACAAATATTGCTTCCAGCACAGTTGCAAAAAGAGGAACGGTACCAATAAGAACAGCGGTGACACTGCTTGCTAAGCGCAATTGGGCCCAGGCAACGAGAACGCAAGGAAGGGTTGCTTCCAGAAATCCAATGAGGAGAAAATCAGGTAGTGAGTTCCAAAAAGAAGAAGGAGTTTTTGAAGCAGGGAGAGGTTCTACACGAGTTGCCAAGAGCAATGTTAATAACAGGGCTCCGATCCCGATTCTTCCAGCAGCAATCGTCGTTGTTGAAAAGCTGACGAGAGCGAATTTGTTAAGAATATATTGAGAGCCCCAGATGAAACCTGCTCCGAAGAGGAGGAGGTAATTGATTAAGGTGAAGAACGAAGAGTGTTTGGAAGAATGCATAAAATAATTCCCGGATATTTCATACATATCGTAGCGAGACGTAGTACGAAGCTTGAGAAGACAAGGCGGACGAAGGATTTTTACGCAGTGGCTGTAGGAAGGACATGATTTTTAGCGGAGGGAAAAATTCAAGTTCAATGCAGTATTTATCAAGCTTCTTGCAAGTCGTAGTAGATGGGTATGAAATATCCGGGTTAACTGCAGAGAATGCGGGGCAGAAGATAAGAAAGAAGAGTTCAGGAAGTTTGTAAGTAGCAGAAAGAGTTCGTTTGTTCGGTCTGCCCGATGTCTACTCTTCCGGAATAAACCTCAGAAGAGAAGTGTGAAAATTGGAACGATGAGTTCCAATTTTCAAAATATTTGTAACTACGAACCGCAATCATTTCTACGAAATGATTGAAGTTAGTAAAATTGGGGTGGTTAGTAATATCGCAGCACATCATTTACAAAAGGACGTTGGTAGTTAGAGCTTTCCGAAAGTGAACCGATTTTGAAAATGGATTTTAATTTTTACTTGGTGCCCGGCTTAGCTATAGGCATGTAACGAGTAACGAGTAAAGGGTAACGAGTTTATTTTCTTGCCTACGGCAAATTGATTAAGAAGATTGCTCACTATAAGCAATTAATTTTCGATAAAATGGTATTTTTGAGTATTTATATTTTTCATTTTTGAGCTCTGAACCATCTCCAATAAAGGATCCGATGATTCAGGCTCTAGTTACAAATTTTTTTATAAAAAATTTTTCTATGTGCTTTTTGTGATGCCGCTTTAGCAGCTATGTGTTCTTTGTGGTTAATTTCTGCCAATTACGTTAATCGTTAGAACAACATCTCTTCAATTTAGTTTGAACTCACACAAAATTAATCTTTCTATGCAGAAAAATCTCCAGCAATTTGAAATTCCAGGGCACGTTGTTCTTTCTAACGATGAGAATGGATTGCCTAAAATTACCATCACGACAGATCAGAGTAGCGCTGAAATTTACATCTATGGTGCTCATGTGACTTCGTTTCAGAAAAAGGGAGAGATTCCTCTTTTGTTTATGAGTGAGTCAAGGCGTGTTGAACGCGGTAAAATGCTTCATGGAGGTATTCCTGTCTGTTATCCTTGGTTTGGCGCTCATGCAGGAGAGGCATTTTCGCATGGATTTGCTCGTCATAGTGTGTGGGATCTTATGGAAACTAAAGCATATCCCAGTGGTGCTGTTATGGTGCGTTTGGTGCTTCCTCGGAAAACTATGGTGGAGGCAGGATGGGCTGCTGTAGAGACAGAGCTGTTTATTACTGTTACGAACAAACTGACTCTAGAACTCAAAGTCCGTAATACGACCAAGGAAGATTTTCTTTTTGAAGAATGTTTTCATTCCTATTTTTCTGTTGGTGATATTCAGAAAACAACAGTTCATGGACTCCAAGGTCTTCAGTACCTCGATAAGACGGAGGATTTGGTAGAGAAATTGGAATCTTCCAACGAAATTCCGATAGTAGGAGAAACGAATCGTATCTATCTTGAATCAACAGGCGCTCTTGAAATTCACGATCCTTCACTTGATCGAACGATTCGGATTGAAAAAATGCATTCTCATTCGACCGTGGTTTGGAATCCATGGAAAGAAAAGGCAACGGATCTTCCTGACTTTGGGGATGATGATTATCTTCACATGCTCTGTGTCGAGTCAGGAAATGTTGCTGCTTCTGCAGTCAAACTTGCTCCAGGAGAATCCTCTTCCATGAAAGTTATATTGAGCACATTTTCTAATTAAAATTAACCACAAAGGAAGGGGAAAAGAGAAAGAGAATAGCCACAAAAGAACACAAAGAACGCAAAAAAAAGTTCAAGTTTCAGGTGTGTGGACATATTTCAACTAAACTGTTACCTTTACTTGAGTCTCCGCATAGTGGGGACTGAACGACTACTATTTTATGAATAACTCCTCTGCTCCCATCTCCTCCTTTATCAATCATCACTTTCGTCATTTCAATGCCGCAACGCTGAAGGATGCTGCTCATGGTTATCAAACCCATCTGACTAATGGTGGAAAGATGTTCTTAACGTTGGCTGGTGCGATGAGTACGGCAGAGCTAGGTTTATCGCTAGCTGAGATGATTCGTCAAGATAAGGTGCATGCGATTTGTTGTACGGGGGCTAATTTAGAAGAGGATATTTTTAATTTGGTAGCTCATGATCATTATGAGCGTGTTCCAAATTATCGTGATTTAACACCAGAGGATGAGCAGCGGCTTTTGGATCGCCACATGAATCGTGTGACCGATACTTGTATTCCTGAAATGGAGGCAATGCGTCGTATTGAAACCGCAGTACTTGAGGAGTGGGTGGCTGCCGATCAAGCTGGCGAGCGTTATTTTCCTCATGAGTTCATGTATAAGATT
>DATEBV010000072.1:0-19393 GCA_035287205.1 Chthoniobacterales bacterium | reverse complement strand
GAGTTTATTTTGTTGCCTGCGGCAATTAATTGAAAAAGTTGCTCACTATAACCAATTAATTTTCGACAAAATGGCGTTTTTGAGTATTTATATTTTTCATTTTTGAACTCTGAACCATCTCCAATAAAGGATCCGATGATTGAGGACAGACTCTATTTACCTTCTTCTTTTGTGTTTCTTTGTGTTCTTTTGTGGTTAATTTTCTTCTCTTCTTTTCCGTATTCTTTGTGGTTAATTTTTTACTAACGTCCATAGCGTTCCCAAAACCACTTCACCGTAAACTTTGGATCAACGCACAAAGCCGTTCCTATCTCAGCCATCATAGACAATAAAGAAGCACTACTACTTCTAGCACTTCCTGCAATTTTTAAATGATAGGAGGCACAGAGACGCTTAGCATCGAAAAGAACAGAAGAGTCTTTTCGCTTCGATGATTGAAGCGATGATTGAAGAACATTGTAGAGTTTCCAAAATTGTTTTCTCTTACTTAGGCTAAGACCGCTTCGAAATTCTGCAAAAAGTTCTCTCTCTTCCACGTTAAGCTGTCGTCCAAAAGCTTTTTGTTCTTCTCGCTCGGAAATAGCTTGAGCCTCCTCAAAAGCTGTCGAACGCCCTACTTTTGAGAGAGAAGATTCCAAGTGACGATAACTCACTAAGCGTTCAGGAAGATTGGCCACACAATGTTCTGCCATCATTCGCGTCCAGAGATCGTAATCTTGGGCAATACGATATTGCGTGTCATACCCTCCCAAGGTACATGCAACCTCCGTTTGAAACAAAACAGAAGTATGTAAGAAAGGATTGAGAATCGGAGCACTCCATCGAATGAGTTCTTCTGTCAATGGCAGATCAAGCAATCCTGTCCGTCGATCATGTTCATCAATAATAAAACCAGATGTTCCAAGAAGTGCTAGACTTGGCTCCCCAGTAACTCTTGCAAGCTGCTTTTCAAGCCGTGTAGGATCAGAGAGATCATCGGCATCTTGCCGTGCAACCCATCTTCCCCTAGCCTCTTTCAATCCTTGATTCAGGCAAAGTGTCTGTCCCTTATTGCATTCGTTACAAATGAGACGAATCCGCCTATCCTTGGCAGCGTACGCTTCCATTATCTCTAACGACCGATCGGTAGAAGCATCATCAACAATGATAAATTCCCAATTACTGAATGTCTGATCAAGTATACTCTCAATAGAAGCAGACAAATACTTCTCCGCATTAAACACGGTCATTAGGGCAGAAACTAAGGGCAATGGCTGTAAGGAAATCAAATTTTTTGATGAATGTTGTGACATATGTTATATTACTAAAGACCACAAAGAACAAAAAAAAATTATGATAAAATCACTCTCTTTACTTCTCATCGCTATTGCTATGACAGCGACTTCTTGCTTAGCACAAGAAAATCCCAATGCGGAAGCTCCCTCTAGTCAGGAAATTCCTGTTGTTTCCGATAACAGCACTCCTCCTCAAGAAGTCACATCACCCCAAGAACCTCTTGCTCCCTATGAGATGACACTCACATTGAAGAAAAAACTCACCGCTCAATCGATCACCCTACAACCAGGCCAAGACCTTATTATCTATATTAATAATCCTCATTCTTGGCAGAATGCCGATAGACCAGGATTTGATCTATCATTACCTGGCAATGATCTTAATGATTCTATCAGCTGCTTTATTGATACAGAAGATTGGGGTGTAGGATGGAGCTTTTGGGAACATGATGCTCTTCCTCTTGAAAAACAGTGCGAACTAAACACCGATGGAAATCCTATGTCGTTTCACTTTAAGGCTAATCATAAAGGCGTCTCTACAATAAAATTCATGGTCAAACCTATTCAAAAAGGTCCTTTTGGAAATATCACCGTTACTATTCAAGACATCCAGTCCCCGCTGCGCGACGACTGAAGTAAAACAAGGTTAAATTAAAGTCCACTCATTAATTTTTCTGCATCTCTTTTTTTGAGCGCTTTTGTGACTAATTTCTTACAGCCTAGTACCTCATATCACCTAAAAGTTCGGATTAAATTGGGCGAAAAAAGGGGTCAGCTACCTCATATGAGCACCGTAGGTGATCATGTGTGGGACTGACCCACTTTTTGGCGAATGCAAAATTATCGTTGATATAAGATACTAGTATTTCTTTCAAATTTTGTTTTCTCAACGTCCATTTTAAAAAACGGCAATAGAGTTCTTTCCAAACTCGCTTATGCTAATGAAGTGCAAGGAGTCGACGGCGCACAGAACCTGAGTGTACAGCAGTACTCGATGGTTCAAGAATGAAACTTTTATTCCCATCGTAACGAGACGTAGCGTAAGATCGATGAGGCAAGGAGGACGAAGAATTTTGATGCAGGGCTGTATGTTTCATACTGTCCAAATCAAAATTTAAGTCTAACGCAGCATTCATCGAATCTTACGCAAGTCGCAGTAGATGGGAATAAAAGTTTCGTTCTAACACCGGAGCGACGCAGCAATTCATTAGCAGAAGTAGAATACCAGGTGGTCGGGAGACCGCGGGATAGACTGCGAAGAGCAAAGCTAGAGCAGCCCGAAGGGCGAGCCGAGCGGGAGCGAGCGAGTCAATTTGGAGAGAACTCTTAAAAAGATTTTTCTATGACGTTCAACCCAACGCTCCTCATCAAAGAGCTCTTCACCCCTTATCCGTGCGGCAGTGGCATAAGAATCGAAATGAGGAAGGATTTCCATCACACCAGCAGCTAATTCAGCTCCTGTGGGAGTAATCATCTGATCCCAACTCAATGGTGCAGGAACTAAAAAACCACAATCATTCCCCACAAGCTCAGGTACACCTCCTGATGCCGAGCCCACAACAGGGCAACCAGACGCCAAAGCCTCTACTACAACTGTTGGACAGGGATCAAGGTATTTAGGATGGAGCACAATATGATGTGCTTGATAAAGTTTCACCGCTTGATCCTGCGTGAAAGCGGGCAATAAAGTGACAACTGCAGTGAGTCCTAGACGTTCTATTTCACGACAAATACTCGCCTCGCCTCCTCCCCACTGAAACTTCCCTGCGATCGTGAGTACTGCTTCTTGACCAGCATCACGTACAGCTTTCAAGCAATGAAGTGTTGAGAGAACACGCTCCGCGTAACCATGCGTTCCAAGGGCCAGTAATCGCAATGGAGATATTGGCGGTCTTTCAGAAAGTGGAAAAAATTTCTGCAAATTAACTGGATTCAAAAGCACCTCGCTAGGAACCAAAGAAGGACCAAGAAATCCCTCTGCGGAATCACGACAAAAAATACTTTGATAAATAACATAATCTGCCTGCGCGCGAAGCCGTCTCATCGGAGCATTATGCCGTTCTGATGCCTTACCAGCCCACGCTGGATAGCCCACACCATTTTGATTCCAGAAAAAAGGAATGCCACGTTTGCGGCAGGTCTTCACCAAATCTTCCGCAAACTTCGGCTGAGCACTACTGACAAGATAAAGAATGTTAAAATTCTTCTCATTATTTTCCATTGCCTTAGAACCTGTTTTCAAAGTCGCTGAAGCTGATGAAGAGCAAGGAGCCTCGGAGCGCAGAGCCCGGAATGTATAGGGCATACCTGAGGACTTGAGCACCGGAGCGACGAAGCTCTTCGCTGCTTCAGTAGACTGTGGAGACAGGTTCTTGCGGAGTGAAAGGAGTTTGACCGCACCTCCATGGATAATAGATTTATTTTCTAACACACCTCCAAAACCGACTACTGGAGATGGATTAGACGATCGCCGCAAGGAACGGCGCTTCCATCGATAAAGAAGACGTTGTGGTAAATCTAACAATCTCAACATTATTTTCTCTTCTGTGAATATCCACGTCACTTTATTTTTATGAAATAAAGTGACATTGATAAAATTGGCCTAACATGTAATCGAAGACTCAGGACCTGTTTTTAAAGTTGCTGAGGTTGAATGAAGGATAAGGAAGCCTTGGAGAGCAGAGCCTGGAATGTATAGGGCATACCTTGAGGACTTTTAGAAATGGATAAAACTATTCGCTCTAACACCGAGTAATTTCGTATTCCACTAAAAAGGAAAAGGGGTCAGTCCCGTAACTCATTACTTTGTTAATGAATTAACTGGTACTGACCCTTTTTTTGCCCAATTTGATCCGAATCTTTAGTGACTCAGAGTACTTATTACCATTACTTCAGTCGCCATATAGTGACGACTGAATGGTAATGTAGGTACATCGACTTGTTTTATTAACAGAATTCCTCGATGTTTTGTTTTATTTTTTCAAGTTCTTTCTGTAGGTTTTTTCTTAAGTTTTCGCTTTTTTTGGCCTTATCATTATTTCTTGCAGCTCTAAGTTTTGGGTCTCTTTGCATGAGAGCAGCTAACGCCTTATCAGTATTCGCTTCCGCTCTCTTTAAGACATCAAGATTTGCTCTAATTTCAGTTATTTTATCAAGTTGTACTCTCATCTTATTAGAGAATTCCGAAGCACTTTGGTCATCAATATATTCTGGCACAATTTCTTGATTGCCTATGCCAAGCTTTGACAACGCTTCCATTTTTCCTGCTTCTGTTTTCATCATAATTCTTCCGAGTGCTGCTACTTTGTGCTCGTCACAAAAATGTTTTGTTAGAAAATCAAGTTCATTCTTGTCAACTGTCAAAACCCCTTGTTCTGGAGTATAATTACAAACACTTGAGATTATGTTCTCCAATGCCTGTCTTGCTTGTTGAAGAGCTACCACAAGAGTCATTTCTTCTTTAATAGTAAAGAACATATTATTCAGTATACTAATCGTCTCTGTTGAATCACCTGCTGTGAAATCTTCACCAGAAGAAGTGTCTCCTTCTCCGAGTTCACTAGATTTAGTATTTTGACTTAGAGGACTTCCTATATTCATTCCAGTTAATACGGTGGTTATTTCCTCTCCAGTACTTTTTCCTTCTGAAACTTCAACTTTTGAAGCTTTAGCTGTTTTATTATTAGGAGATGTGATCGAAAAACTAGATGAAGGAGATACCACAGGTTCTTCTTTACCAATTTTTCTTAGAGCCTCTTCTGGCCAGAATGCAATCCAAGCAGCTTTATCAGCAGTAAGGCAAGACTGTGCACGATGAATACCTCTTAACAGATAATCTTTTTTATTAAGGTATGCTTGCAGATTGCTTATTGCTTTATCTTCCTCAGTAGTAGCAAGTTGCTCTAAAGCGTTAGCTTCTGGAGAGTTATTTGGATTATTTAACTCATAACATTTATTTAAGTTTTTTCTTGCTTCGATAAACTCATTTTCTAAACGCATTTTAGCATCAGGATCATTAATTGCAAGTGCTTTATTAGCAACAGTTACATTTGTCCATTTGCTTAACGCTTCTTTAGCTTTTGCAAGTCTATCTTGAGCTTCTTTGAGATTTGTTTTAGCATTATTAGCTGCAATTCTAGCATCTTTAGCTTTTTGTGCAGTTTTATCAAACTCTGCTTTAAGAGTATTGATGATTGCCATCCCCTCTGCTTCTAATGCTGTTAGTACTTGCTCTGAAGCCCTAATTCTCTCTTCCCAACGAGATGATGTAGTACTTCTTGCAGCAAGTCTTGCAACTTTTGTATAATAATTTCTAGCGTGTTCTTCTTCTTCCTCGGCATTCATTTCAGTTTGAGGAGCCACTTCTTCGAAGTTTTGAACGACCTCAGCGGCGACTTTTTGTTGTTCAGCTGCGGCTTCTAAACTCTTTTGAGCTTCTTTAAACTCCTTTTTTATAGCTTTCTCATTGAAAGCACTAGCCACTTGTCCTAAGACACTGGGAATGAAGGCAGGTGAAAGTCCAAGAAAATTGACATTCAGCAATGCTTGACCAGCTCCTTCGGCAGCTCTAGCAACCTTCCCCAAGAAGGTTTTATGTTTTCTATTCGCTTTTTCAGCAAGCACAACTTTTTCATTTTCAAAAGCTTCTTTTGCTTTTTCTAAAAGAGCATCTTTGGTTTCATGCTGTTGTTGAGCACTTATTCTTTCATTCCATGCCTCTTTTGCACGATCCCATGCAGCATCAGCATTCTTAAATAATTCAGCACTTCTAAGAGGGGGAGATAGTTTAACAATTTCAACTGTTTTGTCAAGTACTGCTTTAGCGGCGTCTTTTTTAGCTCTTTCTGCAGGATCAACACTCATAAATGATGTTTTATTTACTTTAATAGCCTTTTTATTGGCCATTGCTATCCAAACTTTTTCAGCAAGCCATGACTGTTCAGCAGCTGTTTCATAAACTTGGGCAATATGAGCAAGGGCAACTGATTTGGAAGGATCACTTTGCCTTACCTCTTCAGATTTTATAAAAAACCTCTCTGCCTGCCCTTCGCAATTCAGTCTAGCAGCTTCTAACTTATTAGCGAATCCTTCTGCCGTTTTATCACTAATAGTTTTTTTGCCGCTAAATGTTGATTCTTTGGTATCTGAAATAAAAGAGGTCAACGCGGCATCTTTTCCACTAATTGCCTCCACTTTTATATTTTCAGCAACTTGCAGATCCTCTTCAAGACTTGCCCTATTCACTATTTCCTTAGCCTCTCCTGAAACTGGCCTTATACCAATGAGCCAATCCACTAAAGTATTTAGCTCGTCTAGACCCATCGGATTCATTTGCATCTGAGGAGCTAAATCAACACCCTCCTGAGACATTTGGACGATGGAACTATTTTGTTCTTGGGATCTATAATCGCTTTGCGCAAAAAGAGCCTGAGCGCTTAATAGACTTAATGAGATAGCAACGGTTTTTAATGTATTAGTTTTCATTATTTAGTTTTTAATTATTCGTCCAATAAGGCCAAATATAAGTTAAAAGTTTTAATAGTTCTTGGTTGGTAGTTGAAATTTTTATACTTTTGTTCAAAAATTTAAGAAAAGAAATTAACCACAAAAAAAACTTTAAGGCAAGTAAAGAGTAAAGAGCCCTAAAGCGATCAGCTCAATGCGCCTCATACCAACGATAATTTTGCATTCGCCAAAAAGTGGGTCAGTCCCACACATGATCACCTACGGTGCTCATATGAGGTAGCTGACCCCTTTTTTCGCCCAATTTAATCCGAATTTGTAACCAAAATCGTTCCCTCTAGGACTCTAGTTACCAAGACCGCTAGAAAAATCAATAATTGAAGAAAAAAAATCACTATCAATGACATCGTCGGTTACACCATTAACGTGAATTAATACCGGCCGGCAAGAATATCCCTTTGGGTATTTTAACGCCTCGATTTTTTTCTGAACCTCACCTATCACTGAGGAATCTACCAAGTTTTTAGAAAATTTAATTTCACAAATATACAGTGTGTTAAATTTGGTCTGAATTAAATAATCGATTTGACAACCTTGATAACGACTTGTTTTTCTCTGATAAAAAGGGTTTTCTGAGATAATTTCATCAGGCGTAATGTGTAGTGATTGATGGATCAGCTGTCGATTCTTTAATACCAAATTTTCAAATTGTAATCCCATAACTGTGTTCCATTCGGGCAACGCGGTTAATGATTTCATTTGAAAACTATTTCGATGAATTTTACTTAAATTTTTATCGATATATTTCAAATAAAATCGAACGTAATTATCACTTAATCTGTATTTACTTAATTTTAAATCTAAACCTGATCTGATATTCCAAGTAAAATCACGCGTAATAAACCCCGATAGTTCAAGCTCCGCAAGATAATCAGAAATACGCCCACCAGGATCAATGTTTAATAAATCGCAGATTTCATTTCTTTCCTTAGATCCAGTAATCAGCGCTTCAACTATTTTTTTATAAAACACACTATCTCGGAAAAACAAATCGGAAAAAATTTGTCGAAACTCATCAACCAATATAGCGCCCTTACTAAAACAAAGCTCTTTTATATTTTCCTCTGCTGAGTAATTGGGATTAATTTCTTCCAAATATTTAGGAATTCCTCCTGTCACTGCTAAAACTTTGAGTTTTTCGTAAGCCGAAATGTTTTTTGGCCAAAATTGTTTGCAAGCCGATAAAGGTAGTTCCTCCAATGTCAGAGTATATGAAATACGTCCAACAAATCCTGTACTACTCAAAATATTATTTTCAATCCAAGCAGAAGCTGAACCACAAACAACAAAAACAAGCTGCGCATTTTGTTTAAGATGATAATCCCAAAAATTTTTTATTTTTCCAAGAAAAGCCGAATTATCAATACCCATCCAGGAAATTTCATCAAACAATAGCAACACACGTCCCGTTTTAATACGTTCTCCAATGGCCCATAATGCATCACTCCAATCGTCATATCGTGCGAATGGCGCTTTAAATTGCTGCGCAATTTGTCTTGAAAATTCTTCCAGCTGATTTTTAGCTGTTATTCCTTTTTCAGGAGCAAGTCCTGCAAAACTATAATAATAATCAAAAGACTTTCCAAATTCTTCAATAAGTCGACTTTTACCTATACGACGACGTCCTCGCACTACAATAAATGAAGCAGATTTCTTTTTTGAAATTGCTCGTAACTTATTAAGCTCTGCTTGCCGACCGATAAATTTGGGCATTAATATTGGATCCATAAATTAACAAATGCTTGTTTAAGGATCCAATATAGCATGTATATTTGGATCCGCAAAATGAAAATTCCACGAGCACCATGGGGGTAGGGCTAATTCACCGAAATGCATAAACATGGATAAAAGAGGATGAAAGAAGAAGAAAATTAACAAGGATGGAAGAATACCACTGCCCGGGAGGGCCTGGGAGACTACGAAGAGCTTTGCTCGAGTAACCCCGATAGGGCGAGCCGAGCAGGTGCAAGCGAGTCAAATGGAAGGGATAAATACAGAGAGAAGCTTATTAATGAAAAAAGTTTTTTTGAAGTGCTTTGGCGTCATCTATTATTTCGTTGGGAGAATTAGCCCTGGGGATGGAGTGATAATTCCGGAAAGCTCTAGTACCTCATACCAACGATAATTTCGCATTCGCCAAAAAGTGGGTCAGTCCCACACATGATCACCTACGGTGCTCATATGAGGTAGCTGACCCCTTTTTTCGTAATACCTCATGTCCAGCCTGCTTTGCAAGTAGATCGATTGCATAGATAGGAGCGGGTGCTACTTTATTCAAAAGCTCAATTAACTCAGGTTTTAACCTAGAAACGTGATTAGAAATAGATGAGACTTTGTAAGGAGTTTGTTTCAAAAGGATTTTTACGAGCTCGTGGCATACCTTTACGGTACGTAAGAGATTGGAAAAAACATTTTGAGGCAAAGTATATTGCAAAAGATCGCTATTCGCTAATCACGTTTCTAGGTTTAAGCAATCATCTGAGAATGTGTTCACCATTTGGTTTTATCATCAAAGTGGCTGTAAAGTATCTTTGCAAAGATCTTTTATCTTCTTTGATATATTACGCTCAGGCTTCCAGCCTGTCGCTTGAGAAAAAGCAGTCGAATTAATAAAGGATCTAGAAACATCCCAGGCATAACGAGAGCGATGCGTTACGGCCACAGAAATATTTAATGATTTTTCAACCATGCTAACTAAATCAAGTACTGAAAAATTTTCTCCTGATCCGAGATTAAAAACTCCTTGTAAAGGAATTGTAAGGCTTGCTTGAAGGGCAGTTAGAAAATCATCAATCCAGAGATAATCTTTACTACAACACCCATCGCCCCAGATTTCCAAAGATTGCTGGTTCTGAGCTGAATTAATAATCCTTGGAAGAATTCCTTGAGGACGATCTGGATCTGAAGGAAAGCCAATAACATTCGTCACCCTCAGAATGATAGTTTGCAAGTGAGGATATTGTTCCAGAACCTGAGTAATGATCTCTTCTGCCTGAAACTTTCCTCGAGCATAGCCACTAAGAGGATGACAAGAAGCTGCTTCCGTTACAGATTCCTCTCCTGTATTGCCATAAACAGAAGCGGATGAGAGAAAAATAAATTTCGGAGAATTGTTGGATACAATAAGGCTCTCTAAGAGCTTCTTTAACAAGGGTAAATCTTCTCTCTCTTCCCTACCTGGATCAGTTTCACTCGTTAAGGGCACTGTACTCCATGCAAAATGAATAATGGCATCAAATAATTCTATTACCAAAGGATTACAAAGATCGTCTAGTTGTTGAAACCCTTCTCCACCAGTTCTAGAAAATAAAACTACCTTATAACCAAGCGATCTAAGAAAAGAAGCAGTTTGGTGAGCTAGGCGGCCACGGCCTCCAGTAATAGCAATCAAGCCATTCAGTCCCCGCTGCGCGGCGACTGAAGTAAAATAAGGGTTTTGTTTCATTGTTGTCTTGCTTGAATAAAAAATTAAAAAGTTTGCGCGCAATTATTCAACATCGAGCTACTTCCAATAAAGCATCTTATTATTTAGACTCTAGTTAGCAGTTACGTAGACATACTCAAACTAAACTCTCCCTTTTACTTCAGTCGCCGTGCAGCTAGGACTGAATGAGCACAACAATTTTCTTAACGCTTCCTGTGCAGAACTCATCGTAGGGAGTTTTGTTAGGGCTTGAAGTTCTTCTTTCGATTGTTTTGCAGCCTCAATAACAGTTGGTAACTCAAGAGAATTTTTATAAGGAAATCCGCCATGAAAAACCTGCTCATAATAAGCAGAACGTTCAGGATAAATAACAGGGCGACCTGCGACCATAGCACGCCAAATTTTTAGAGAAGCCAATTGATCGCTTTCTTCCACAACTAAAGGCTTTTCAGAACTCCCTTCTCCTCTTAAAGGAAAAGAAATCACAAGAGCTGGTTGGGAAAACGACTTAGCTCGTAAATTGACCACATCTTGTATGGAAGGGGTAACTAAAAAGGCTTCTTCAAGTAACTGATCTTGTGTTAACTGAGGCACAATCCATTGCACGCGCCGACAGTTTTCTTTTGCTCCGCATAAATCATCGGTTGGCCAACCTATCAATTCAATTCCATGCCCTGTTGCTGCACGTACAGAAATTCCAAAAACTCTTAACATGCGACCAACGCCTAAGAGAATCTCATCTAAGTCACTATTCATCCCTGCCTGATGATTCCATCCTACCTCTTTTGGTAAAGAAGATACCTTCAATCTTTGCCTTAGTCGATAAGCCAATTGTTTTTTTTGAAAACCAATCCACGATATTGGATGCTCATGTTGCACCTGAAGTTTTTTTTGAAAACTTGGATTAACAGAAAGTTTTTCATACAACCTTTGAAGTCCTTCAACCATAGATTGAGTCGTATGTGACTGATGCCAACGTTCCCATTGCGGCTGTAGCGTTGCATCAAGACTATTCTGTTGTCTATCATTTGTTATACAATCAACTGCTTCTGAAACTGTTCTAAAAAGTGATTCTTTTTCTAAAATATCCTTTGCCACACCGAGTGGTGTGCTGAGTACCTTACAACGACATGCTGCCGCTTCCATCACAGACTGAGGCCCTCCCTCCCAACGAGAAGGAATAAGATAAAGATCCGCAGCATTAGTGAGTTCATTTAATGTAGATCGATCTAAGATATTTATCCCAAAATCATCACCCTTAATAGACTTCTTTCTAAACTCTACTTCTGCTAATGAATTGCTGCGTCGCTCCGGTACTCGAACCATCGAGGACGTCTGTACACTCAAGTTCTGCGCGCCGTCGACTTCTTGCACTTCATCAGCATAAGCGAGTTTGGAAAGAAGTCTAATGTCATCTTTCCCAATAAATGTATAAGGGATTTCTTCTTGCTGTAACTCCTGACGCATCCAATGCCGCCGCGGCCCGGCAAGAAGAACATGAAATGGAATAGATCGCTGCTTCAGTTTTTTAAGAATAGCCACCATCAATTCGGGAGCCTTTTGCAACTTGGGTGTGGTTAAGTCAACTCCTTCGGTATCACGATGAAAATTGGCTATAATATAAGCTTCTTCAGGAAGACCAAATTTCTTTCGTAACGCCTTCTTATCAGTGATAGGAAAAAACAGCTCCGAATCAATCGTATAAGGTATGTACTCTACCGGCATCCCTAACAAACGAAACTGCTCCAGAGCCTCCTTAGAACGAGCAACCCAAAGATCTACAACTTGCTGTCCCCAAATAAAATCAGGCTGCTTAAGATAGAAAAAAGGAGGATTATCAGCATGAGCAATAACAAAAGCCCTCTTTAAAATTTCAGGAGCCACAGCACTCAACCCTTGCCAAAAAGGAGTATGAATAACCTCCGCATGAACTAAACTGGATTCTTCAACAACACCTTCCAATGCCTGACGCATCTGCCGTCGATCCTCATCCAAGGCCCATCCTTTCCCATCTCCTGGCATGAAGTGAACGCGGACGTTCAAATCCCCCTCCTTCGGAGGACGGATCTGAACCAAATTATCAGACTGCGAAGTTATTGTTTGAATGCATTGCATAGGTAAATGGAGCCTATCCAAAAGCAACCTAGTTTTAAAAATGGATTTTAATTTTTATTTGGTGCCTGGCTTAGCTACAGACAAGCAACCTAAGATAGATTACGAAGAGCATTGCTCGAGTAGCCCTTTTAGGGGAGCGAGCGAGTCAAATGGAATGATGGAAGAAAATAAAAAAGTTTAGTTTCTCACCCTGTCACGAAGTGACTAAAAGTCAACTTAAACTTAAACTCTTAACTTAAACTTACTATTCGGCCTGTTGGCCGAATAGTTACGATCAATCTTTGCAATAACTGCTGATATTCCATAGCCATTTTACTCCCTGAAGGAGGATCAGCGAGTAGCTTCTGCCTCAAATCAGGAAGTTTTTCTGCAAACGTTGTTAACGTTGTCTCTAAATTTTCTTGAATCTCCATTCCATAACGGAGCCCTTGTTCTACCGTGCCTCCAGAATCGCGATGATAGAGTAACGGCAACCCACATTGTAATCCCTCAGCAACATGCATCGCTCCGGGTTCATAACGTGAAGCGCTCACATACCCATGACATTGACGTAAAAGCATTGCTAATTGAGCTCCACTTGCTGGAGGAAAAGTACGAGCACTCTTCCAACGAATTTCCTTAGGCCAACGCCCAATCACCCAGAGCTCAAACTTCTTCTCCGTTTGCAAAGCAATCAATTCATCGATCTGTTGATAAATATCAAATCCTTTATTCCAGTTATCTGACCAATGGTGAGTTACTAAACGTAAAAAGGGGTCAGTCCCTGACTTTACGATTAGACTTCTTTCCAAACTCGCTGCTACTGATGAAGTGCAAGGAGTCGACGGCGCACAGGAGTTGAGCGTATATAACATACTCGATGCTCCAGGAGCGGATATTTCATCACCATCGTTACGAGACGTAGTGGAGACCGATGAAGCAAGGCGGACGAAGGATTTTGACGCAGGGCTGTATGCTTCATACTGCTCAAGTCCAAATTCAAGTCCAACGCCGCATTCATCGAGTCTTCCACAAGTCGTAGTAGATGGTGATGGAACTATCCGCTCCAACACCGGCGCGACGCCGCAATTCGCGGTATCAGTAGAGTTTCGAAAGAAGTCTATTGGATGAAAAAAACGCGCATCTGCACCTGGTACAATCACTGAATGCGCCTTGGAAGCATCAAACCATCGTGCCGCATGATGATCACGAAGCCATGCTGAAACAAAAACCGTATGATCTGCTACGCGATTACTCCGCTCAAGCAACTGATCCATTTCTGAGGACTCTTTACGCAAGTCATTATCATTAATCCGATGAATACAGGGAATCTGTGGATATTTTTCTTTAAGCCTTGCTACTTCTTCGACGCCAAAACTTGTTCCTGCAGAGAGCCCTGTATGCGTCATAACAACAGCATCAGGAACCCTTTTTAAATCATACTGCACTTTCCACCCATTATACTGAAGCCATCGACTCAATTGCGTCGTCCATTGATTAGCTCCACCCCAAGAACCTTTACGGGGTAGGAGATTGATAGCAACTGTGGCTACGGCGTGAGAATCTCGAGAAAAAAATTTCAAAGGGATAAAATGGTGAGCTTAAACTGAATTGGAATGACGGTTAAGGTGTATCGGCTGTTTTTCTGAAATCACTCATTCTATTTTTTGATGATCTTAAAAACTAATTAATCAAGTTCATTACCAAGTTTCTTTTTTTGTGTTTTTTGTGTTCTTTTGTGGCTATTTTTCTGCTTGTTACGGTGACGTTGGTGTAAAAATATTTCAGTGCAGTTCGAGCTCACAAGTCGTTCTCCGCTGCGCAGCGACTGAACGACTAAAAAAAAGGTGTTGCATCAATAGTCTGATATTCTCCACGAGCATAATGTTGTTGTTTCCATGAGGAGACATCAGAAACTCCAAAAAATTTATTTAAAAAAGAGCGAAAAAATCTTCTCATGCCTTTAATTTTTCCCCCTGAATAAGTCTCCATAATATTCTTACGAACTTTGGAAAGATAATTACTGCTACGAGGTATAAAGCAGAGATGAAGACAGCGTAATGGCGCATCATTCCATCCATATTCATCCTGAAGCAATCGTTTCTTCTGCCCATGAAAACCTTCTCGAAATTGTGGATCCCCTCCATGCAGTCTCTCTAATGTATTCCCATTCCAAGAAGCAATTGCAGAAAAATTATAAAGCTTTGTAATACTGCGACTAGGTGGCGCTAAATAACCCGATGCCGTCTCTTTTTTTTGATCAAGCTGATCGACATGAAGTACATTCCCAAGAATCATCCAATAAGAATTAAATTCACCTGAAAACAATCGTAACCGAAAGCCTCTAAGTCTTTCTGGATCGTAAATCTCATCACCATCCACTCCAAAGACCCAAGTAGAAGTGCCTGCAAATTGTTTCAATAACTCGTGAGACTCTCGCGGATGAGTAATCTGATGAAGCGAAAACTTCTGAGAATCACTTTCTTGAAACGAACGCAAAATTTCTACCGTTCCATCAGAAGATCCATGATCTACCAATAAAATCTGATCACAAAATTCCATCACATTACGGATCGCCTGCTCCACAAAACGATCCTCATTACGAACTAAAAAAATACCAATAATCTTAGTCATGCGCGAGTAGCAACGTTATCGTAATAGGCAGAAGGAATAGCCACAAAAGAACACAAAGAAACACAAAAAAAGAAACTTGGCGATGAACTTGATTGATTAGTTAGCCTAAGCTGTTTCGCCGCTATTGGTGCTCTATATTGAAGCAGAATCTCAATTCCTACCCCCTCTTATTTTTCACGATAGCAAACATTCTTTATCTTGAGTTCTTAAATTCGTTAAATAATTTTTATAAAAATTCTTTTTTTGTGTTCTGATTCTTTGTGTTCTTTTGTGGCTATTTTCTTCCCTCTTCCTTTTACTTCAATTCAGTTTGAGCTCATAAAAATTGAGCGTCTGCTTTAACTTAGCGCACCAACAGTTTCAAAGAAGCTTAGAAACACTAATCAATTAAAGTTCACCGCCCCAGGTTGCTTTTTTTTGTGTTTCTTTGTGTTCTTTTGTGGCTATTTTCTTGCCTCTTCCTTTTACTTCAATTCAGTTTGAGCTCATAAAAATTGAGAGTCTGCTTTAACTTAGAGCACCAACAGTTTCAAAGAAGCTTAGAGGCACGAATCAATTAAAGTTCACCGCCTCAGATTTCTTTTTTTTGTGTTTCTTTGTGTTCTTTTGTGGCTATTTCCTCTTCTTTTGCAAAAGAATCCATAACCAAGCACCACCAAAGTTGTCATCACGTTCGGCCCGAATTAATTTTTCAAATTTTTCAAGCAAGCGAATGATAAGATTCTCCGTCCTATCCCAAGAAACCGCTTCAAAAGGACCTCCTGCTCCCTCTTCCATATTGGTTCCCATATCGTAGAGCAAAAATCCATCGGGCTTGAGCACACGTGCATGCTCTGCCATCATGGCTTCGAGATCAAAAGAATGATCCACACAATTGGTATAAAGCAAATCGACTGAATCACTCTTCTCCTGAAGATTCATAAAATCACCTGCACGCACAATCCTATTATCAGGACCAGGATTCAGATCGATTCCATAAGCATGGTGAAATCCAAGATCGTGCAAAACCTCAACCTCTGTCCCTTGACGAGCCCCACAACAGAGAATCACGGCATCCTTAGGAAGTAGTCCTGAGAGATGTTTAAAGCGTGCATAAAATTTTAATCGATACTCGCAAATATCCCAGTTACTAAAGCCTCCCTTCATTTTAAGCATCTCATCAAGCTTCTGCTTTTGATGAGTCAGATACTCTTCATAACTTGCATAATCACGCTTGAGAACATCTCCCTCTTTTTCAGACTTCCATCCTCCTTCGCCATGATGCTTCTGACGAACCTCATGTTTGTCACGCTCATGAAGATAGGTCGCATCCTGCATCGCGCGCAGCTTACGGATATAACCATATCCTCCTGGCGTTATCAGATGAAGTGCTGTCTTCACCCAGAATCCTGGATGAAATGAAGGAAGAAGAGAGTGTCGTAGATAGGCCATGGGAAAAGTTATAGTAAAGCTTCTTTTAATAATGGAAAAATTTCCTCAGGTTCTTTTTTAGTTAATCTTAAATAGAGACTATCAGGACAAAGGTCAAGAGAACCAGGCCATTCGAGCGATCCTGATTCTGTAACAACTATTTTTTCAAAAACTCCTGGCTCCATCCAAGCTTTAAAAACACCATGTCCTGCTAAATCAGAAAAATCAACTACTCCACAAACTTCATTATCAAATAGAAGATGGATTTTAAATCTCTTTATAATATGTGCTTCAATAATTCTCATAGCTAGAGCCCGTCCTAAATCATCGGATCTTTTATTGAAAAGGGTTTGGATGTTAAAAAATTACTTCTCCCCGATTTTAGTAGCCATTTTACATAACAAAGTTATCGGCCCCTCAAGATACAAAATATCGTGTTTAAAAGCACCTAAGTAATGCCGAGCAATGCACTTTTTTTTTCGAAAAAATCCCCAGCTAATTTCATAGGTTGCTGGCAATGGTCCTCCTCGATTCCAAACGGAAGCCATCAATGCATAAAGAGTCTGCTCAAAAAATTGTGGATGATGTGCTGTTGCTTCAAAAGATATTAAAAGTTTTTCTGCAAGATCCAAAGAGATTGCTTTTTTTGGCATTAACACAAGACCACTGTTAAAACGATGCCAAAGCCTGACCTCAAGAGCTGATTCTATCTCAACACGAGGAATACAATATTTTTCTTTTGTGTCTTCATTGTAAAAACAGTCCTCCGATCCGGAATCAGCCCAATCTAAAATTTCTTGTGGCCTATTAAAAAAAAGCACATCGGAATCAAGCAAAATAAAACGTTCGCCTGGTGCAAAAGCGGGCAGATCAAAAAATTTCAGAAAGAGATTATGCCGAGAACGATGATCCCTACACTTGGGGTAATCTTTGAGATACTCTTTCATCCTCTCTTCAGACTCTGCCCTGGCAACAAAATGAACACCAGGAAGTATCTTCTCAATACGTCTCCTCGCCTGCTCATCAACTGAACCATCTTCGTGAATAAAGAGATTCCAACGACGTCGTGTAAAAAACTCAAAACTAATAGCAGCCAACAACCCTGCATGCCAGGTTTTCGAAGAGACAAGTAAATGAACCGAAACAGAAGGATCTGCTTTTTGCGATGGACGTTTTGAAAGCGTTGCAACTAACGTCCCGAGGGAATACCCCCAAGAACTTAGCAAATGGCGTAAAAAAGTACGAAGTGGTTGAAACATGGGGTGGAAGTAAAGGGTAAAGACTGAAAGAATAGCCACAAAAGAACACAAAAAAACACAAAGAAATTCTCTTCATCGATAACCTTTTTATAGAGAAGATCAGTCAAAGCATGTAAGCGATACCATGAGTTATAGACCAGAACAAACAACACTAATGAATCGAGTTCACCGCCAGGTTACTTTTTTGTGTTTTTTTGTGTTCTTTTGTGGCTATTGATTCTTCCATGACTTCGAAAGAATCCCAGGCCACTTACTAACGATCTCTTGTGCCAACCACTCGGTAAAAAGTATGGCTCCACTCCCTTGAGGATGGACTCCGTCAAACCAATACTCTTCCTTCAAAAGACTCTGCATCACATCAAGGGATGCGGGTCCTAACATTGTTGTATTGGGTGGGAGCTTCTGAGAAAAAGCCAGTTGATACACTCGACGTTGAGGTTCTATTGTTGGCAAGGCATAAAAACCCATAAAACTAACCACAGGTTCCAATTGGTGTTGTAACTCTTGATAGTAAGAACTCCAACCAGGATAAGGAATATTCATCACATTCTCCTGAACAACTGTTTTATCTGTAACAGCCTCCTTAAATTCTTTTTCAGCAACTTGATAATGAAATGTTTTTTTTGTTCCCTTCAGCGGAAAAAATCCATCGACCTTCTTCCCATAATTAAGAGGCTGCATCGAAGAGAAAAGACCCACCATAAAACGATTCAGCAACAAATGTTCTAGAAGAGGCCACAAAAAGGGGTCAGTCCCTGATATTCTAGAAAAGGGGTCAGTCCCTGAGTCGCTCAATTTATTATAAACTGCCCCATTTTTATATATTGCCAAAATATTACGTGGTGTTGTCCAGGCAATTGCTCGATCGCTATAAGCCTCCTTCTCCCATAAATAAAGAGGCTCCTTATCATAGGCATCAAAAACTTCGCTCAAAAGAATCGTAGGAGCTTTTCTCAATTCCTCTCGATGCTTCTTCCCTAGCTCCTCAAAGAAAAGCTGCATCATAAAAAGACGCTCAAAGTGATTTGCTCCTGAAAGAGAAAACTGAAGCACTGTGACCGGCACTCTGTGCTCAGCGAGTAATTTTTCAAGCAATACTCCATCAATCCCAAACTGCGTAGCACTACTTCCTTCCAAAAGAATGACAGGATGTTTTTGCCATTCTGGAGTATGAAGTAAATGATGAACCTGCCCCCGAACACGGGAAATAACTTCTCCTTCTGCATAAATCCATCCTTCTGGGAGCAACGAGCGTATTCCTAAACACAGGATTAATCCACCTCCTAAAATTAAACAAAACTTTCTTACAGAAATTTTTTTAACTCCTGGACGAACAAATACCAAAGCCAACATGGCTAGAATGGGAATCAGAACTAGCATAAATAGAGTCCAAAAAGTAAAGCTATTTTTTAAATAGATTTTTATTTTACTTGCTACCTGACTTAACTCCAGACAAGTAAAGAGTAACGAGTAAAGGGTAAAGGGTATATATTGTTGCCTACGGCAATTTGTTTAAAAAGTTGCTCAGTATAACTAATCAATTTTTGAAGAAATGACGTTTTTGAGTATTTATATTTTTTAATTTTGAGCTCTGAATCATCTCCAGTAAAGAATCCGATAATTCAGGACAGGCTCTAGTACCTCATATCACCTAAACGTTCGGATTAAATTGGGCGAAAAAAGGGGTCAGCTACCTCATATGAGCACCGTAGGTGATCATGTGTGGGACTGACCCACTTTTTGGCGAATGCGAAATTATCGTTGGTATGAGGTAC
>DATEBV010000071.1:0-6779 GCA_035287205.1 Chthoniobacterales bacterium | reverse complement strand
ACACTCAACTTCTGTGCGCCGTCGACTCCTTGCCCTTCATCAGCCTCAGCGACTTTGAAAACAGGTTCTGGATCTCAACTGCTATCTTCTATTTCTCATCTTCCACCTCCTGCCACAGCAGCGGTACCTACAGCCTACAGTCTACGGTCTATAGCCTCTATTCGACCTGTTAGCCGAATAGTTATGCCAAGAGCAACTCTAACAAGTGATGCAAAGAATAGAGATCAGAAGTCTGTTAATACATCATTAGCAATTTCCCCTATAGGCAAAAGTGAAGGGAAAATGATTCCTGTAAACCTAAAAATGACTGAAATGGATCAACTTGATCCGCAATCTGAAGTGCTGCCTCCAGGAGGTATTATTATGAGGGATGTGATGCGTATCAGCAAAGCAAACAAGTCTTTTTATTCTGCTAAAGATGAGGCCAAGGCTACTCTTCCTAAGTTTTGCGAAGAGACATGGAATAAGGCAATCGAGGCTGTACAAGCGTGTGTAGAAACCTATACTCAGGTTATTGAAGTTCGAAAGGGCCAGCTCGATTGTGTTCCTGAGGATAAAAAAGATTTTTGGAAAGCACTTCTTAGGACTCTAGAAAAAGATAAAGATTATTGGGTGACAAAGTCACTATTAACTCAGGCTGAAAAAGACGAGGTTATTGCTCATATTGCTTTAGCTAAGGTTAACGATGCTTCTCCTGAATGTTATGAAGAAGAGTGGGAGAGGGCCAGAGAGTCTGTTGAAGTTACTGTGTTTTCTTATAGCCTAACTATTGATTCTATGGAGAAGGAACGTGGAGGCTATTGGTATACCAAGTATGATAAAATGAAGCTCAAAAAAGCCTCCTTGATGTCCGAGCTTTTTTCAACGAAAGTGAACCAAGCACAAGAAGCACTTTATGCAGTTTTGAGCACAATTCAAAAGACAGATTCTAACATCGATGAAGAAGAGTGGATAGGCATTCTAGAACAGTTAAGAACTGCAGAAGAAGATTATAATATTATTATGAATGATTGTGAAAAGACAATAAATGATGTTGCAAAGGAGATGAAAATTTATGCAGAAAGCGGTTTTAGAATTTTCCAGGATCAAAAACCTCTTTTAGCATTAAATGCCTTTCATCCTTTCGTTATAAAAATTCTTCAACTGAGGGAACTAGTGAGAAAACCTTTAATTCAAGGCTGTGATCTTTCTGAGATTACTAAAGATGATTGGGCTCAGGTAAAAGAGACAGCCCAAATTGCCTCAGAGGCTTATTCTAAAATAGTCTATTTTTTAAAGAAGAGAGTTGAAGATAGTATCACAAAAGCTGACAAAGATTATTGGCAAAACCTACTTCAACAAGCAAAAAACAAACAATATATTTTTAATGCCAATCTTTGGGCTATAGAAGCTTTAAGAGCAGAAGATACTCTTTTGAAAGCCGTATTTAAGGCTTACACTTGCAACGATTCTTCTTCAGATACTGCTTGGTCTGAAGTTTTAGAAAATGCACTAAAAGTTGTAGAAGCGTTTTCTCAAGTCGTTGATATTTTTGAGAGCTTACCTTCACACTTTACTGAAACTGAGAATGACCTTTTTTATAGGGAGAAAGCTTTGCAGTTTTTCAAGAGTAAAAGAGCTCATTGGGCTGCAGATCTCTTTTCTCTCAAAATTCTAAGAGCCCAACGTATAGCAGATGTTATGTTAACTCAAGCAGAGAAGGCTCCTTCGGAAGTGGCTAATAAGGCATGGGCAAAAGCCATCGAGGCAATTTATCCTGTTCAAGAGGCTTGCTCTGAAGCGGAGAATGTTTTTCAACAAGCTGCCGATAATACTATTCAGGATTCTTATTTAATAGAGAGTCTTAAATACATTACAGCAACCAAAATTTCTTTGACGGCCAAGCATTTTGAAATTCAGGCTAAAAAAGAAGAAAAAGCTATTCAAAGTGCTTTAGCTAGAGCTGAAGAGGCTCTTAAGGAACTTAATCAAGATGTTTGGGAAAAAGCCATAGCAGATGCTAAAAGTTCCTTAGAAGGTTTTTCACAAGCAGCGGACAGTCATTATAAAATCATGGACAATGAAATTTTCCGTGATTATATAGAAAGAGACTCTCTTCATCCCGTCTTAGGCCGTTCAGTCGACACTCCTTTTCATTTAGGCCTTCAAAATGAGAAGGAACATTGGGCTAATCAGCTTTTCGTAGTTAAGGTTTTAGGAGACGTCAAATTTAAAAAAGATATATAACCAATTTATTTAGAAAAATTTCAATTCTTTTTTACTAAAAAATAATAAAATAATAACCATTAGAGTTTCAAAAGAACTCTATTAAATCCAATGAAAAAAACAACCTTTCTTATTCTATTAGGAACCTCTCTAAATCTTAACGGCCTTTATGCGCAAAGCGACAGGAATCAGGGTACAGGTTACAGAGAACAGGGTACAGGATTGAAAAGAACAGAATTACTATCAGAAGATCAGATTAGACAGCGAACTAAAATTACTAAGAACTACGAACTACGAACTGCGAACTGTAACAATTCAGCTGAAAGCTTGAATTGTTACCCGATGATGGATCCTTCAACGGTAGAAGAGGGAATCAAAGCTGTAGAAAAAACCTTAGGACTTTCAGAGCGAAGTGCTATTGCCGCTGAAGGCACGCCAATGGAGCATCAAGTGACAGGGGTTGTGGTAGGAATAGGAGAGACGCCTGTAATATCCGTTAGAGCTACGAGTAGTGAGGCTGCAATGGCAGTAATGGCTAATTTATCTCCTCAAGTGCTGGAATTAAGAGGAGGAGGGTCTAGCCCGACTTTCGCAATTGGAGATGGCGATCTTTCGCAATATACCCGGCCTCAAACTAGTTTTCAAAAACCCTCATGTACCAAAGGTACACCACGGCTTCTTGAAAACAATTTTGAAACCAAGTCCTTACGAAATATCATCCATCCCAATTGCGAAAGTCGGTCTAGTAATCTGTCTTTACAGTCTGCTGAAACTGCTAAAGAAAATGCTAAAATAGCAGCTAAAGCGGCACAACAGAAAAGCTCAGCTGCTCATTCACCTCATGAATATAATGAAAAATCTGCTTGGGAAAATGCAGCTTCTTCTTATGATAAAACTGCCGAAGCCTTCGATAAAACAATTATTGCAATAGCATCAGAAGATGAATTTATAGCAACGCTGTGGCTCAAAACTGCCAATCAATATCAAGAATTTGCTGAACATTGCTGGCATCAAGCAGAATATCTCAGCCGATATTTTTTAACCGATGGCGATATCTTAAAGAAGATTGTTAGACCTGCTCGGGCTCATGCTGAGAAATTGAAAGAAGCTTCTACCTCACTACTGAAAGCAACTCAAGCAAGGGAAGCAAACCATGAAGAATTAGCAGCTCTGTGGTTCCAAATTATGGAACAAAATCAACAATTTGCCGACTATCATTGCCAAGTGGCAAAGATTAGGGCAAGTGAAAATTATACCGACAACTACAAGCTCTCACATTATACT
This sequence comes from Chthoniobacterales bacterium, assembly GCA_035287205.1. Lineage (GTDB taxonomy): Bacteria > Verrucomicrobiota > Verrucomicrobiia > Chthoniobacterales > UBA6821 > CAIWMF01. The sequence continues at coordinate 3,290 of DATEBV010000071.1, read as the reverse complement.
ATTGAGTATAGTGGTGCTGAGCAATTAAAAAAAGCTTTCACTTCATTGGGAAAAGCTACTCAAGCCACTGTAGTAAATCAGAAAGAGCTTGTAGCCTTGTGGTTAAAAACAGTTCAGTTTAATCAAGACGCAGCTAAATATTATTTTCAAGCAGTAATTGTTAATTTAAGCGACAATCGTACCAACTACAATCACTGTATTCATGTAGCTATTTTAGCTGAGCAAAGTGCTAAAAAATTAGCTTTAGCTGCTACTGCATTGGAAAAAGCAATCGAAGCGGAGACAGCCGGGAAGTTAGAAGAGGCTCAGAAATGGCGTGAGGCTTTCGAGCAACAAATGCACTCTATTGAGCAAGCAAAAACAAGCGAAGTTCAAAAAACAGCTGAAGAATTGAGAGAAGCTCAAGAAATTAGATAATTTAAATTATTTTTTTCTTCACATTTTTATTTATAGTGTTATAATACTAGAAACGTGAATAGAGACTGGCGATCTTTCGCAATATACTTAATATCATCCAGTTATATTCCATATTTTAGGATAATAATCAATTCCTCAACAATTGAAACAGGAGTAAAAGAAGTTTTAGACTATGCAAACCAATCTATTAAAAAACATTATTATTACTTTAGGTTTTTTGAGTCTACATGCTCTCGTTGCTAGTAGTAGCTATCCAATTCAAGAACAGAATAATCTGATCCTCCCAACTTCTCAAGAGTTTCTAAATGACCGTTTCGAAAATGGAGATCACTTAGAGGACAATTTAGAGGATGATTTTAATTGCTTTCTGATGATGAATCCAGGAACATTAGAAAATCTTGAAAAAGGAGCACAAGCTTTGGGTATCGAGCAAGGAATGACCGTAGCGCAGGCACGTAAGGCTGCTCAAGAAAGAGATAAAGCTCAAGCTGAAAAGGCAAAGATACAAGCACAACCTCCTGTTCTCATTCGGAAGAATATTGTGCCTGTGCAAAATCAAGTTACAGTTACTCATAAATTACCAGAGGTAACGACTGCAGTAGTTTCGACTGCAGCAATGAGTTCTACATCCGTACCAACAAAGCAACTTACATCAGTAGTTTCTTCTTCTGCAGAAGCCAAAACATCTCATGAGACGGGAGTAATACCCCATAAAGTATCTTCTGCGGTAAGCAATGAAAAGCCTGTAGCAATCACTTTGCCAGATCAATCTGAAAGAAAATTATTGAATGATGATGAAGAGAGTGAGGGAACATTAGGTTTTCTTAAAGAAGAAATACGTCACAATATTTTATCTATTATTTTTGCTGAACTAGCAACGCAGACAGGGCATGAAGCAGAAGCATCAGAAAAGGTTGCTAAAGAAATTGCGATGCTAAAGAAAAAATTAGGTTATCAGCCAGAATGGAATTCTGCAAGATTAGAAGACACCTTAGTTGTTAAGTGTAAAATTGAAGAAATCGCGCTATCACGAGCTCAAGAGAGTGGAAGTGAAGCCGATTGGATGAATGCGTATGACGAAGCTCATGAACTTACTTCACTTCTACAGCAGATCATTCATAAAACTAATGAGAAAATTGCATTAGCAGTCCAACAAGAAGAAAAGGAAAAATACAACAAAGAGTATCAAGAATTTCAACGTCAGAAGCAACAGTGGTTAGAAAAAGCCACTTTAGCGCAGACGAAAGCAAATTGTGCTAAACTAAGAGATTGTTGGGAACGTTTTTTCCAGACAGTAGAAGATTATGAAAAAAATCCTGATTTAAGTAATGCTCGCACTATTATCGAGGGTGCGGGGGAAATTTCCGCCATCACGCATGAAATTGCTTCTATGATAAAAAAATCTTCTAGAGAAGTAGGAGATACAATGAGCTATGCTAATAATGCATTACGGAGCTTAATTGATGCCAAGACAGAAGTACTCATTAACCAACAAGCTTATGATAGTGCCTTGCTTGCAAAAAATTGCGCTGAACGAGCTGATGCCCTTTGGAGTAAAGAAGCCCAAATAATGGTGCATATAGGACAAAGAATTATTCATAGTGCTGAGATGATTAAACAAGCAGCACAATCAGTAGGTGGTAAAATAAGAATGACTCAGAATTCAAGTAACGAAAGAAAACTTTTAACAAGAGATAAAGGAAAGTTTTTAGTAAGGCAAAGAGCAGTCAAACAAAAAGAGGTAAAACTTAAAACATTAGAAACACTTTTAGAACAAGAAAAGAAAATCTTAGAAAGCAATTATCAAAAAAAAGAAGAGAAAGCAGCTCTTGAGTATACTCAACGATTGCAGAAATTAGAAGAACAAGAGAAATCATTGGCCCTTCAACGAGAAGAATTGACAAAAGGACTCCTTCAAGACAATGCAAGTATTCAGACTAAAAGAAAAGAATTAGAAACTCAGGAGAAAGAGCTCCAAGAAAAACAGAAAGCATTAGAGGCGACAAAAAACACATATTTTGTTGAAGAAAAGTCATTGATTGAAAAGCAATCGATAGAATTTAAAATTCTAAGTGAAAAATTAAAAGAGGATATTGACAAACTTAATAGTCAAGAGAACTTCCTTAATAAAGAAAAAGAATGGTTAAAAGCACGAGAAGCTTCTCTAGAAGCACGTGAGAGTGAGCTTTCTGAGATATTTAAACAGAAAGCAGCACAGGCAGAAGAAAAGGCACGCGTAGCTTATGAAGCAGCTTTGCAACAGGTGACAACAGAAACCAAAGGCATGGTGAATGAGGCACAACAACAGATTCGAGAAGCAGAGGCAGCCAAGAGAGAAGCAGAGCAAATAGCACAAGAGGCACTGCAAAAAATGAAAGCAGATCAGGAGAAAAACAAAAATCTTGTTGATCTAGCTCAAGCAGAAACTGAAAAACTTCGAGAGGCTCTTCGAGCATTAGAAGAAAAGAATAGAAAAGCTGAACTTGATAAAATAGAAGCTGAAAAGAGAGTCTTGGAGATTCAAAATGCCACGGAAGCACAAATGGCGCAACTCAAAGCAAAAGCTCAAGAAGCTGAAACTAATCAACTCAAAGCAGAACTAGGGCAAGCAGCGATTGAAATAACAATGCTTCTTGAGAAACCAAAGGTGATAGCAATGATAGCAGATGAAGCTTATAAAAAAGCATTGGTAGCGCCAATTCATGAAACAGTATTGCTTTGGGACCAGGCTATTATAAAAGCTCAGGAAGCAGAAACCTCTTACAAACAAGCAGAACAGATATTATTTTCTCGTGCTGGAGATGCCACAATGACGAGAGAAGTAAAAGCACAATGGAATCAGAACCTTGAAGAGGTTCAAAAGGTACATGCAT
>DATEBV010000070.1:0-9662 GCA_035287205.1 Chthoniobacterales bacterium | reverse complement strand
AGATCATATTATTCAACAGGTGGATGTTTTTCATGAGAAAGTCAAAGCCGCAAAAAAAGTAGCCGAGCAAGGATTTTTAGTCACATTTGGTATTTGCCCTCATTACCCTGCTACGGAATACGGCTATATTCAAGCCAGTCAAGCAATTTTGGATACGGATGGTTTGAGGGTAACTCAATTCGTTGAAAAACCAAATTATCAAACGGCACAAGCCTATTTAGAAACTAACACCTATTTTTGGAATAGCGGCATGTTCTTATTTAAGGCAAGCGTCTATTTAAATGAATTAAAACGCCTTGCGCCTGATATGCATGAAGCTTGTCAGCAAGCCGTATTAAAAGGTGTGGTGGATTTAGATTTTTTTCGTTTAGATAAAACAAGTTTTGAATCGTGCCCGAGTGAATCCATCGATTATCTCATTATGGAAAAAACAACACTAGGGGCCATGGTGCCGCTTGATGCCTGCTGGAGTGATATCGGTTCATGGAATGCCTTATGTGATGTGACGACAAAAGATGAATTCAGCAACACGCTGATTGGCGATGTGATTCAAATCAAGACGGAAAATACCTATTTACGATCAGAAGGCCGTTTATTAGCGGCAGTGGGCATTAAAGATAGCATTGTGATTGAAACCTCCGATGCCGTGTTAGTGCTGGCCAAAGAACATGCAAAAGAGATTAAGCACATTGTTGCACAGTTAAATGAGCGGGGCCGCTCCGAAACAAAATTGCATCGACGAGTTTGCAGGCCTTGGGGGTGGTATGAAACCTTGGTAGAAGCACCGGGATTTAAAGTGAAAGAAATCATGGTCAATCCAGGCGCGGCCTTGTCATTGCAATTGCATCATCAACGTTCGGAACATTGGGTGGTGGTGTCAGGCACTGCAATGGTTGAGTGTGGAGAAGAGAAATCAACGCTCAACCTAGGCGAGTCGACTTATATTCCTGTGAACACGAAGCATCGATTAGCCAATGAGAGCAAAGAAGCGCTTCATCTGATTGAAGTGCAATGCGGTGTGTATTTGGGCGAAGATGATATCGTGCGCTTTTCGGATCAGTATGGGCGGGTGAGTTCTTAGATTTTTATTCGAGCAACTTATGTTTTTTTGTTTTCCCTGCTTCTATTTCGGAAATCGCTTCATTCAAGCGCTCAGCATTTTTAGGGCTAGCCATTAAGTAAGCGGTTTCTTCATAAGCTTGAAAGTCTTCTAATGAAATGACAACAGCAGGCTTTCCATTTTGCCGTGTAATTAAGATGGGCTTATGATTATCGTTCACTTTGTCTAGGGTGCTTGCTAAATGACTTCGAAATGATGAGTAGCTCATTGTATCCATGGTGGGTACCTCTTTATTTTATACGGACATTGTACACGTACTTATTTCTGTACGCAATATTGTTTAGCAAGAAAAGTACGGGGTATAATTGAAAGTGTAGGTTTTGAAATTTTTTAAAGGTGGTCTGGTCCCCGCTGGCGTGGGGATGACGACCGGAAACGATTACTCGCTATTTAATATCAATCAAATGCACTTTGAAAATCAGTGCCGAGTTAGGCGGAATGGTGCCTGGGACGCCTTGGTCGCCATATGCTAAATCAGACGGGATGTATAAAATCCAGGTACTGCCCATGGGCATCAGCGCGACGCCTTGCTGCCAGCCTGGAATTACTTGATTTAAGGCAAATGAAATCGGTTGTTTGCGTGCATAAGAACTATCAAACACTTGGCCGTTAATGAGCTTGCCTTCATAGTCTACAGTGACAGTACTTGTTGCTTGAGGTTTAGGACCTTTTCCTTCATGAATGATTTTATATTGCAAACCATTAGGTAGAGTGACCACACCCGGTTCTTTGCTGTTGGTTTTTAAAAAAGCGGCGCTTTGATTTTGTTGTGGCATGGTGGTATTGATTCCTGTTGCATATAGGCCCATAACGGAGCCTGAAAAAAGTAATGTGGTTAAAAGCCGTTTAACGAATCTATTCATAAAGTCTCTCCTTTTTCTTAAGGTTGAAGCGTTTGAGTCAAAACAAATTAATGCCAGATTCACCGGCCACAATGATTTGATCTGCTGGACGTCTTGCAAAAATACCACAACATACCACTCCAGGTAAATTATTTAATTGCTCTTCCACTTTGACAGGTTCTAGAAGAGGCAGGTTATAAATATCTAAAATCACATTGCCATAATCTGAAACAAAACCTTGTCGATATTCAGGATCGGCCCCTAATTTAACAATGGCCCGCCCGACTAAACTGCGAGCGATCGGAATGACTTCCAATGCAACAGGAAATTTGCCGAGTAAATCAACTTGTTTAGAGGCATCGACAATACAAATAAATTTTTTAGCCGCTGCCGCCAAGATTTTTTCACCCGTGAGCGCACCGCCGCCGCCTTTAATCATTTGTTTAGCTGAGTTAACTTCATCAGCCCCGTCGATGTATAAAGGGATGTCGCCTGTCGAATTTAAATCTAAAACCCGGATGCCTGCTTCGGTTAAACGTTTTTTAGTGGCAAGGGAACTCGCCACTGCGCCTTCAATTTTGCCTTTCATCTTAGCAAGTAAGTCAATGAAGTGATTGATGGTTGAACCCGTACCAACCCCTACAATCCTATCCGATTCAACAAATTGCAACGCATACTCAGCAGCCGCTCGTTTTAATTTATCTTGATTAGTCATGATGATGTGCTCCTTCAAATGCGGATACTATATACCGCCGGCCAATGAAGATGCAAGAGAGCGGGCAATTAATGAGAGCAAAATCAGAGGCTGAAAAACAGCCTTAATTTTGGCTATTTTGCGTAAAAAATGCTAGAATAAGCACAAGATAGTAATAATTTATTTTAACACGATGCTTGTTAACTGATTGATAAATAAAGCATCATAAAAACGAGGTTTACCTATGCATCATCATCGCTTTGATAGCAGCTCTTCCTCATCATCTCTTTCAGAGGGGGATGCTGGTGCGTCTGTTTCTTTTTCAGAGCAACTACAAGTTTTAGACGAGGCAATAATGAAACTTGAAGCTGAGGTGTCAGCACCCCCCCCAGCAAAGAGATTAGATGTGGTTGATGGTGAGGTGGATGAATTACTTAGAAAAGCGAGGGAATTGAGCTTGCCTGAGGGTAAGGAATGGAGTGATGAGGGTGATTCTGTGCGTCAAAAACAGAAAGAATACGCAACAGAGATTAAAGCTCTTCGTGAATTAAAATTAGAGCTTACGTTTAGAGAAGATCAAGCGACTTTGTTAGTAAATTATCAACTGATAAGAGAGAAATTAGTTAATTTTAGAAAAATGTATCAAGAATTCGAAGCAGAGGAAGAAGATTCTCTTTCAAATGACAAGGAAATAAGCGAGGCAATAGCAGCCTTCTATCGTTTTTTAACAGAAGCTCAAACAAGAGCGATAGATGATTTAGATCATATAAGAGCCGAAGAAGACTCATTAGAAGCAAGAGCTCAACTTTATCAGGAAAGAAACAATGAGATAAGAGAAGGATTTGAAAAGGTAGAAAGGCTTTTAACCTTATTACAAGAAAGAGAAGAAATAGCGAGAGCAGAAGGGGCTGTAGCGCGACCACTAGTTTTTGATTCTGATGATGCAGATGGCACAGATCCTCATCGTCCTGTTGCTCACTCAGCAAGAGGAGCTTCGTCATTTTTCAGGGCACCCCCCTCGCGATTAGTGGGTGTGGATGTTGTAACCCATGCTGAATTTATTAGAAGAATCCCTCGGTTATTTAATGAGAGTAAAGTTATTAGTGTTTGTAGGCAAATAAATGACGACACAGATAGTATATTAAAAACAGTATTAGAACGCGATGTGAATTCACCCGAGCGAGCACGGCATACCGTAAATGCATTAATGCACAATGCAGAAAATTATCCAGTTAGGTATTATTCTTTGAAATTAAAGCATGTTGAAGCGGGTCGACAAGATATCTTCTACTGTGTAAATGTAGATCCCGCGTCACGTTACAGTTTGATGAACACAATCCATTCTCATCGTAAACACGTATGTGATTTAGGTGAAAAATGTTCGTTGAAAAAAATAGTAGAAAGTATTCGCTTCCTTCGAGACGTCGGTCATAAAGCAATTGATTTAACGCAAGTGAATAAACACGAAAAATTAAATGTTCCCGGTTATGGGCCATTAACTTTACTACAAATCGCCGATGCTTACTCACGCGAAATGGGATTAGAAGTCACAGAACCAGGGCGTGTACCTTTATATCCTATTCATTTAGGTAAGGCATTAGAGGAGCATACAGCAACATACTCACTGCATACAGAGCCAGATGATGCAGACAGTGATGATACGCTTACTTTATAACAACAAAAATAAATTAAAAAAGGGTGAATGACTATGACAGGAAGAAAACGAGATAAAACAGTAGCAAGTAGCAGCACATTATCTACGGGAAATGAAGCGGAAAGAGCGATTGTAGCATTTAGAAACGTTAATCCTCAGGAACAAGACAGCTGGCTAACTAACTTTATTGAGGGTCATAGCGAAGAGACTGTGAGAGAATTTTGCAAAAAATTAATGGATGATCACACCGAATGGGTAGTTAAATCTGTATCGAATTTTTCCACGTTGAATAGGATAGAGTGCTTATCTGAACAGACTTCTTTTAGTAGTAATAGCCAATCATCATTGATGCAAGGTATGGATGCTAGCAGTAGTCAATTTTCTTTGATAGAAAACGTGATAGACAGTATGGATATAGCTCCGTCATCTAAGGAGCAATTTAAATCACTCTTAACAGAGCTGGTTCAAGCGAGAGAAGATAATATAAAAATACTTTCACGTGCAAAGGAAATAGCTGAACAAGAACTTCAGAAAGCTCAAGAGAAATTTGAGCTTTTCAAGCAGAGAATGGAAGAGGAAAATAAGAGGCAGCGTGATATATCGCTAGAAGAACGTCAAGCAGCACTTGATGATGTGAGAGCTGAGGTGATAGAGGAGATTAAAGCAGAATATGAGGAGCTTGTTGCAAGATGCGAGGCTCTTTCTCAAACGAATGAAGATTTACAGTTTAGCGCACAGCAGAAAGCAGAGGAGATACTAGAGGAAAAAAGACAAGAATATGAAAAGCTTTTTGCAAAGTTTGAAGATGCCTCTCAAGAAAATGCTGATTTACGTGCTCAATATACTCAACTATCTCAACAGTATACTCAGTTGGAGTCCGAATTTTTTGAGTTCGATGAGCAGGCTCGAATACTTGCGCAGAAACTTGAAGAACGAAGTGTCACAGCAACTCAAGCAACAGCTGAATTAGAATCAACCATGCAGAAAATGGAAGAAGCAAAAAAAGAGCGAGAAGAAGCAAGGATAGCAAGAGAGGCAGCTGAGAAAAGAAGAAAAGAGACAGAAAGAAGTTCTAAACAGCAGAGAGAGGAGGCTGAAAATAGAAGAAGAGAACTGCTAGAAGAAGCAGCAAGAGAAAAACAAGAACTTTTAGCTGCAGCAGAGAAAGCGATACGAGAAGCTAATAAAGAAAAAAAAGCGGCTTTAGAATCGACAAGACAAGCGATGGACACTCAGAATGCAGAACATCAAAAAGCTCAACGGGCACGTGAAAATGAGTTAATTGAGCTGAGAAGGCAATTAACAGGGCTTACTGACCAAGGACAGGATCTTGCTCGTGCTAGAAGGCAAGTTGAACTTCGTGAGACGGAATTAGCTGAAGCTAAAGCGGCGCTTGCACCATCAAAAGAAAAAGAGAGAAAACAAAGCGCAGATATAAGTAAATTAGAACAAAAGGTTAAGGAATCTGAGGAAAGAGTGGCAGTAGAATTACATGCAAAACATATTGCAGAAAATAAGGTCCATGAACAAAAAGAAGAAATCAATCAGTTAAGAAAACAAATTTCAGAAAGGCAATCTGCGTCAACATCAAGATCAAGCACGCCAGATGATAGAGAATCTAATAAGAGGCAAATAGAAAAATTAACTCAAGAAAAAGAAAGGGGGAGGCTTGCAAACATAGCTTTAGAAAGGCGGGTAGTAGAACTTCAAGCAAAATTTGATGCAGCTGCACGAGTAAATGAGGAGGAAAAAAGCAAAGCAATAAATGCAGTGAAAGTGGATTTAGGGGGGAAGAGTCGTAGGGCGAAAGAAGACTTATCTAAAAAAGCAGATCAAGCACTAGTAGAGCAAAAGCAAAGATTGGAACAAGCGCAGGTACTAGAACTTGCAAGAATGAATGCAATAATCGGTGAGTTGAAGCGCGTACGGGAAGCACAAGACAGCAAGCTACAAGAATCCACTCAAGAGAATGCCTCGCTTCACGCTCAAATTTCTTCACTCACTGAACAAACACGAACATTACAATCTGAAAAAGAAACAGATAAATCGCAGTTGCTTCAAATGGCAACAATGCTTGAAGCCAAAAATAAAAAAATTGCTGAGTTTGATGAAATCCAGACTCTCGTCGGGCAAGAGCGTGCTCGTATGCTCTCTGATTTGGAAGCATTAAGAAAAGAAACAAAATTGCAGCAAACAAAAATTTCCGAATTAGAGCAGAAAGTGAGAATTATTGGTGAATTAGAGCAAAATATTGAGGTGGTAAAACAAAGCTTGGCTGTCGCCGATAATGAGATTGACAGAGTGATTGCTGAGCGAGTAGAAGCAATAGAAAAAGCGCAAGCAATGCAAGTTACTCTTGCTGAGAAAGAGCGGGTTTTTGAAGCAAGATTAAAAGAATTAAATAAAAAGGATCAAGAGCAGGCAGATGAGCTAAGACAAGTGCATCAGGCGCTTGCTGAGGGCTCGGAGGAAAATGCAGCATTAGAAGAAGCACTCGAAAAACTAAGAGAACAAAAATCAGCAGTAGATACTTTATTAGCAAGTACGCGAGAAGGCGCCTTAGCGTTGCAGTCACAATTAGCGGAAAAAAACCAAACACTTCAAGAAACTCAAACATTATTAAAACAAGAGCAATTACATACCCAATCATTGGATGACGCACTTTTTCAGCAAAAAAATGAATATCAGAAATTAAATACAGAAAAAGAAGAGGTAGAGGTTGGCTTGGGAAATGAAAGGAAAAGAAGAGAGCATGCTGAAGAAGAGATTAACAAGAGCCGTGCTGAACATGAAAGAATAAAAAGAGAGTTAGATCAAGAAATTGCTGCTATGCAAGCTGCTCTTACTGATAAAGAGCAGGCCTTTAATACAAGATTTCAAGAATTAACTGAAAATAATCAAGCGCAGGCAAGTGAGCTTGACCAACTTTCTCAGAGATTTGCTGAAGGCTCGGAGCAAAATGCAGCATTAGAGGAAGCGCTCAAACAATTAGGAAAGCAAAAAGCAGCAGCAGATACTTTATTAACAGGAAAAACTGATGCATTAGAACAGGTGCAGTTACGAGTTCAATTGCTGGATTCAGAATTAAAAGCAGCGCAAGCGCGTAATAAAGTACTCGAAGATCAAGGTGCGGAATTACAAACACAATCTCAATTATTAGAAGTAAAACTCCAACAAACAAGAGGCGCAGCTAATGAGGTGAGCGAATTATACTTGGCCACTAAGGAAGAATTTAAACAACTTCAAAAAACCTCTACAACAAGCTTACAAGAATCACAAGAAAAGATAAGATTAATGACTTTGGATTTACAGGAAGCACAAGAAGGCCTAGCATTATCAATGCAGGAAAGGAACAGGATAAGTGGTGAAAATAATCTGTTTAAGACACAACTTTTGATGCTCTCTGATCAATTAAGAGCACAAGAAGAGACTATAAAAGTTCTTTCACAAGCAAAAGATAAACTAGAGAGTGATCATGAGAAACAGCGCCAAGAAAATCAGAATATGGAGAGAGTGTTTTATGAGGAGAAGAGAAAAAATAAAACATTGACTGATGATTTAGCGGACGAGAGAGAACAGAGCAGTAAGTTAAGTAAAAGCATAATAGAAGGAGAGAGAGCGTTAAGGGCTCTTCAACTTGAAAAAGAACAGGTTGATAGCCAGCTTTTAGAGGAAAGAGACAGTCATGCTAAAAAAACAGCTGCATTAAGACTGTTTCAAGACGAGCATGAAAAAGTACAAGCTCAAATACAAGCTATGTCTGCACAACAAGAGAAGATGAGACGTGATCAAGGGGAGCTTATACAAGAACATGAGTTTAAGTTAGTACAAGCGCAAGAAGCATTAGACGAGCAGATAGGAGTTACTGAGCGCACGCGTAAGCATAGTGAAGCAATTGGGGCCTTAGAGAGTGAGAATGTGGCTTTACAAGATAAGCTTACAGAGCATAAAGCAACCATCCAAACTCAACAAGAAAAAATTAGTGAACTTACTACCCAACATGAGGCTGTGACATCAGATCAGGCTGGTATAATTGATCAATTAAAAGCAAGTCTGGAGAACTTAGAAAGGGAAAATAAAAAATTACTTGAACAATTGAAACTTCAACAATCAGAGATGCAGACGCTTGCTCATCGGTGTGATCTAGCTGATGCGAAAGTAGCGCAAAATTCTGGTGTGAATCAAGAAAACGCTAGGTTAAAACAAGAAAGTGTACATCTTGCTCAGGAACAAGCGGCGGTAGTAACAAGATTAGAGGCAGACATTCTTTCTAAAGAAGAAGAGCGCGCTGGATTAGAAAAACGACTTCAAACTGTTCAAAAAGAAGTGTTTTCTAAAGAAACGCAATCTCAAGAAAAAATTAACCAATTAACAGCAGAATTAAAAAAACTTAATGCAGAAATGACCCTGTTACGTGAAAGATTGCAGGAAACAGGATTAGAATTTTCAGAAAAAGAAAAAAGCTTAGCTCAAGCGTTAGAAAAAGCGATACAAGAAAAACTTGAAGCTGATAGATGCAATGCTCAACTTACAGAAGGTCTCGATGAGGCATTAGGAATTTCTCAACAACGTGAGAAGACAATTCAACAATTAACAGAACAACAGGCAGAAGCAGAAGCGCTTAATGGTGAATTACATACAATTAATCAAACTCTTCATGAGCAATTAGCAGCACAAGCAGAAGTGTTAATACAAAAAGATGGAAAAATTTCTGATGCAGAAGGAGAGCGTGATACTGCTCGACAAGATGCTCATTCTAAAACAGAGCAAATGGCAAAGCTGAAAACATTGGCAGCACAAGTAGATGATTCGGCACAAAAGAGACATGCTTTAGAACGCGAACATGCATTAGCCATGGAAACAAAAGGGCAAGAAATTGAAAGATTATTGGCAAGCTTACGTGCAGCAGAAGAGCAACATGGACAAGACGAGAAAAAGCTTGCTGATGAACGTGCAGGAAAAGATGCAGCTATTGCACAACTCAATAAAGAAAAGCGGGCTAGAGAAAAAGCAGCTGAAGATAATGCTGAGTTGCTTGCAGCTAATCAACAACAAGCAGAAGCATTACGAGCCTTACAAGAGAGATTCGATGCGCAAGCAAGCTTATTAACAGAAAAAACTCGAAAGGCTCAATCTCAAGAAAGTGAAAAGCAAATACTTTCTGAGCAGCTAACTCAATTACGTTTAAAATTTGCTTCAAATGAACAAACATTAGGTGAAAGAGATCAAATAATTAGTGCGTTACAAGCAGCGAAGCTTAGCGATAAAGCTATCATAGAAGAAAACAGGAAGGCATCGTTAGAGGTAAGTTCACAAGCCCTTATCATAGAAGACTTGCGAAAGCAATTGGCT